>JACRIH010000023.1 GCA_016235885.1 Planctomycetales bacterium | reverse complement strand
TCGGTACTACCTTAAATAAAGCTCGTCCGGACCATGGGGTCGGGACTACTCCGACCTCTGACGGACGGGCAAGGTGCCCATCCTACTCTGCCATGTCCATCCTCGGCGCGACCACGAACGAACTGCGAGTACGCCTCGAACGGGGCGACGTGACGAGCGTCGATGTCACGACGGCGTACCTCGACCAGATCGCGGTTCACGATGCCCAAGTGCAGGCGTTTCTGCTCGTGGATCGCGACGCGGCGCTGGAGCAGGCTCGGGACGTGGATGCGAAGCGCCAGGCCGGGCACGCGGTCGGCAAGTTGGCGGGCGTGCCGGTCGCGCTCAAGGATGTCGTCTGCACGAAGGGCGTGCGGACGACGTGCGGGAGCCGGATGCTCGAAAACTTCGTTCCGCCGTACGATGCCCATGTCGTCCAGCGGTTGAAAGAAGCCGACGCCGTGTTGATCGGCAAGACGAACATGGACGAGTTCGCGATGGGGTCGTCCACCGAGAACTCCGCGTATCAGGTCACGAAAAATCCGTGGGATCTCGCGCGCACGCCAGGCGGATCGAGCGGCGGATCAGCGGCCGCGGTATCGGCGAGCATGGCTCCGCTGGCGATCGGCAGCGACACCGGCGGTTCGATCCGTCAGCCAGCGGGGTTCTGCGGAGTGGTGGGGATGAAGCCCACGTACGGACGCATTTCGCGGTTTGGTCTGGTGGCGTACGCGAGTTCGCTCGACCAGCTTGGCCCGTTCGCCAGCGATGTGTCGGGGGCCGCGCTCCTGCTCGAAGTCATGTCCGGCCACGACGCGCGCGACAGCACGAGCGTCAACGTGCCGGTCCCCGAATACAGCCGCAGCGTGGACGAACCGCTGGCCGGGTTGCGAATCGGCGTCGCTCGCGAACATTTCGTCGAGGGCCTCGACCGCGAAGTCGAAGCGGCAATTCGGACGGCTCTCGACGTGTACCGGAAGCTGGGAGCCGAGGTCAAGGAAGTGTCGCTGCCTCACTCGCAGTACGCGGTCGCGGTGTACTACATCATCGCCCCGTCCGAAGCGTCGAGTAATCTGGCTCGCTACGACGGCGTGCATTACGGCCACCGCGCGAAAGATTTTTCCAACATGATCGACATGTACTCGGCCAGCCGCGGCGAAGGGTTCGGTACCGAGGTGAAACGGCGAATCATGCTGGGCGCGTACGCTTTGTCCGCCGGCTACTACGACGCGTACTACTTGAAGGCTCTCAAAGTCCGACGACTGATCCGGCAGGATTTCGATCAGGCGTTCCAGTCGGTCGATGTGATCGCGTCGCCGGTCGCACCGACCCCCGCGTTCAAGATCGGCGAACTGGTGAATGATCCGCTGGCCATGTACCTGTCCGACATCTACACGCTGAGCGCCAACCTGGCCGGTCTACCGGGCATCTGCATCCCCGCCGGATTCAGCGGAAAAAACCTGCCGATCGGCCTGCAACTGCTCGCCGCACCGTTTCAGGAAGAGCGCCTGCTGCGTACGGCCCGAATGTTCGAGCGCGAAACCGACTGGCACAAGCAGCGGGCGAAGCTGTAGGTCGAGCAACACGGTTTACGTTGCCTCCCCGAGTCTGGATGCCTAGCATGCCTACCGTCCTTCGCGTTGGCCCGTACCGGTTCTATATTCTATGCTGGTGACCGTAACGAGCCGCCGCACGTTCACATCGAACGCGATGAAAGCGACGCCAAGTTTTGGCTGGAGCCAATCAGACTGGAGCGGAGCGAAGGGTTTTCACGGAAGGAAATCAACCAGCTTCACGATCTGGTCGATGAAAACCGAACCCATTTGCTGGAGAGTTGGCATGAGTTCTTCAACGGTTGATGTGCCCGTCGCGAATGCAGTGCAAGTTGTCGTGACAGACGACACGCTGACGATCGAATTGTCGGACGGCCGAACTGTCGCAGTGCCTCTGGCATGGTATCCACGGCTGGCTCACGGCACGGCACAGGAGCGAAGTCACTGGCGATTGATCGGCAAGGGACACGGCATTCACTGGACGGACTTGGACGAAGATATCAGTGTCGACAACTTGCTGAGCGGTCGGCCCTCGGGCGAGAGTCAGGCCTCGTTCCAACACTGGCTGCAAAAGCGGACCGCCGACTCAAAGCCGTGAGAATCTTGGTCGGTAGGTCGCATTTCGTTTGGTCCACTCTGCAATTCGTTCGTCCTCGTTTCGAAATTCAACCATGAGCTACACCGTCATCGTCGGCCTCGAAGTTCACGTGCAGTTGCTCACGAAGTCGAAAATCTTCTGCGGCTGTTCGACGGAGTTTAATCCGGATCACCCGAATGTGCAGACGTGCCCGGTGTGTTTGGGGCTGCCTGGTTCGTTGCCAGTGATGAATCGGCGGGCGTTTGAGTTGTCCCTCAAAACGGCGATGTCGCTCAACTGCCAGATCGCACCGTTCACCAAGTGGGATCGCAAGCAGTACTACTATCCCGACCTGCCCAAGGGATATCAGATCAGTCAGTACGACCTGCCGTTCAGCCTCGACGGGTTTCTGGAAGTCGAGGTCGATCCGACGGAGGGAACGACGCGGCGAGTCGGCATCATCCGCGCGCATCTCGAAGAGGATGCGGGGAAGAATCTGCACGACGAAACCGGCCACGGGACCGACAGCCAGGTGGACCTGAACCGGGCCGGCACGCCGCTGCTCGAAATCGTGTCGCAACCCGACTTGCGGTCGGCGGCCGAATGCAAACGGTATCTCGAAGAGCTGCGGTTGCTGCTCACGTACCTCGGCGTCTCCGACTGCAACATGGCGGAGGGTTCGTTGCGCTGCGACGCCAACGTCAACTTGCACGTGCATCAGCCGGACGGGCAGGACATCCCGACGCCGATCGTCGAAATCAAAAACCTCAACAGCTTCCGCAACGTCGAACTCTCGCTGGAATATGAGATCAAACGGCAGTTCGAAGAGTGGCAGAAAACCGGCAAGCGGCTGGGTGAAGTGTCGAAGGAAACTCGCGGCTGGGATGCGGCTCGCGGCGCGACGTTCGCGCAGCGCGGGAAGGAAGAGGCGTCGGATTACCGCTACTTCCCCGACCCCGATCTCGTGCCGGTCACGGTCACCGAAGAAGAACTCGACCGCATTCGCGAATCGCTGGGCGAATTCCCGGCCGACCGGCGCAAGCGATTCAAGGAAGGCTACCTGCTGTCCAACTACGATGCCGCCGTCATCGTGGACCAGGGGGCGGAGCTGGCCAGCTACTACGAAGAAGTCGCGCTCGGTTGCGGCGATGCGAAGCAGGCGGCCAATTGGGTCACGCAGGACATCCTCCGTGAAATGAAGGAACGCAACCTGACGATCGGCCAGTTCCCGATCCGCCAGCCGGTCCTGATCGCACTGCTCGGCAAGATCAACACCAAGGCCATCACGATCAAGAGTGCCCGCGAAATCTTCGTCGACTTGTTGACTGAAGGATTGGAAGGCAAGCCGATCGAACCGTCGCGAATCGACGAACTCGTCGCGTCGAAGGGCTTGGCGTTGGTGTTCGACGTCGTAGAATTGGACGCAGTCATCGCGAAGATCGTCGACAAGAACCCGAAGGCGGTGGCCGACTTCAAGAGCGGCAAACAGGCGGCGGTCGGCGCGTTGATCGGTCAGGTGATGAAAGAAGTCAAAGGAGCCGACCCACAGCGCGTGCGCCAAATGTTGGTCGAAAAACTGAGCCAGTGAGCAACGTTGTCGGAAGACGTCCGATTCTCCAATTCCCCCTCTCCCCCTTTGGGGAGAGGGGTGAGGGGCGGTCCAAGCGTCTCTTGGCAAGAATCCAAGCTACGGCACCGTGCGGTACGCCCCTCACCACAGGCCCCTCTCCCGAAGGGAGAGGGGAGTAAAGAAGTCATTTTCGTGTCCGTTTGTGATGTCCCATGTCCGTCGGAAACACCAGGGGAATTCCCGGCCTGACGCCGGAGATGCCGATCGCGTCGGCGGTCGAAGTCGTCGTCCGCGCCCGATTGACGGCGGTCCTCGAACGTCTGGACCAGCGGCTACACGGCGGCGACCACATTGACGGCGTGCATCAACTGCGCGTGACCAGCCGCCGTAGTGTCGCCGCGTTGGAGGTGTTCAATGGTTGGCTGCCGAAACCGGAACGACGGAAACTCGTGAAGCACCTCGAACGGCTGCGCCGTCGCAGTGGCAAAGCCCGCGATGCGGACGTGCAGACGCGGTTCCTTGACGAACTCGTCGAACAACCCAACCACGACGCCGAGGAGCTCGCGGGCTTGAACTGGCTCCGCCAGCGCTCGTCGCGCCGAAGCCGGAAGGCTCGGAAAAAACTCCGGCGGCAACTTCCCTGGCTGGCGAATCGAATCCGGCAGTCGAGCGACAAGTTGATCGATTCGCTGGTTGAAAATAGCCCTGTCGCTCCGCGACAGGACAGCCGTGTATCGCTGGGAACGCCACTGATTCTTGGCGTTGATTGTCGAGAGACATTCGGCATTCCTGTCGCGGAGCGACAGGGCTACAAAAGTTCACACACTCAAACCCTGCTGGCCGATGTCGCCCGTGACATCCTGGCTGCGGAACTGACTTCTATCCGGCACGACGCGGTGTGGGATCAGGCTGCGCCGGACAAACTGCACCGGTTGCGAATTGCCTGCAAGCGGCTGCGGTATGCCCTCGAAATCTTCCTCCCTGTGCTGCCGACCGACTGGCACGCTGAAGCCTTCCCGCGCATCCAGCGATTGCAGGAGTTGCTGGGGGTGATTCAAGATGGCATCGTCGGGAGCAGGCAGTTCGCCCGCGAAGAATCTCGCTGCCGGAGACGTTTGGCGCGAAGGCGAGCCGAGACACCGGACGGAGCGAACGGTTCGGCTCCGCAGGTTCCGCGAGCCTTTTCACTCGTGCAGGCCGAGTACGCCTCACGGGTTCGCCAAGCCCATGCGGAGTTCCTCGACCTGTGGCGGCATTTTTGCGAGGTCCTTCCGGCGTTATGATGTTGCGGCGTGTTCCGCCATTCGAGTTCAATATGCGATCGGCTCATCACGCGGAGCGTGATGGCTACGTAGCCGTCACGCTCCGCGTGACGAGCCGATCGGGTGAAAGCAACATGAATGGCAGCGTGCCGATGTTGTTGAGTTCCCTGGCCCCCCGGCCCGTTCGTGGTCTTTTCTGACGAGTGATTCCGTGGACAGTTCCATCTTCTGCCGTATCGACGACAAGTACGTGCCGCTGTATCGCGTGCTGTGGATCGCCGCCACACCACACTTCTGCGGCGAACCGGATTGCCATTGCGAGGGCCTCCACGAAGTCGCCCTCGAAGGAGGCGAATCGGTGTGGGCCAAGTTCGACGAGAAGGAAAAGCTCCTGCAACAAATCGAAGAGTGGCAGGGAGGCGAAGAGTATTGAGATTGTGAATCTCTCGCCCCTGGGCTTGCCCCAGGGGTTCATTGGCTTTTGCGCTACTTGAATCGCTCAGGAAAAACGAGTAGTGCAAAAGCCGTTGAACCACCGAGACAAGCTCGGTGGCGAAGCATTTGTTTCTTGCCTTGCGTAGCGTTGTTGGAGAGTTGCCATGCCGACCTATGTTTATGAAATCATCCGCGACGACGGAAAACCCGGCGAACGGTTCGAGCTGTACCAGAGCATCCACGAGGAATCGCTCAAAACTCAACCCGTGACCGGCAAGCCCGTGAAGCGTGTCATCCAGGCTGCGTACATCGGCGGAAAATTCTCGGAATCGAAGGCGCAGAAAGCGGTGCAGGACGATCGCAAGCTGGAATCGCTGGGCTTCACGAAGTACGTGAAGACCGGGAAGGGTTACAAAAAGACCTGCGGCAAAGGACCGGACATGCTCAAGAAACCAACCGAGCCGTAAGTCATTCGTGAGTCCGCTTGAAGTTTGAACAGAGTGCGGAATCAGACCCATCAATTCACAATCTCCCCTCTCCCCTTTGGGGGGAGAGGGGCCGGGGATGCCGACGACGCATCGCTTGAATCTTGGGGATGCGCGGAACATGACGCCGATGGCGGCCGAGTCGGTGCATCTGGTGCTGACATCGCCGCCGTATTTGGACGCTCAAGTTATTGTCGGTGGGTCTCGTGCCTCGACCCCATACGCAGAAACTTAAGAGGCAAATTCCACATGAGTATTGGACTTAAGGAAAACCCGGTGTCTATTGCACATGGCGACTTCTGCAAGATTCTTCGATGTTTTGCTGGGGCCGACCACTAGCGAAATCCTTAAGTTTGTGCCTATGGGGTCTCGTGCCTCGACCCACCCTACGCAACTCCGGTTCGAGACATCGAGATCGGTGTGACCGGCCTGGTACGATATTGCGTGAGGCGTCCGACCGAATCGCCGCCCTAAGACCGTCAAGGTTGCCCCCCTTTAGAACGTGGGTTTCTGATGTATGCAGTCGATGTGGATTTGGTCCTGCGCTACGTTCCTCCCATGAGTGATGATGACGCGGGGATGCGGCTGACGAGAACGATCGAACTTCCGTTTCCACCATCTCGCGACATCTCGGTCTTCAGCAAGGACTGGGAAGGCATTGACGAACCCTTGGGGTATGTTCTCAAAGAGGTCACCTGGGACATGGACCGGAATCGCTTCCTCGCCGACACCGAACTCTCGGTCACTGGAATTCCGATCGCCATGATTCCTTTTGAAATCCTTCAATTGGTTTATCACGGCTGGAAGTACGGCAGTTACAAAGACCAATATCGGACAGTGCGCAAACGAGGTCGAATACGTGGGAAACTGGCGGCGATGCCGGCTTGCGAATGGGACGAAGAAGAAGCAGCGACATGGGACGCGAATCCCAAAGGCCGCCCCAGAGAATTCAAACTCATCCTGCACGCCGTCGTTTCAGCAATGGCGGAACTCCGCAACAACTGCGGCGTCGCCTATGCAATGCTGAAAACGGGCAGTTACTTCGACATCCCGGCAGGGAGATCGCCGAGCGAGTTGTCGCACTTGGAAAGACGATTCCAGGAAGCCATTCGCGAGTACGAATCTCTCTCGTTCGAGCGGCAGTGGGACTGGAGTGAAAGAGTAAAACGTCGATACCCGCGACTCACGGACATCGTTGCCGCCATCGAATTAGCTTCGGCAGATTTGAGTCATCGCGAGGGGGTCGGGAGTCGTTTTCATGCCGCACGCAACTGATTTTCCGTGATTTCCGAAATGTTTTGCCGCATGAAAAGACTCCCGACCCCGTCTCGGACCGCCTCTCACTTCGTTCGACCCCAGCCACCCGTCGTCGTCAGAGAAGCGCGTGGCGGAGCACCGAGCGCAGCGTGCAGCAATCTGCGTTTGACGGCTTGGACGGCCGCTCGCTCTAATGACCGCAGGAGACGCCGATGGATAGGTTGTTCTTGTGGGACGATGCCCCCGGCGGTAACGTCGAACACATCGCCGAGCACGGCCTTACTCCCGCAGAGGTCGAGTCGGCGTTCGACAACATCGAAACCGAAACAACCAGCCGCGCCACAGGTCGGCCAGCTATTTTCGGTCGAACACTCAACGGCGACTTCATTTTTGTGGTCTACGAACTCAGATAACGACGACGGCAGACCTTTCATTTACGTGCATACCGCCTACAGGACCGAGGAGGATTGATGCAAACCCAACCCAACATCTCGCCCGAACGTCTGGCCGAACCGCGGGCCGAAAGCCAACAACTGCGACCCTTGCTGGCAGCCGAAATGCCCGCCGTGCGTGAAGAATGGCGGCAATGGGTGACCAGCCTGACCAGTGTCGTTGCTCGTCACTCCAATGAGATCGACAAGTACATCCTGACTCACGGGCCAATGACACGACCTGAAGTGGTCGAGAGAGCGCTGACAAAGCTCCTGTCAGAAATCTGACGGCCCATTGAAAAAGATGGGACACATGCCGTCGTATTACTATCTCACAATTTTTTGTTGTGCTGCGTGCATTTTTCTTAGCCACGGATGAAACACGGATTTGTGTCTGGCAACGGCACCACACAGCCTCGTGTCCGTGTTTCATCCGTGGCTAAGATTCTTTTCCGTTGCGGCTCCGTCGCACTGTTTAACCGCGTGGGCAACGCCCCGCGCGCGGCCCGTTGGACATGCGGTTAAACAATTCGTGGGTGGAGTTGTGCGCGACCCGCTCGCATAAATGCTTTTCGCCGGTTTCCCTTACCTTGTTGTGGGAGAATTGCCATGCGTCGCTGGTCTTTGATGAGCCTGGTCCCCGCCGTTTTTCTGTTCGCGTCGTGCTCGCAGAGTGATCCGGTTGCGAAGAGCGATCCGGACGTTCACGGGCCTGCGGTTGAATCCACCGGCGGTGTCCATGTGGCTGGACAAACCTCGCCGACCGATGCGCACACGGCGGCCGATGCGCACCACGATCATGGAGCGGCTGTGGATTCCGAGAAGTCTCCGCAGAAACATCATCACGACGCCGAAGTGGCCCACAGCCCGGCGCATCCTCCCGCCCACGATAAGCATCAGGTCGGATCGGCGGATCACAAACAGGAACGTGTTCACGCGCACAACAATTCCGCGGACTCGAAACCTGCCAATCGGCATGGCGATGCCAACCACAAGCATCAAGCCGATGCACAGCCGGCGGCAGGCGATCAACACCGTGCTGGCAAGAAGCACGATCAGCCCAAGCACGCCGCGCACGCCAAGGATGGTCCGTCTCGCGAAACAACGGCTGGCGATCAGGCGGCGGCAGTCGCGAATGCCGAGAAGGACGCGGCGGAGTTGGAATCGCTGTCGGCGTTGGAAATTTTCAATCGCCGCATCCTGCCGATCATGAAGGCGGACAATGCGTCGAGTTGTGCGGACTGCCATCTGAGCGGCGTGGATCTGAAGAATTACATCCTCGCCGATCAAGCCCACACGTTCGCGGCGATGCGCGATCATGGCCTGATCAATGTCGCGGACCCCGACAAGTCGAAAATCCTGACGTTTATTTCGCGGACGCCGGACAAACCCGGCCCGATCTCCGACAAGGTTCGACAACAGGAATTCCGAGCCTTCCGCGCGTGGATCGTCGCGGCGGTGAAGGAACCGGAACTGTTGAAGACGAAGGCCGCGGCGGAAGCCGACTTCCCGACGAATCTGCCCGTCGAAGTGATTCGGCACGCTCGCAAGGACCGCGTGCTGTCGTCGTTTGTGGACAACGTGTGGTCGCAGATGGGACGCTGCATCAGTTGCCACTCGCCGGACCGCAATCAAAGGCTCATCGAAAAGCATGGTCAGAAAGTTTCCTGGATCGTGCCGCGCGATCCCGCCGCGACGCTCGACAAGCTCGTCAACGGGGGCAACATCGACCTCCAAGATCCGGAGGAAAGCCTCGTCTTGCTCAAGCCGGCGGGACTCGCCGATCATGGCGGTGGTCCAAAGTTTCTGGTGGGTGACACGGCCTACAAACAGTTCCTGACGTTCGTGAAGGACTACGCCGCCGCCAAAGGTGCCCAATACAAAACGGCCGCAGACCTGCCCCAGCCCCGCGCGGAAGTCACGCACCTGACCAACCAGCACCTGCGGATCACCGGCGTCCCCGAACGGTTCGGGAAAATGCCTCTCAAAGTCGATCTGTATCGCTGGGACAGCGAGACCAAGAGCTGGTCGCAGGAGCGCTGGGCCACGGCGTTCGGCCCGATCAATGGCAAACAGTCCGTCTGGCAGAACATGATGACCGCCACCGCGCCGCGCGATTCGGATCGCGTCGCCACAGTGCGGCGCGAGGAACCGCTGCTGCCATCGGGAAAATATCTGGCCAAAATCTTCATCGACAAGGATGGCAAAGTCGCGAAAGACCCGGATTACGAATTGGGCGAACGCGAGTTTGTCGGCCAGGTCGAAGTCCAAGGCGACTGGCCCCCCGGCTATCAGCCACCGAAGACGATTGCCTTCCCCCGTGTCGACGCACGGATCGATTGAAGTTGAGCTGGGTTCATCAGCCTCGCGGCTGTACGTAGCCATCACGCTCCGCGTGATGAGCCGAACGCCAAATCGACGCCGAATCACAGCTCGGCTCGTCACGCGGAGCGTGACGGCTACGTTGCGACGGTTTCGTCTCTTCGACTGTTTCAACCCAGCAGTTCGCGAACGACATTGCCGCCACCGATCAATGGGACAGGTCGCCCCGGTGAGGCGATGAGTTCCAGACGTGGGTCGATGCCCAGCAGGTGGCAGGCTGTGCAGAGAACGTCCTTGGGATCAATCGGTCGGTCAGTGACATCGGCGGCCGATCCGTCCGACGTACCCAGCACTCGTCCGCGTGGCACACCGGCTCCGGCGAACAACTGGCAATACGCTCGCGACCAATGGTCGCGTCCCGGTGCGCCGGCGCTGGTGGCGTAAAACTTGGGCGTCCGCCCGTGTTCGCTCAAACACAGGACCAGCGTGTCGTCGAGCAGTCCCCGGAGATCCATGTCAGCCAACAACGTGGAGAAGGCTCGGTCGAAAGCCGGCAGCAGAAAATCCTTGAGCCGCGTGTGGTGGTCGTAATGCGTATCCCAGCTTTCGTCCGTTTGACCGTACTCATCCCAGACGACCGTCACAAACTTGACGCCCGATTCCAGCAACCGCCGCGCGGACAAACAGGCCTGACCGAACAGCGTCAGGCCGTAGTCTTCTCGAAGCGAAAATGGTTCGCGGTCGATGCGGAGCGCCTCGCTCACCTTCGGCGTGGCGAAAAAATCAAAAGCGTGGTCGCGCTGGCGGGCGTATCCACGGACAGCGGCGGTTCGCAAAAGATCGTCGCTCTGCTGTTCGAATTGCGAGAGCAATGAACGCCGCCGGTCGAGCGTATCGAGAGTGATCGCGGGCGTGTCTCCCGCCCCGAATTCAAGACGCCCCTCGGGGGTGATGGCCCGGAACGGATCGCCGAGAGGAGCTTCGCCACGGAAGTCGGTCCAGAGAGGATCGAAGGCCGGACCCAGGAAACCACCGAACGTGCCGGCTCGCTTGTTTGGCCGCGCGTGCAGACTTTGCCGCCAAGGAAGCATCACGTTCACCGGGACGCCGCGCGGTTGCGGACCGAAATGGCCTCGTCCGGAAAGATAGTCCACGATGCTGCCCAGATAGGGCCATTGGTCCGGATTCCGTTGCCGTCCCTCGATGCGCTCCGTGTCCGGGTTGCCGGTCAGAGTGTAGGCGGCGGAATGAATGTTCCACGGGTGTGACATCGACCGCACCAGCGTGCAGCGATCGAGAATTCGAGCCGACCGGGGCAGATGTTCACAAACCTGCACGCCGGGAAGACACGTGTCGATGGCCCGAAAGTCCCCCCGAATTTCCGCCGGTGCGGCAGGCTTGGGGTCGAACGTGTCGAGCTGACTCCACGCGCCGTAGATGTAGAGCACCAGACATCGCTTGGCCCGACCGAACCCTGGAAATCCGACCGTGCTCGATTCGTTACTGCCAGACGCCACACGCAGCGATGACGATCCGGCCAGCCCGCATAACCCCGCAGCGCCAGCCCGCAACAACTCACGGCGGTGAACTGCTCCCGACTCAACTCGTCGAGATCCCAGAAATCGAAGCACGATCAGGCCCTCATCGGGATCATCAGGTAAGGCACACTAACCCGAAGTGTAAGCAAGGGAGTCCTATTCGTCCCTCGCTTACGCTTCGGGTTAGTGTCAACTCCGGCCATTGACATCACAAACAATTCCATCGAACATCCCCCGCGTCAAGGCTTCTGCAATCGAAGCGGCTCGCCCGAGATTCCGAACAGTTTGCGAGTTCTCTCGAACGCGGTGGCGTCGCTCGTGACGATTGTGACCGGGCGATGGGCGAGCAGGCCGAGCGCTTCAGGGAGGTCGAAGATTCGCAGGACGTTGAGGAGAATCGGACGCTCGCGATGCGTCGTGGGCGGTTCGACCACGACCGCTTCGGCGATACAATGGGCGGGGGCGAGCGCGGCGGCGTAGGCGGCGATCACACCGGCTTGACCGCGCCCGGCGATTTTCCAAACGCGGGTTGAGGCAACGTAGTGAGTGTATTCGATCACGGCTTGCACATCGGCCACGCGGCCGGAATCGACCGTTCTGCCGAGCAGCGCCATCGAACGTTGAACGCGGAACGGCGACTTGTCTTCCCACGCGAACTCACCACAACCGCGCGGAGCCAGCAGGACTGCCGCATCGTTCCCCACGACTTTGATCGCCCAGTCGGGCATCTTGTCGGGCGATTCCTCGGGGTTGAGGACCACCAGCCAGACGTTCGGCGAGTTCCCCTTCGCAGGGAACGAACGCCAACTGCACACGACGTCCGCCGACGGGCCGCTGTTCGCGACCGAGTCCGATTCGCTTTGTTCCTCGGTGATCCAGATGCCGTGCGCCGGCTTCTCACCGGCGAAGCCGTCAGTCGGTTCGAGCCGTTTCACGACCGGTTTGCGATGTCCGACGAATGTGATCCGGCGCAGTTCGGCCAGCTTGGCGTCGCGCCACGTCGCGTACTCTTCGGCCGTTTTCGGAAGCGGACCGGCGGTCGCGGCCGGGACAAATGTTTCGTCGATCTTCGTGTTGATTTCATCCTCGGGCAGGTCGCCGGGGAAGGCACGCAGCAGCGGGCCATCGAGCGGTTTCAGCGGCGGTTCGGTCACCGGTGCGTTGTCACCTTTCAGGTGCTTGTTGATCCAGCGGTACGCCATCAGCCGCAGCTCCACTTTGTCGTCGTGTCCGCCCGGAGTGACGCCGATGTCGAACAGTTCATCGGGCTTGTTCACGTACAACCGATACAACTTTTCGAGCCGCGCCCGGATGCGGTCGTTCGAGTTCTGCGGGAAGATCGGATCGTGTCCCGAGTTCTCGAACAGCATGGGACGCGGAGCGACGAGCGCGGCGATCTGCGTCCACGGCCACTGGTGCGTGTTGATCATGAACATGCAGTCGCAATGTCCGTTGACGATCTTGTTCCCAACGTAATCTTCGAGGTCGCTCATCCCGCTGACAGGCACGGCGACTTTCACGCGCTCGTCCGCCGCCGCGATCCAAAACGTCGCCGCCCCGCCGCCGGAAATCCCCGTGACCGCGATCTTGTCGCCATCGACCTCCGGCCGGCTTTGCAAATAGTCGATGGCCCGAATCCCATTCCAACATTCAACGCCCGCCGATGTGTAGCCGCGCGCCTGCCACCACCAGCGGTCGTACCGGTACGTCCCGTGATGGATGGCGGCGATTTCGCCGAGTTGCAGCGTGTCGATGATCAGGCAGACATAGCCATGCGTGGCGAACCACTGACCGTGATGCTGAAACGCCGTCTTGTTGCCATCGCGACCGCGTCCCGAGTGACCGCACACGTACAGCACCGCCGGCAGCTTTTCACCCGGCTTGATATTGGTCGGGACGTACAAGTTGCCAGTAACGTAGAGCCGCGGCCGGCTTTGAAAGTGCAGCTTCTCGACGCGGTATCCTTCGTCGCGCGGGATGACGCCGGTGACCTTCGCTTCGAGCGGAGTCTTCTCTGGCAGCGGCCACAAGCCGAGCATTTCGAGGTATTGTTCGCGCAACTTCGGACGCAGCCGTTCGAAGTCGGCCTTGGATTCGATTCCCTGCAAAAAGTTGTCGTCGAGCCGATCGGCTTCCTGCGTCAAGTAGTCTTCGATGAGCCGCTGTCCCAGTGGCGGCGTGGCGGTGGTAGATGGCTTGGTTCCGGGTTGCTGCGCGAACAAGGCCGCGACGAAGCTTGCGATCAAAGTTGCCGTCTGCATGAAATCATCTCCCGGCGGGTGCGAGGGTCACGCGGCTTCCGTGCCGGACTGTTCTACGGATGCGCGGAGTGTACGCGATTCCGCGCGGCGTGCGGAGTCTTGCAATGCGTACTCCCCTCTCCCCTTTGGGGTGAGGGGCCGGGGGTGAGGGGCGCACCGCACGGTGCTTCGACTTGAATCATCGCGTAGAATCGCTTGGACCGCCCCTCACCCCTAACCCCTCTCCCCGAAAGGGAGAGGGGGACTGGAGCAGGGAAACATCTCACCCGGCGAGGCGGCGCGGGGGTTGTTCGGTCAGCGGGAGCGAGTGGGCGGGGAGCCAGATGGGGTCCACGCCTTTGCTCTCGAACAGTGCGGCCAGATGCTGGTGGCACGTGAAGACGAGCACTTGATGTTGCTGCGCGACGAAATCGAGCAGCAATTCGACGGCCGCTTCGGCGCGGCGTTCATCGAAATTGACGAACACATCGTCGAGGACCAGCGGCAGGTTGATGCCGCGTCGGGCGAGGTTCTGCACGACCGCCAGGCGTACGGACAGGAAGAGTTGCTCGCGAGTGCCGCGGCTCAGGCTTTCGACCGGCAGGCTGTGACCGTGCTCGTCGTCGACGCGAAGATGTCGTTGGCCGAGCGGAGTCCATACGTTTTTGTATTTGCCGCACGTCAGCCGGGCGAGAAACCGCGAAGCGTCCGCCAGTGTCGCGGGCTGACACGTGCGCTCGTACCGCGACCGCAATTCTTCCACCCCTTGCGCTGCCGTCTCCCACGCGAACCAGCGTCCGGCCGCGTGACGCAAGCGGGTCAGCACCTGCTCGCGTTCGATTCGCAAGTCCGCCGGGCGACGGTCCTGCTCCAGTTGCGACAGCTCGTGCTTGATGCCGCCGAGTCGCTCGTGCGTCAACGCGAGATCGCGATCCAAATCGTCGGCCTCTTGCTCGCAGACTTCGATCGCGTGCGTGTTTTGTTCGGCGTCGTACACTTCCATGTCGTCTTCGACCACCGCGAGATCGGGGTAGTTTTGGCAGATCGCTTCCAGATCGTGACGGGCATCCGCCGACTGATCTTCCAAGAAGGTGCGTCGCGCGGCCCAGCGGGCGCGTTGGGTGAATTCCTCGGTGGTCGCCGCGCCACCGCACACCAAAAGCGCTCCGCGGTGCACGTTCAAGTCGTCGAGCAACGTGCGGTATTCGCGAGCTTCTTTGCGGAGCACTCGGATGCGGCTTCGCAGGTCGCGACGTGTCAGCACGAGCTTGTCGTTTGCGGTCAGTTGTTGTTCCCATGTGGTGAGTAGCATGGACGCCTCGTCCGTGCGTTCTTGAACTTTGTCGGACGGATGGGGCGTCCATCCTACGTTCATCCGCCGCGCCTGTTCCTCGATCCTTTGCACGACCGACCGGAGCAGTTGCTGGTGGTGATCGAACTCGGCTCGCGCGGCGTGAAGCTGACGGCGACGTTCCGTTGCGTCGGCCAGTTGGCGCCACGTGTCGAGAGCGGTTTCGATTTTTACATCGGCCGGCAGGCCCAGCGGACCGATCAATTCCTGCCAACTCTGCCTTGTCGTGCCGACTTCACGATGCGCGATTGCCAGTTGTTGCTTCAGCGCGGCGAGCCGCTTGCCGGTCCGTTTCAACCGACGCCTCGCGAAGTCCCAGCGTTCGAGTTCGCAGATGCGCTGGGTGATCTCGCGAATCTGTTCGAGTTCGGCGAGCGGTTGGAGATCGGGGGCGTGCGACGCTCCCTCACCCTCTGGGAGAGGGCTGGGGTGAGGAAGTGTTGAACGCGTAACGGCCCTCACCCCCGACCCCACTCCCGAAGGGAGAGGGGAGGAAGTTATTCCCGACGCTTCATCCATCAGGAAATCGAACACGACATCAAACCCGTGGTCGATTGCGATGGCCACCGACTTGAACCAGTCGCCGACTCGCCGCATCCGCGCGTCCCACCGCCAAAAGGCACTCGGTCGCCAGGCGTTGTCGTCGTGGATGCTGTGCGATGGCAGCAGGTCATCGTTTTCGATGGGACGCTGCGGTGTTTCGACGGCTGTGAGTCGGGTCGGAGTTTCTGTCGAGGGCGTCTCGATGTCGGCGCGGGGTTCGCCGCCGAGGTGTCGGATGGCTTCGCGAGTCGCGCGCAGTTCCGCCAGATTGCGGGCGGAGTCGTCATTCAATTCGGCCAGTCGCTCCAGCACATCGCCCTCGAACTGCGTTCGCAATCCCCACGCGAGTCCGCCGCAGGTCATGCCGAGCAGCGCGTAAATCGCCCCGGCGACGGTGCTCGTGTTGTGGCCGGTGTACAAACCCCACACGCCCAGCACGCCGCCGACGAGACCGAACACCCACAGTAACGACGTGACCCAGTCGGGGAGCAACCCGTGGGGCGCGATCCGCTCGCGATGTTCATCGATGCCGTCCTGCCGTTCGAGCAGTTCGGCTTCGTGCAGCCGGAGTTGGGAGAGCTGCGTCAGGTTGTCGAGTTGTTTCCGCGCGGCCGCGAGCGCGTCGTCCAGCGTGGCACCGGGCAACGATTGGATCAACTCGCGGAGTTTTTCCTGTCGCTTGCGGATCGACTGCGTCAAGCGTTCGTCGGTGCGTTGAAGTTGCTGGCGTCGCGATTCGGCCGACTGGAGCGATCGCGCGAGGCTGGCGATGCGATAGCTGGCCGCGGGCGTCGTGTCGACCGTGTCCAATCGCGACGCGGTCCAGTACGAACCGAGCCGATCGAGAACGGATTTCAGTGCCAGGTCCGATTCGGCAACACCGCGCTGCGCGGTCGCCACGCGCTGCTGTTGTTCGATGATCCAGTTTCGTTGGTCGATCAAACTTCGCAGCGCCGGCCCGTGTTGGCGGAGGCGGCCGTCGATTGGCAATTGCTTGACCTGGGTTCGCAGTTGGCGCGACTGACCGACCAGCCGATCTCGCGATTGTGTGGCCGTGGCGATGTCCGTGTCGAGTTGCTTCAACTTGTCCAGCCCCTGCTCGGGGAAGTCGGCGACGGTCGGCAGTTCGTCGAGTTCGGTGTCGCATTCGCGGATGCGGTGCCACGGACCCCAGGCCCGTTCGAGGAACGTGTGGCCGCGAAGCTGCTCCGCGATCCCCGCCTGACGCTGCTTGACCCCCGCGATCTTGTCGTCCAGTTCGTCGCGCAACCCGGCCAATTCACCGTGCTTCCGTTTCAAGGTGTGCAACGCGTTGAGCTGCGATTCGATTTGGTCGAGCCGCTCGAACAGGTCCACCAATTCGCCCTGTTGTTGAAGCGGGTCGATGAGTTGCTGCCGCTCGGTCCGCACGCGCTCACACGCGGCGAGCAATCGTTGACCGGTCGGTCCCAGCGTCAGACCGTAAATGTGTTCGGCAACCGAATCGTCCGTGAGCGTTCCCAGCTCCTGCATTTCGCGAGTCCCGACCGCGAACAGGCGCTCGAAGACGTTTTCGTCGATCCCGCACAGCAGCCGCGCCACCATTTCGTCCGCTGGCAACGAACCCCGCGCACCGCTGCACGTCAGCCGACCGCGAACCTCTCCACTGCCGCGATGCAGTTGAATCGGTTCGCCAGTGGCGAAGACTTGTAGGCCGCCCGCCATTGACGCGACGTCATGCGCAACGCCGTCAAACACGCGAGGCGAAAAACCGAACAGCACGCCGCGAATGAACCGCAGCAGCGTGGTCTTGCCCGCTTCGTTCGGACCGTAGAACACGTTCAGCCCGGAATCGGCGAGCGGAAGCGTGAGGTCGCTCCACACCCCGAAGCGTTCGATTTGGATTTCGGTGATTTTCATTCGCACGCACCTGAGTCAGGTCAGTGTAGACCGCACACTCCGTGTGCGGGGTTCGGCACACGGAGTGTGCCGGCTACTTTGATGGCGGTCCGGCAGCAAACAGTTCGTCGCTCAGTTGTCGCACGTCGGCAGCAATGTCGGATTCGTTGAGTTCGCTCACGAGTTGAGCAACTCGCAATTCCCACGGCCCGCCGTGCAATGGGGATTCTTCGAGACGGCGAGGCAGCCAGTGCGGCTGCCTCAC
>JACRIH010000208.1 GCA_016235885.1 Planctomycetales bacterium | reverse complement strand
TCGTCGCCTGTCTGATCGCGTTTGCCAAGCTGAGTCCGTCCTTACTCCCCTCTCCCCTTGGGGGAGAGGGGTTGGGGGTGAGGGGCGGTCCGAGCACTACGACCGCCCCTCACACCAGCCCTCTCCCCAAAGGGGAGAGGGAGCAGAGTCAACTCAATTGGATCGCCATCGCTGCGGGAGTCCTCGCCGCCGTGGCGACGCTGGTGCGCCCGACGTGGCTGCTCATCGCACCGGCATTCGCCATGTGGCATGGACTACGAACCGGTCGCGCGGGGTGGATGCAGAGTTGCCTGCTGCTCGCGGGCCTGATCGTGACGCTCAGCCCGTGGGTGATCCGAAATTATCTCGCGACCGGTCACCCGGTCGTGACGACACTCTGGGTCGGGCCAAGCTTGTACGACGGGCTGAATCCGCAAGCGACCGGTGACAGTGACATGACATTCATCGAGCAGGACGGCGTGTACGACCGGATGTCGGAGTACGACGCGGACCAACATTACCGCCGCGCCGCACGCGTATTCGTGACGGAAAATCCCGGTCGGGCAATCCAACTCGCGTTCGCGAAGCTGACGCGGTTCTGGAGTCCGGTTCCCAACGCCGCGCAGTTTGGAAACGCTTGGGTGCGGATCGGAGTGCTGGCTTGCTTCGTGCCACTCGTCGTTCTGGCAATCGTTGGCTGGTGGCACACGTGGCGTGATGTGTCACGCTGGCTGCTGCCTCTCGCCCCGATCGTGTACTTCTCACTCGTACATGCGGTCTTCGTGGGATCGCTGCGGTATCGGTTGCCCGCGGAGTATCCACTCGCCGTGCTGGCGGCGGTGGGTGGGCGGTGGCTGATGAAGACTCGGAGATCGTAGTTCGTGGATCGTTTTCTGACCGCTGACCGTAGTCCGGACCCCCTGGTCCGGACGTCGTCCCGTCCGGACCAGGGGGTCCGGACTACCTAACCTCTGATCCCGTGCGAACCATTCGCAACACAATCCTCTGGCTGGCCCTGATCCTGCTCATCGGCGGAGCGGTGGGGGGACGGTACGCATTGAAGCTGTGGAACCAGAGTGACGAACTGCTGCGCGAGAAAATTGTGGCGATGCTTCGCGAGCACGTTCCGGACTGGCAGGTGGCCATCGGCCGGGCGAAGTTCGATTTGCGTGGCGACGTGCATTTGTACGACTGCCAACTGGCCACACCGGGGCGGGCGACTCCGCTGTTGATGTTGCCGGAAATCGTGATGGCCATCGACCCGGAAACGCTGACGGAAAAGCCTGAGGTTCAGCGGGTGCGGTACGTGCGTCCGCAAATTCATCTGGCCCGCGATCCGGCGGGGCGTTGGAATTTTCAAGACCTCAATTTGCCGAGCGAATCGGCAGGCAGAATGTCGCCAGAAGTGCGCATCGAGCAGGCCACGGTGACGCTGCGGTTCGAGCGTCTCGGTGGCGGCACACCGGCGACTGTCACGTTGCGAGAAGCAGATCTCCAACTGATCCCGTCAGGCCGCGGACGGTATCGCGTCACGGGACAGGCGCGGCGTGACTCGGCGGAAATCATCAAACTCAGCGGCGACTTGAACCTCGCGGCCGGTACGTGGTCGATGGCGGCGGCGGTGAAAGACCTCGCGGTGAATCAGGATTTGCTGCAATTGATCGCGGACGTTTCGCCCGAGGCTCGTTCGGCGCTCGCGCAGGCGGCCGGCAGCGCAGTGAAACTGGCGGCCGGCATCCGGAGCAGCGATGCGTTGCAGCCGATCACTTCGGCCAGCCCCGTCCTGTCGAGTGATCCGTTTCTCGCGGCGGATCGGAACGCCCGCCCCGACGCCACGTTCTCGCTGCCGAATCTCGGGCTGACGGCCGTATGCGATCTGGACGTCCGCTTCGCCCAATGGAAATCGACGGCGGAGAACGAGCGCTTCGTGAAGCTGGTCGTGAAGCAGGGGGACTGGCGGCACGAGGCGCTGCCCGATCCGTGGCAGGATGTGCGTGGCACGGTCACCGTGGACAACCGACAGGTGACGATCAGCGAATTCTCCGCCCGCGCCGGATCGAGCCAGCTCCGCGGCGGCGGTCGCGTGTTCCTCGACCGCGACGGATTGCCCGCCGAACTGACTGCCACGGTGACCGACATCGAACTGGAAGAACGCTTGCGAGCGCTGCTGCCGGCGGCACTGCGCGGTGTCTACGATGATCTGCATCCCGGTGGCAAAGTGGACGCGACGTTCCAATTGCTGCGAGACAGCCGCGGTACTTGGGACTTGGATGGTGTGCTGACCACGAAGTCTTGCACGGCTCGGCATGTGAAGTTCCCGTACCCGATCGAACAGATCACGGGGACGGTGACCAAACGGGGCGACATCCTGGACATTTCGATGAACGGCATCGCCGGCGGCCGACCGGTGACGCTGATCGGCCGCGTGAAGAATCCGGGTCGGGAAGCCGAGGCGGAATACCGGTTCAGTGGCAACGGACTGGCGATCGACGACGATTTCCGTGCGGCCTGTCCACAAAAAATGCGGTCCGCGCTGGACGCCCTCCGCCTGCAAGGCACTTTCGACGGCACGCTGGTTCTCTTGCGTTCGCCGGGACCGAACCAGCCGTACCTGCAACGCCTGTGGGCCAGGCTGTCCGACTGCACGGCGAAATGCACGTCGTTTCCGTACGCGATGACGAACCTCAGTGGCGTCGTGCAGGGCGTGGGGGAAGACTACTGGTTCCAAAAGCTGACGGCCGAGCACGACGGGGCGAAACTGGCCGGCGAAGGGGAATATCGTCGGAACGAAGACGGTTCTCACATGCTCGACCTGAGCGTGACAGCCGTGGGCGCAACGCTGGATTCAACACTGAACTCCGCGCTACCAGTGAGTCAGCAGGCGATCTGGAACGAATTCAACCCGACGGGCAGACTGAATGTCACGCGCAGCAAGCTCGTCTGGAAACTGGGATCGTCGCCACAATTCAATTTCGACGCCGAACTGGTGGATGCCGGGCTGTTGATGAAATCCTTTCCGTATCCGCTGAGCGGCGTCCGCGCGAAATTGACGTTCGACAGCAAGGGGAGCATGAACATCGAATCGCTGACCGGTCGGAACGAAGAGACGCAAGTCAGTCTGAAGGGGGAGGCCAAATTCGATCCGAACAGCGGCTGGCGGGCGCATCTGTACGATCTGCACGTGGACGATCTGGTGCCGGATCAGCGATTCCGCAAAACGCTCCGGGCAGGGCTGCGTGAAATCGTCGATACGCTCGACCCGCGTCGCGGCAAGTTGTCGATCACAGGCGAACTCGATTTTTTAGGCTCGATGCAGCCGGGCGTACCAGTCACCGCCGCGTGGGATTTCACCACTGTGTACTCGGGATCGACGCTGACGGCCGGAGTCGAACTGGAAAACATGGTTGGCACCGTCCGCATGCGCGGCACATGGGATGACCGGCAGGTGGTCGGAACCGGTCAGATCGACCTCGATTCGGTGTTCGTGAAGGGCTACCAGCTCACACAAGTGCAGGGACCGTTTCGCATCGAGGGAACGCAGTTGGTGCTGGGGTCGCGCGATACATTGCAACAACTCGACGCGACTGGCCGGCCGCCAAAGAATCTGGAAACAACCGGGGGGCACGTCGTCGCCCGGGCCATCGAGGGGATGGTCACACTCGATGCGATCGCGAAGCTCGAGGGGGTGACGTCTTATCACATGCTGGTCACGCTCCAGGATGGGAACCTCGCCCGCTACGCTCAACAGTACATGACCGGTCGGAACAAACTGCACGGTCTGATGAATGGCTGGGCCGACCTCCGCGGACGAGGCCCCACGGCGCAGGGTCTGGAAGGACGCGGACAACTGCTCGTCAGCCCCGCGGCCCTGTACGAACTGCCGGTGATCGTCGCCATCCTGAACGCCCTCACGCTGACTCCCACGGACAAAACCGCGTTCCGGCAGGCGAAGGTCGACTTCACAATCGGTGGCGAACGCTTCCTGTTGCGACCCGTCCTGTTGGAGGGAGATTCGATCAGTCTGTGGGGGGGCGGGTCCATCGCGTTCAATGGCAACGTGAACATGGAATTCCGTTCGTCCGGCGGTCGCAACCGCCTGCCAATTCCATTTGTGAATGAAGCGATCGGCCTGGCCACCAAGGGAGCCGTGGGAGTCGAAGTGCGCGGCACGACGAAAGCTCCCATCGCGAAGGTGAAGACGTTGCCGGAGGTGGAAGAAGCACTGAAGATGATCTTGGGCGGACTCGAACCGCCGCCGAACGTCCTTCCGCCGCCAGCCGCCAGACGGCCCGGTGCGCTGCGGAAATGACTTGGATGGCGGACGGTCGCCCGGAGTGATCGCTTTCGAACACCGCGTCACGACATCTCGGACTCATCGTCCTCGAAATCGGGCACCAGATCGCGACCGTCGAAGAGATCATCGTCTTCGTCGTCTTCGACTTCCTCACTGCTCGACAACTCCATTTCCTCGGTCACGAGTTTCGAGATCAATGATTCGCCGAGCAGGATCAAATCGTCCTCGTCGCCGTCTTTGAGCAGCCGGACGATTTCTTCGCGCTCGTCGCTGCCGGGCATGCAGACCACCACGTGCGAACTCCCGACGACCGAGATCCGCCGCCCTTCGATGATCAGCGCAGACCCTTCATCAATCCCCAGCCCGAACAGATTGGGATTTTTTTCGAGCACGCTCATCAATCGAGCCTGCCGGTTGCGCACGAGAAAGTGCTGATCGATGACCGCACCGGGAAGAAACCCGAAGCCTTCGCCAATCTCCGCCTGATCGCCACCGCCGCGGATCATCACCTGCGACATCACCGCCGCCCCCGCTGAAATCCCGCCGATCACGCCCTCGCGAGCCAGCAGGCTGCGGAGTTCGGTTTCGGTCCGTGTGCCGAGGTACGTGTCGGACAGCACGGCCTGATTGCCCCCCGTGAACCACACACCGGTGGCCTCACGCAGCGGCTTCACAAAGCTTTCTTCGTCCGCCCGGTCGTGCGATCGAGTGTGGAGAACCTCAACCGAAGCGACCTTGTCGTCGTCGAGCAACTCCAGCCACTCGTCAACTTCTTCCTGCACGGCATCCGGTTGCATCGTCGAAGTGATGACCACAATCCGGGCGCGCTTGCCACCCGCGAGTTCGACGAACCGCTCCAGAGCCGCCGCGGGGATGTCGGCTCCACCGCAGATCACGAGGCTGCCGGAACCGAACGCGGCGGGCGCTTGCAGAACGGCATCGGCTGCGTCTTGCGATTGCGTTTCGCGACCGGCACCAATCACCAAGGCGAGAACAGCCCAATACATTTTGAGACCTCTCCATCCACGATGTCGCTCAGGTTGCATTCGCACGCGTCCTCCATGACCACGTCGACTGAAGTTCAGCTTCGAGCTGCCTCGAACCCGGCGAACGCCGGAACTCCAATCCCACGATGTGTGCCAGTCATTGGCACGACCGGACAGTAATGTATTCGTCGGGCACGGGGGTAGGTCAAGTCCCTGGAATCTCGGAAGTTCATGTTTTCTTAATCGACCGCAACCAACCGGCAGATTGAGCCGTGGTGAGAAAAGGATTCGTGTCCGCAGTCATCTGTCACCGAAAGTGGCTGGGCTGTTCGCGAACTGACGCGGTTGCATCTCCCCGCCTGAAATTGCATGATGGGTTCACCATGAGCGACCAAGCCGAAGCCCCGAATGAACACGACCCGCGCGAACTGGAAGCGCAAGCCATTCGCGGCTTGCAGACGGCCTACGCCCGGCTGCGGGAAGAGATAGCCAAAGTCATCATCGGGCAGAACGACGTCGTCGACGAATTACTGATCGCGCTCTTCAGCCGCGGTCATTGCCTGCTGGTTGGCGTGCCCGGTCTCGCGAAGACGCTGCTCGTCAGCACGATCTCGAAGATTCTGCAACTTTCGTTTCGCCGGATTCAGTTCACCCCCGACCTGATGCCCGCCGACATCACGGGGACGGACATTTTGCAGGACGATCCAGAAACCGGGCGGCGGTCGTTCCAGTTCATGCAGGGACCGATCTTCACGAACATTCTGCTGGCGGACGAAATCAACCGTACGCCGCCAAAGACTCAGGCGGCGCTGCTGGAAGCCATGCAGGAGCGACACGTCACGGCTGGAGCCAACACGTATCGCCTGCCGCAACCGTTTTTCGTGCTGGCCACGCAGAACCCCATCGAGCAGGAGGGTACGTATCCGCTGCCGGAAGCGCAGCTCGACCGGTTCATGTTCAACCTGCTCGTGAAGTACCCGTCGGCGGCCGAAGAACTCCGCATCCTGAAACAGACGACCAGCGGCGACGAGCCGGAATTGCAAACTGCGCTGACCGGCCGACAAATCCTCGCGTTGCAGGAAGTCGTTCGCAAAGTACCGGTGGCCGATCACGTGTTCGTGTACGCCCGCGACCTCGTCCGCGCCACGCGGCCCAACGAACCAGACGTTCCGGCCTTCATCAAGCCGCTGATCTCGTGGGGTGGCGGTCCGCGCGCCGGCCAGTTCTTGATCCTCGGCGGCAAGGCCCGGGCCATCCTGCACGGACGATTTCACGTCACGACCGACGACATCAAGGCCGTGGCGCATTCGGTGCTGCGACACCGGATCGTGACCACGTTTCAAGCGGAAAGCGACGGCATGACGTCGGACCGCGTGATCGACCTCCTGCTCGAAAAGATCCCGTTGCCGCAGGACGAACGAGCCCAGCGAGTCGTCCGCCGGTGATCAATCGTCTGGACCGGCATTCAACCGCTCGTCGCGGTCAAACTTCCGCATGGCGTCCAGCAGTTCATCGAGTTCGCCCTGCATGACCCGGTCCAGTTTGTAAAGCGTCAGGCCAATGCGGTGGTCGGTGAGGCGGTTTTGCGGGAAGTTGTACGTGCGGATGCGGTCGTTGCGGCCGCCGGACCCGACTTGCAGCTTGCGCTCCGACGCCATCGCCGCGTTTTGTGCTTCGGTCATTTTTTCGAAGATGCGACTGCGGAGCACGCGCATGGCACTGGCTTTGTTTTTGTGCTGGCTCTTTTCGTCCTGGCACTTCACCACGATGCCCGTCGGCAGGTGGGTGATGCGCACGGCGCTTTCGGTCTTGTTGACCTTCTGGCCACCCGGCCCGCCGGCCCGCATCGTGTCGATTTGCAAATCCTCACTCTTGATGACCACTTCAACATCGGTCGCTTCGGGGAGCACGGCCACGGTGGCGGCGCTGGTGTGGACGCGCCCCTGCGTTTCGGTTTCGGGCACCCGCTGCACGCGATGCCCACCGCTCTCGAACTGCAACTCGCGGTAAGCTCCGTCACCGGTCACGCTGAACACGACTTCCTTGAGGCCACCCATTTCGGCGTCGGCCAACTCGATGATTTCAATCTTCCACCCGCGTCGGGCAATCAGACGCTGGTACATGTCGAACAAATCGCGAGCAAACAATGCCGCCTCTTCGCCGCCGGTCCCCGCACGGATTTCCATGATGAGGCTGCCCCGCGTGGCCGAATCGCCAGCGAGAACGATGTCTTCGAGTTCCGCACGCAGCGCATCGAACTTGCCGGTCAGCTCATTGATCTCGGCCTGAGCGTACTCACGTTCGGTGGGGTCGGTCGACTCGACCAGCATCCCATTGGCCGTCGCGATCTCTTCCTCCAACCGGTTGAACTCGCGGACTCGCAGCGCCAACTTCGCCAAGCCGCCATGCTCGCGTTGAATCGCCTGCACGCGGTTCGTATCGGCGAGCACAGCCTGATCGAGGAGCATGCGCTCCAGTTCATCGTACCGGGCGAGTTTGGCTTGTAGGCTGGGGAACACGGGAAGTTACCGGGAATCGAGAACGTAAAAACGGAAGACTTGTGCCTCTCGCCGTGATGAATGAGACATTATGGCTGTAGCCGAAGTCATGAGACTTCGGGCTGATTTAACGGCCAGTCTCCGAATTCTCACGAATTCGGCTACCCCCAATCCGTGGTCGCGAGCAGTGTATCAGCGGCGTCAAACCAAAAACGAGCGGGAGGCGTGAACCCTCTGACAATCAGAGGGCTGACGCCCCCCGCTCGCCGAGAAACGCTCAGGTGGCCTGCGTCGGACTGCCCGAAGATCAAGTTTGGGCGGGTTCGGCCGTCGCATCTTTCTGGACCCAACCGTACTTGCGCTGGAATTTTTCCACGCGCCCGGCGGTGTCCACGAACTTCACCTTGCCGGTGAAAAATGGATGGCAGGCCGAACAGATTTCGACGTGAATCTTGGCGACTGTGCTGCGGGTTTTGAACTTGTTTCCACAACCACACACGGCTTCGGTTTCAACGTAATTGGGATGAATGTCGTTCTTCATGACTCGATACCTGTTCAACAACCTTGGTTTTCTATGGGTGATCGTCCGTTGCGAAGAAGGGCAGTTTAGAAGGGACTCCCCGCAGAGGCAAGTTCAGACAGCCGAATCGGTAGTCAGCTCCCGCCAATTACGAAGCTCACGGCATTTGCGGCTCTCGGTACGGTCCGGTTACGCGCGGTGCCGACTGCGAGGTAACGCTGCACGATCCCAGCGTATCGCGAGTTCAGTTCGAGATTCGTGTCATGGACGGGCGGGCGTTCCTGTGCGACGTGGAAAGCCGGTGGGGAACTCTGGTCAACAGCGACAAGACGTCCTCAACATGCGTTGCAACACGGGGATGTCATCCGCGCCGGCGATACCGAATTGCGGTGGACGTTAGACGCTCGCCACGAGGCCACGACCATCGCTCCGCTGCTCCGGGCGACCGAGCTGCTCGTCGAAGCGGGCTGGCCACCGCATTCGCCGCCACCGGAACTGACGTCCGCCGATGACTCCCCAACGCCAGGTGGTCGTGCCACGCCGTGTCCCTCTGCACCGCCCGGCGCGAAGCGACCAGAGAACTCCTGACAGCGCTCGAGTCGCTCCCCGCCGACCAACGCGAAGCCTTGCTCTCAAACACATCGACGGCCGATCCCTGTCCGAGATTGTCGCGCTGCTGGGCAAGCCCGAAGCCGACGTGGCCGGTCTGTTGCGGTGGGGAGTCGCGGCACTGAAACAGAAGCTCCGGGAGGCATTTGAGCTGCGAATCAGCTCACAGCATCTGTACCTCAAGAGTCAGGAATGCTGAACACCGTCCGAGTGACCGCGCATCTTGCCAGCTTTTGTGAAAAGTTTCCGGGAGGGCTGGACCGCATCATTCCGACGACTTCACGAGCGGGGCGACCGCCGGATGGCCCAGGCGTAGTACACCGCGCCCGAGGCGATCAGCAGCAGACCGGATGCGGACTGGATCGGATCTTTGACGAACAGGCTGATGATGGCGGCGATGAAGGCGGTTAAATACAGAGCCGGAGTAAAGGGGTAACCCCAAGTCCGATAGGGACGTGGCAGGTCCGGCATCCGGGCGCGGAACACGAACACGGTTCCCACGGCCATTGCGTAGAAAATCTGACCGCCGAAAATCACGAAATCGGTCAGCGCGTCGAACGCATCCTTCACTTCGTCCGCTGGACCCGATTTCCGCGCGAAGACAATGGCGGTCAGGATCACCGTCCAGACGCATTGCATCACGATCGCGTTGGCCGGTGTTTGGAAGCGAGCATGCACCTGCCGCACGGCTGCCGGCAGCAAGCCGTCGCGAGCCATCGCGAAATAGATGCGCGGCCCGGTCAGCATGTTGGAGTTCACGGCACCGAATGTCGAACACATCACGCCGATAGCCGCGATCTTCGCGCCCCAGCCGCCGAATATTTGCTGACACACGTCCGACGCGATCGCCGAGGATTTCGCGACCTGATCGTACGGCAGCACGAGGTGATAACTGACCACGGCTCCGACGTACGCGCCGATCACGATCAGCATCCCCAGCCCCAGAGCAATCGGCACATTGCGTTGCGGGTGGCGAATTTCCTCGGAGATCGGTGCGATGTTGATCCAGCCGTCGTAGGGCCAGAGGACCGCAATCATCGCCAGACCGAGCACCTTCCACAAACTGACATCGACGGTCTGGGGCCACATCGGAGTCAGATTCCCCGTGTCAGTTTTCCCGAGCAGCGCGGGGAGGCAGATCAAGACGGCCAGGAATCCAACCTTGATCACCGTTGTCGCGTTCTGGACGTTGGCTCCCCAGCGCGTGCCGATCACGTTGATCGCCGACAACCCGACGACAATCGCGATCGCCACCGCTTCCTGCATCCCTCGCGACATGGAGACGAGCACGTTCATGTAGATCACCGTCGCGCACGCCAGTGCCCCGAGCGAGCCGGTGCGGATGATCCAGAACTCGGTCCAACCCCACAAAAAAGCAGGGAGTCGCCCGTACGCTTCGCGCAGGTAGACGTACGGACCGCCGGCGTGAGGGAGCATCGCGGCGAGTTCGGCCAGCGCAAGTGAACCGCACAGCGTGACGAGTCCGACGAACACCCACACCGCGATCACCAGCCCAAAGCTCTGCAACCCGGCAGCCACTTGCCCCGCCTTCAGAAAGATCCCCGAACCGATGATCGACCCAACGACGACGGTGATCGCATCGAACGGACCCAACACGCGTGGCAGCGTGTGGGGATCGGGAACTGTGGTAGGAGAGGTGTTCGGTTGGTCCACGGGCTGATGCCGCCGTAGCCGTAGGGTGGGGCG
>JACRIH010000207.1 GCA_016235885.1 Planctomycetales bacterium | reverse complement strand
GAGCGACGCCCGATGGGGTGTATCAAATGGCGGGCAACTCGGCCGAATGGTGCGCCGACTTCTTCGACACGGCGTCGTATGTCAAAGCCCCGGCCGACGGAGTGCTGATCAATCCGAAAGGGCCGGAGCAGGGTTTCGATCCGAATTCGTGGTACAAGTTCCGCGTGATGTTCAAAGGCTGGTGCAAGGGAAACCGAGCCGACTTGTTGACCTGCACGAAGCGTCACAGCCGCCCGCCGTTCGAGGATGCCGAGGCGGGCGTTAGTTTTCGGTGTGTAAAAGGGTGCCTCTGAGACTAAACTCAACTGGCATCGGTTCGATGCCACAATTCTACGCCCCGGATGACCGATTTTGAAATCAGTGCGATTTGGTTAGACAACATTCCCTCCAATGAACTCTGATTGCCTGAGTCTCCCCCCGTTACCTGCCCCGCGTTTACCTGCCTCGTTTTTTGAAGCCCACCAATGGCGGTGTCGACAAGTCATTCATTTGACGATCCGGAAGGCGTTAGTTTCTGGATAATGATTATGCCTCGTGGAAAGTCCGGGGTCTGACGCCGCCCGACTCGTCTGTTCGTCGAGAGTGTCACCGATTGCCGTTCAGTGTTGTGCTTGTGTCGAAAGGACCGGCCATGTTTCAGACTGCCAAGCCCGCCTCGTCTTCTCTGCGGCCTGCGGAAAGCGCTGCTCCGCCGACGGAATCACCGGCCGCACGGTCCGTCGCCAATTCGCTCCGTCCAATCGCGAGTCCGTTGAGTCATTCCAATGGCAACGGCGAGAGAACCGGATCGTACGTCGACCAGGCACACCAGCGGCCGTGGACTCGATCACTGTTCGCAAAGATCGGGGTGGTTGTGGGAGTCATCGCGCTGTCGGCCTACGGTGTCTCTCGCTGGAATGCAGGTGAACACGAAGTGTTGCCGGAAGTCACGGCCACGGCCGTTCGCGCCGAGTTGCCCATCACCGTCATCGAGCGCGGTGAGTTGGAAAGCTCCAAGACCGTCGAAGTCCGCTGCGAGGTCGAGGGGGAACAGATCAAGATTGTCGATCTCACTCCCGAGGGAACCCGTGTCCGCGAGGGAGACATCGTCATCCGCTTCGACACCGACAAACTGGGCCGGTCCATCGCCGAGCAGGAAGTCAAGTCGCGGACCGCCGACGCGAAGTCCAAAGCGGCCGAGGAAGATCTGGAGGTCGCTAGGAATCAGGCGGCCAGCGAAAACGCAAAAGCCAAGCTGGCGTTGAAGCTCGCTCAGATTGACCTCCGAAAATATGTCGAGGGGGACTTCCCGCAGGAGAAGCGGGAGATCGAAGGGGAAGTGCTGATCGCCGAAGAGGAGTTGAAGCGTGCGCACGATCGCCTGCAATACTCCGAGCGGATGCGGAGGAAGGGGTATCTCAGTACTGGCGAAGTGGAGGCCGAGAAATTTGCCGAGACCAAGTCGCAAAACACGCTCAACCTGGCCAGGGAAAAACTCCGTGTGCTGGAGCGATTCACTCGCGAACGGACGGAGGCGGAGCTGTCGGCCAATTCGGAAGAGGCGGCCCGTGAAATGGAGCGATGTACGCGCAGCCAGAATTCGACGATCGCGAAAGCGGATTCCGATTACCGCGTCGCCGTCGCCACAGCCGCGATTGAGAAAGCCCAACTCGACCGCCTCAAACAGCAACTCGAACGCTGCACAGTCAAAGCACCTCGCGACGGAATCTTGGTCTACAGCAAGGACCGACCGTGGGATCAAACGGCTCGCGTGCAGGTTGGTGGCATCGTGCATTTTCAACAGCGGCTCTTCAGCCTGCCGGATCTCAATGAGTTGCAGGTGCGCGTCCGCATTCACGAATCGGCCGTGAAGAAACTGCAAGAAGGACAGACAACGGAAATTCGCGTCGATGCGTTTCCCAACCGTGTGCTGTCCGGCATTGTCGAGAAGGTCGCCACGCTTGCGGATGCCCGTGGCTTCTGGGATCAGCGTGGCGTGAAGGAGTACGAAACGATGGTCCGGCTCACCAATGTTCCCGAGGATGGCGGCCTGAAGCCGGGCATGACCGCCGAGGTCAAGATTCTGGTCAATCGTCTGTCCGACGTGCTGGTTGTCCCCGTCCAAGCCGTTGCCGAGCACGCCGGTTCGCACGTCCTGTTCGTCATCGCGGACGACACGCTGGAACGCCGCACGGTCGTTGTCGGCGAGAACAATGATCAGTTCATCCAGATTACCAGCGGATTGTCGGTTGGCGATCGGGTGGCCCTCGACGCCCGCGCCCGTGTCGAGGCCGCGGCCGATACCGAAAAGAAGCATCCAGAGGATGCGACCAACAAACCTGTCGATTCGAAACAGCAGGCGAACCGGGCGGTGACAGCTCCCGGACAGCCAGCAGTTCGCGGTGCGTTCGGGGGCTAAACACGGGCTGCTGAGGGTACCGTCGCCAATCTCGCCAGTGATTGGGATCGCGTTCCGACATTCGCCCAATCTCTGGCGAGATAGGCGACGACTCACATTGTCCTACCATGATCTTGCAGGCACTCTCAACAATCCGGCTGGGGTTGAAGAGCTTGGCGATTCACAAGCTCCGCTCGACATTGGCGACGCTCGGCATTGTGCTGGGTGTCGCGTCGGTGATCTTGATGCTGGCAGTCGGCGAGGCGGCGCGGTACGAGGCCGTGCGGCAGATCAAGGACATGGGAGCCACCAACATCATCGTGCGGAGCGTCAAGCCGGCTCGCGATTCGACCGAAAGTGCCAGCGGCGGAGCGGCACTCGCATACGGGCTGACGCGGCAGGATCTCGATCGAATTGTGATGACGATCCCCACCGCACGGCACGCCACGCCGATGCGTGAATCGCGCCGGGAGGTCCGGTATCTTGAGCTCAAGCTCGAAGGGCGTGTGGTCGGAGTGAAACCCAATTTTCCGGACCTCAACGGCCTGCGTGTGGCCCGCGGACGGTTTCTCAACGAATATGACGAACAGCAATATGCCAACGTGGCCGTGCTCGGCGCAGCAACCGCCGAGAAACTGTTCCCGTTCGAGAATCCCATCGGCCGCTCGGTGCGAATCGAGAAGCAGTACTTCCAGGTGGTTGGCGTGACCCAGCGACACGCCGCATCAATGGGCGTCGGCGCGAATCGCTCGGCTCAGGATTTCAACGGCGATGTGTACATTCCCTTCGACACCGATTGGGCGAGATTCGGCAAGATTCTGACGTACGAACGGGCCGGCACGTGGGAAGCGGAAAAACTCGAAATCAGCGAACTCACCGTGAGCGTGGCCGACGTGGCTCACGTCAAGGAGACGGCGCGGATCATTGAGGGACTAATCAAACAGTTTCACAAGAAAGAGGACACGGCGATGTTCGTACCGCTCGACTTGCTCGAACGGATCGAACAGGCTCAGCGAACCTTCACGCTTGTGCTGGGGGCGATCGCGTCGATCTCGCTGATGGTCGGCGGCATCGGCATCATGAACATCATGCTGGCCACCGTGACCGAGCGGACGCGAGAGATTGGCGTCCGCCGTGCGATGGGAGCCAAACGCAGCGACATCACCTGGCAGTTTTTGGTGGAGACGGTCGTGCTCACCGCCGGAGGCGGCTTGCTGGGCGTGGCTGTCGGCATCACGCTGGCGCATCTGGTGACACACATCTTCGATCTGAAAACCATTGTGACCGTCTGGTCACCTGCACTGGCGGTCGCTGTGTCGGTGGTGGTCGGAGTCCTTTTCGGAGTTTACCCTGCTCGCAGCGCCGCACGGTTGGACCCGATCGAGGCGCTGCGGCATGAGTAGCCTTGGACCTTTCTGAATTCGGGTTCGTTGCGGGAACAGTCGCTATTCGAGAAACTGAGCCAACCGTGCGTCAACTCGTTATCGTTCGACACCGTGACAATTCGCCTCCTCGCGAAATGGTGCTTTCTTGGTCGACAATACCTCGATGCGTCCTGTCTATCGAGAGGCCACGGTTGCGGCCGGATTGGGACTGGCCGTCAACTTGTGTCTGGGAATCGTGAAGTTGGTCGGTGGTCTCGTCGGCCAGTCGTTTGCATTGATCTCCGACGCCGTAAATTCGTTGGGCGACGTGGTCACGTCACTGGCCGTTCTGTTTGCCTTGCGAGTCGCACAACGGCCCGCGGATGACGAACATCCCTACGGGCACACTCGTGCCGAAGCCATCGCAGGGTCGAACCTGGCATTGCTGGTCATCGTGTCGGCGCTGCTGGTCGGTTGGGAGGCCGTGCAGCGGATCGCGGTGCCTCACGACCTGCCGCCGGTTTGGACGTTGTGGATCGCTGCCGCCAACGTGCTCATCAAGGAAGGACTGTACCGCTACAAGCGAGAGGTGGGACGCCGCACGGGATCGAGTGCGTTGATGGCCAACGCCTGGGATCACCGCAGCGATGCGTTCTGTTCGCTGGCGGTGTTGATCGGATTGGGCATCGTGCGTTGGGGTGGCCCCGCCTGGATCGGAGCAGACGAGGCGTCGGCTTTGGTCGTCGTCGCCGTGATTGTGTGGTCGGGGACCAAAATGTTTCACAGCAACTCCAGCGAACTGATGGACTCACAGGCCGACGTGCAACTGGTGCATGAAATCCGGAAAACCGCCGAGGCGGTGCCTCAAGTCCGAGCAGTCGAGAAGCTCCGGGTCCGCAAGTCAGGCCTGGAGTATTTTGCCGACATCCACATCGAAGTCGATGCTCAACTCACAGTGGCTGAAGGTCATCGCATTGGTCACGCGGTCAAGGATCGCTTGGTCACACGATTCGCGAGCCTGCGCGATGTCTTGGTCCATTTGGAACCGTACCCGCACAAGCAGGAGAGCGCGGCGTCGTAAGCCAACCGATTTGTGATCCAATCTGTTTTTTGACGGGCTGCTACGAAAGTCGCCGCATGATCCGCTCGAAAATCTCCGTCGGCTCCGCCATGCGGCCGGCTCCTACCTGACCGCAGCTCAGCCATCCCTCGCCCGGTGCGATGATCTCGATGCCATCGGACTCAAGCTGAGCCACATTCCGCTGCACCGACGGCTTGGCCCACATCTCGCAATTCATGGCGGGGGCGACCAGTACCGGACCGGTGAATGCGAGGGCAAGCGTTGTCAGCAAGTCATCCGCCAAACCGTGCGCCAGTTTGGCCAGACAATTCGCGGTCGCAGGCGCGATGACAAACACCTCGGCCCGCCGCGCCAGCCCGATGTGTTCGCCAATAAAATGTTCGACCGGGGCAAACGTGCCGCGCGGCACCGGGCGGCCGGTCAACGCCTCGAACGTCGTCGCGCCGATGAACCGCCGCGCCGAGCGAGTCATCACGACCGACACTCCCGCTCCGGCCTGAACCAGCTTGCTCGCCAGATCGGCCACCTTGTACGCGGCAATTCCACCGGTGACGCCGAGCAATACTTCGCGTCCCTTCAACCGTGGAACGGCGGCCGTCTCACGCTTTCGGTTCACAGGTCATCGAGTGTTGGGCCAGCATCGACCTTGTCCGCTTCATCCGCCCGCACCACAGCCACCTTGCCGGTTGTGTCGAGATAGATCTTGTCTTCCAGAATTTCGGCGATCACCACGTCCATCGGATTCTTGGACTGGAGTTCGACCAGCGGCCGGGAGCCGCGGTTCAGCGCGACCAGCCGCTTTTGGATCAGTGTCGACAGCTTGAACCGCCCGCCGACCTTGTTCACGATCTGTTCTTCTTTCAGTTCCTCATGCATCGGGTTTCTTCTCCCAATCTTGAACGATTCGGTTGATGTCCCGCACCGCCTGATCCAAGTCGTCGTTGACCACCTGAAACTTGTAGCGCGGAGCGAATTGCAATTCCTTGTGGGCGGTATCGAGTCGCCGCTGGATGACCTCTTCTGTTTCAGTCCCTCTCGCCCGCAGACGCCGCTCGAATTCCTTTTCCGATGACGTCCGCAAAAAAATCGTCAGGGCGTTCGGGTGTTCCTGCATGACCCGCATCGCCCCCTGTACGTCGATCTCCAGCAGCGCCCAGCCGCCGAGACTCCGTGCCCGCCGCACCTCCGATTTCAACGTGCCGTACCAGTTGCCGCTGGCATGGACTTCCGCACACTCCAAAAACTCCCCCGCCTCGCGCTTCGCCGCGAAGTCGTCTCGGCTGAGGAAATAATAGTTCTCGCCATCCGTCTCGTTCTTGCGCGGAGACCGCGTCGTCGCCGAGACGGACTTGACCAGTTTCACCGGCGACGTGGCCAGCAGTCGTTCCACGATCGTCGTCTTTCCGCTGCCGCTCGGCCCGGAAAGGACCACGAATTGCATGTTCTCAAACTCGGCGTCCGACTGACTCACGCTGGGATCACTCCACGTTTTGCAAAACCTCTTTGATCTTTTCGACGGCGGCCTTCATGTCCACCACCGAATGAGCAATCGCCACATTGTTGGCTTTCGACCCGATCGTGTTCACCTCGCGAAACATTTCCTGTGTCAGAAACTCCAACTTGCGGCCGGTCGATTCCGCCGAATTCAAGAACGCTTCGAACTGTTCCAAGTGACACCGCAGCCGCGTGATTTCCTCGTTGATGTCGCACTTGTCCGCGAAGATGCTCACTTCACGAATCAGGTCCGTTGCCGTCACCGTGACCTCCACCTCGGTGATCGTCTGCCGAACCCGTTCGAGAAGTTTCGTACGGTACTCGCTCACCACCTGCGGTGCGAGGACCGCGACTTCGTTCAGCCGATCGGCGACCACTTTGACGTTCACCCGCAGGTCTTCCTGCATCGACCGCCCTTCATCGACGCGAAACGTTTGCAGCTTCCCGAGTGCCTGACGCAGAGCGTCTCCCGTCAGTTTCCAGTCCGCATCGAGATCTCCGCCCGCTTCGTCATCGTCGGCGACCACGCCCGGCAAGACCAACAGCGCACCGAGGTCCGATGGAGCCGGTGCGTGCAACGTCTTTGCCAGCGCGACCAATTGCCGCCAGTACCCCTGCAACGCCTCTTGATTGAGCGACGAACCCGATCCGCCGTTGAGGCGATGCAGCCGGATATCCACACTGACCGTCCCGCGGGCGATGGTCTCGCGAACGATCTTTTCGACCTCCCCCTCGAGCGCCGCGAACGCATCGGGACACTTCGTGATGACCTTGAGATACCGGTTGTTCACCGTCCGGACTTCGACCGCGACTGCGATTCGTCCGTCGTCGAGGCGGGCGTCACCAAATCCGGTCATGCTCAATAACACAGGTCTCAACTCCATCGGGCCGCGAGGCAACAAACACGGACTTCCGAAGTCTTGCAGACTTCGAAAGCCTGACGCTTCGGCTCGCCGTGCTATTCGGACTTCTTCTTTGATTCGTCGGACGCCGGTTCGCTTTCTTTCGCTGCCGGCTTTTCGGTCGGGTCCGCGT
>JACRIH010000210.1 GCA_016235885.1 Planctomycetales bacterium | reverse complement strand
TCCCGAGCCAGCCAGCCCAGCCCCTGCATTTCATTCTTGAGCGAGGAGTGGATGTCTCGCAACGCCTGACGGTCGGCAATGCGTTCGGGTTCACTGAGGTTTCGGGCGGGGACGGATGCTGCGGATGCCGCAGCCAAATCCTGATCGCTCACCAGTCGCCCGAATGGGCTGATCGCCTTTTTCCCTGCCGTTGCTGCCGCCTCGGCCTCGGCGAGTCCGCGCTTGGCCTTCTCGAAGTCCGGGTCGATTTCCAACGCCCGCTTGAAATGGATCATCGCCTGCTGAAGGTTGTTCATCTCGGCGTAGGCGTTACCAAGATTGAGGTAAGCGTCGGCCATGTTCGGGTTGAGGCGGATCGCTTCTTTGTAGGCGGGGACAGCCAAGGCGGGTTGCTTCAGTTTGCGATACGCGATTCCAATGTTGTAGTACGCCTCGGCACATTTCTTGTCGACAGACACGCAACGCCGCAAAACGTCAATGGCCTTCTGATAGTCTCCCTTGCGATTGTACGCCGCCCCCAGATTGACGAACGCCGAAGACCGTCGCGGCTCGAGCTTCTGCACACGTTGAAAATGCTTGACCGCCTCGTCGTAAGTGCCGGCGATGAAGTGGGCGGTGCCAAGGCTTTCATGGACGTCCGCGTTGGAGTCGTCCAACAGGCGTGCCTGCTCGAAAAACTGGAGCGCCTGCTTCGGTTTCCGTTCTCGGAGCGCTCTCCGTCCGAGTTTGCAGAGTCCGTCGAAGTCCACTGGAGCATCCATGTCTGTGGCCCGCCTTTCGTGCAAGTGGTATCGCAAACGGTTTCCACACACGGCCATCGTGGCTGTGTTGTGACACAGTGTCCGAGACGTCATGCCTCCGGCGGCTCAGGACAACGTGACCCGTTTCGTGCGTCCCTCGGTTTCAAATTGGATTTTGCCTTCCCGAGCCAGCCAGCCCAGCCCCTGCATCACGGTGTCGCGGGGTGCGTCGATTTCCTTGAGCAACTGCGTCATCGAAATGGGGCCGCTCGCATTCAGCAACTTCCAAATCAAGCCCGCGACGGTGCCGATGTCGGTCTCCATGCTCTGTCTCCCCGACAGCTATCAAGGTTTGCGGCCAAGCCAAACGCCACGCCGAACCTCAACGCTCGCCAAACGTTGAGCCGAGTATAGCCGAGTTCGCCGGGCTGCGGCAAGAAGCGTTCAAACGAACGTGTGAACCGCGGTTCCAGTCACACGTTGTTGGCTTTGGTTGTATCGATCGATTCTCGCGAACGCCGAATGTGAAGCAGGGGTATCAGGACGACATCCGTCTCAGGATGAAGATATGGACTTCCCCCCTTTCTCCACCCCGATGAATTCGACGGACGAGGAAGCCCGTCCTACATTTTCAACAGACTGGTGGACCAAGTTGGACGCCGCATCCATTGCAAACACAAGACGGACCGGTTTCCAGCGATCGATCGAGTCTTGGTCTATCTGAAGTAGCGATTGACTGCGATGAAGCGTAGGATCACGTCGAGGATTTTGACCCGATCGCAGATTTGCTGCGGAGTAGGGCACCTCGTTCACCAGAGGCATTCGCAATGCTGAGCGTTCTTGGATCAGCCAGTCTCTTCGGCCGTGACTGCAATCGACGTGAGGTCATGCGGGTCGGCGCTTTGGGCGCGGCCTCGTTGTCTCTTCCGGAATTGCTCTACTTGGAATCGTTGGCAGCTTCTCAGAACCACAGCCAGACCAGTTCGGCGTTCGGGAAGGCCAAGCGGATCCTGCTGCTTTATTTACAGGGTGCCGCGTCTCAATTCGAGACGTGGGATCCCAAGCCCGACGCGCCGGAGGAGATTCGCGGAAAATGGGGCGCGATCAGCACGTCCGTTCCGGGAGTGGCGATCTGCGATCAGCTTCCCAAAGTCGCGAGACTGATCGATCGTCTGGCCATCGTGCGGTCCATGACTCACGAGCACAACAATCACTCGAATCTCTACACGCTCACCGGATTCCCCGCCATCGATTTCACGAGCGAAACGAATCCGCTCGACGGCCGGCATCATCCGTTCTTTTGCAGCGTGCTGGATTACCTCGCAGACCAATCGGCATCGAGTGCTCCGCTGGAAGTGCCGCGGAACATCGGGCTGCCCTTTCGATTCAGCACGTTCTCGCAGTTGTTCCGGCGTGCCGGTCCCTATGGGACATTTCTCGGGCACGGATACGATCCGGTGTGGACCGAGTTCGAGGGACAGGCCACAAGCAAAGTCCCTCGCGTTTCATTTTTCGACGCATTGAAGGACGTGACCGTTGAAGATCCGTACCTCGGCGTCACTCCCGAAAGCCGGCTGCTCATTTCCAAAGATGCTCGGCTGCGACCAGAGCTGACAGTGGATCGATTGAATACCCGCCGCACGCTGCTGCAACAACTCGATGATCAAAACCCGCAACTGAATCAGTCTTTCGCCGGGAAGAGTCTCGACCGCTTCAGCGACATGGCATATTCGCTCATGACGTCGCGAAAACTCCGCGACGCACTCGACATCGGTCGCGAACCGATGTCGCTGCGCGAGCGTTACGGCATGACGTTGTTTGGTCAGGCCGCCCTGACGAGCCGCCGATTGCTCGAAGCCGGCTGCCGTCTGGTCTCTGTCTTCTGGGACGAATACAAAATCGTCAACACGGCGTGGGACACTCATTTTGACCACTTCACGCGGCTCGGCGACGAATTGCTGCCCGGATTCGACGCGGCCGTCAGCACTCTGCTAATCGACCTCGAAGAACGCGGCCTGCTCGACGACACATTGGTCCTCTGCCTGACCGAGCACGGCCGGACGCCCAAGATCAGCACGAACACTCGTGGTGGCGGGCGAGATCACTGGTCGAAGGCGTACAGCGTGATGCTCGCCGGTGCGGGCATCCGTCCGGGCGCCGTCGTCGGTGCCTCGGATGCGACAGGCGCTTTCGTAAAGGACCACCCCATCAGTCCGGAAGACATCCTGGCCACGATGTATCACCTCCAAGGCATCGACCCCGCCACGACCATCCCCGACCGCGTCAAACGCCCGGTCCGTTTGTTTGACGGCGGGCAAGTGGTTGAAGAATTGCTGGAAGGCTGATCGGGGTCGAGAATCACCGGCCGTTCGCTCGACGACGTGATGGTTGTCGAATTCGTGATGCTCGTCGAGCCCCGTCAACGGAGACAGCAGCAGGCAGGGAGCGGGAATTGCTGATTGCGGTTTTGGTTAACGCGGACGATGGCGAGCAGTGAGTGTGGATTCGAATCGCAGTGGGAACTCGGATCGGTGCCATTCCAGGCCGAGGTCGCCCACACGGCCCCTCACACTTCCGCTGCAATAGCCGACCGGTTGGTGTGGCAGAGGTCCCACAATTTCTTACGCGCCAAGAGCTTTGTTGCCGTCAATGAAAAGACTCGTTGACAGCAGTTTCCAACGAGTCTCACGAATCGGGACAACAGGACGGCGATCGAACTTTTTTCTGCGGGGACTCTTGGGTTGGGAGAGCGATGTCGGGAGAATGGTCCAATATGGATGGTGATGCAGGACAGTTCTCGGTGGGCCATGTCCGATCCACCCCATGAACGGGCACCTTGTCCTAGTGCCCCGTCAAAGCTTGATTTTGGGTGGTAGCCACGGTCGCCAGACAGTGGGAATTCCCCTGTACTTGTCGTCTACCCACGCTCGGGCGAGCGTGGCTACCACCCCCAATCTTAGGTTTGACGCAGCACCAGTCCTTTCCCAAAGATCATCAGGAAATGTCCTGTTCCGCGGTTCTTGTCGCCGTTCCAATTCTTGCTGCTGGTTTTCTCGGGCTGGATCAATCGTGAGCAGTTGCAGTCATCGACTACTTGCAGACCGAATGCCGCGTGCTGCGTGAATTGCTCGGCAAGAAGCGATTGCGGCTGAACGACGACCAGCGGCACCGGCTGGCGGTGAAGGGGAAGGCGTTGGGCCGATGGCGGTTGTCAGAGTTGGCGACCGTCGTCACGCCGGACACGATTCTGCGGTGGCATCGGAAACTGATCGCCCAAAAGTGGGACCACTGCGATCAACGCAAGTCTCCGGGACGACCTCGAACTGGTTTCGCGGAATCGAAAACATCGCCGGTGCGGTCGCCGCGGCACTTCGCGACCTCGATTGCACGATGGTCAACCGCAATTCGGGAAGCGGTACTCGCGTTTTGATCGACCGGCCGTTGAAATCGGCTTGCCCGCCGGGTTACGCGGTGCAGGCCAGTCGCACAATGCGGTCGCGGCGGCGGTGAGCCAAGGGCGAGCCGATTGGGGGCTGGCCATCAGCACGGTCTCGCGGCTGTACGGTTTGGAGTTCATCCCATATCAACTCGAGCACGATGATTTCGTCGTTCCCCGCAGCCGACTCGACCGGCCAGCCGTGCGGCAGTTCCGCGAATTGCTGGACAATCCGGCGGTCATCGCTGAACTCCGCGCACTCGATTTCGAGCGCTGAGCGAGTTCAGACTTTCATGCCGCTCGACGTCGCTCGCGTCTCTGAACGAACGGCTTGTCTTCGGCTTCCTTGATGAGGGTTCCGGAGAGCAAGCGATAGAAGAACAACAGCACGAATCCTCCGGCCGTCCCCGTCGCAAAGCCGAGCGGGCTGATGGGGGTCACGCGGGGCACGTTCGCAACGAACATGAGCGATCCACATCCGATCACGCTCCCGCCGATTCCCAAAAGCAGCGTGGCGAGTGCTCCGCCGGGGTCACGGCCGGGCATGATGGCCTTCGCGGTCAGGCCGACCAGCGTGCCGAAGCCGACCCACACAAGAACTTCTCGCACACTCTCTTCGAGGACTTTCATAGTTTCGGGGTCGATCATGTGGTCCCTTCTGGCTTGCGACCGAACGACCGGCCTTGCTGAACGAATCCTCCGACGAATTTGTCGGATTTTGTGGGCGGAGTTGTAGATATCCGGACTGAATGACGCAACACCGAATGCAATCAGCGGTCAGTCAAACCGGGATTTCCACCGTGGCCAGTCGTGGATAACATCCCGCCCCTCCACTGATCGGCGTTGGGTCGGGAGGCCGCTCGATTTGTGCGTTCGTGAGATTGATTCGTCGGCGGGAATTGCCGACCGGGAGAAGACGAGATGGAGCTCAGTCAGTTGTGGGAATCATTGCCGGATCTCGCCATGACTCGCGGCAGCAACGTGGTCAGCGCGCTGATTGTGTTGCTCTGCGCATGGATGCTTGCCGATTGGATGAGCCGGATCGTGACTCGCGGAATGCGCCGGGCGCGGATTGACGAGACACTGACGAAGTTTTTCTCGAAGCTCTCACGTTGGTTAGTTCTGGGCTTGGCACTGTTGAGTTGCCTTCATAAATTCGGAGTGGACACGACCGTCTTTGCAACGCTTGTGGGGGCTGCGGGATTGGCATTTGGCTTGGCGTTTCAGGGGACGCTCAGCAATTTCGCTGCCGGTGTAATGCTCCTTGTCTTTCGCCCGTACCGCGTCGGAGACCAGATCATCGTCGGCGGACAATCTGGCAAGGTGGACGAGATCGACTTGTTCAGTACCACGCTCGACACGGGCGACAATCGGCGCATTTTTGTTCCGAACGGTTCGATCTTCGGCTCGACCATCGAGAACACGACATTCCATCGACTACGGCGAGTCGATGTCACGATTGGTGTCGCCTATTCGGCTGACGTGGATTTCACCTACGACGTGCTGGTGCGGGCGGTCACGACCGTGCCCGGCCGGCTGGACGAACCGGCTCCCGAAATAATTCTCGATGACTTGGGAGACTGCGCGGTGAAATGGAAGGTCCGAGCGTGGTGCCGCACAGAAGACTTCCCGTTGATTCGACAACGCCTGCTGCGTGCGATCAAGCTGTCGCTGGATGAGGCCCGGATCGAGATTCCGTTCCCGCAAATGGACGTCAACCTGCGTCAGGCTGTGGCGAGCCAATCGCTGCCGCATGCGGCGTGAAATCGCTGCCCGTTTCGACGTCCGCCGAGATTCTTCCCGGCAGTGAACGACTCCGCTGCATCACGCCGACTTGGAAATCGGGACCAGTTTGGGAATTGGAACTCGCAAACCAACAACACCTCGATGCTTCAGGAGCAACGAGCGAAAATCCAACCGCAGGAATGCGAACAAGTCGGCGGGAGGCCTGGTGGAGATATAGCGATCGACCAGCAAACCCATTTGCTCGTCGTATTCCTTCTGGCTGTGCGAATGGACGTGGTAGTGTCCGGTCAACCGGCGAATGTCGCCATCAAATCGGGGGCTGATGTGAAACAACTCATGAACGATTGTGATCAGCTTTTCGCGAAATGACTGGTCTTGGAACCGCGGCAAATAAAAAGTCAGGATGTAAAGCATCTCCGCTTCACCCTGATACAGTCGTTGGATCGTCCATTCGCGGCCGTTCCGGTGAGTGGTTATCTGCCCGTGTTGGAAACGCAGCGGCGTGAGCTTGGCCTGCAATCCATGCGAGACGCGGCGGCGGGCCTGCGCGAACGTGACCACGACCTGATCCATACCCACGTGGTGGAATTCCGGGAGCCGTACGACAAGGTCTTCACACAACCGCCGCATCGCGCGGCTGAAATCGAATGGGCAGGTGTGGACCAAGTCGGACGACATGTTGCTGAGAATCCTTTCTCGCACAACATTGACTGTCGAGACAAACTCAGGAGCTTGCGGCTTCCGATTCTGCTGCCGGTGACGCATCAGGCGAAGCGGAATCGGACACCAGCATTGAGGCCGGAGCTGTGGACTTACGTTGTTTGACTCGATCGTGCTTTCCAACGAACTCGATCACCGCGTGACGTCCAGCGTCGCCGAGGCGAAAGGACGACATTCGCAAAACGCGAGTGTAACCACCGACCCGATTCTCGAATCGAGGGGCGAGATCACTAAACAGAATGCTGACAGCCTGCTTGTCCCGCAGTGCCGCGAACGCGCGACGCCTGGCATTCACGACCGGGGCGATGGCTTGATTCCATTTCTGCCACTGATCGGAATCCCGCCACGCTTTCCATTCAGCCGAATTCCTTGCGGCAGACGTCGCGAATTGCGCGGCGGCAGCCTGCTGAGGCAGCGCTTTCTTGGCCAGTGTAATCAGCTTCTCCAAGAAGGGGCGAAGCTCCTTTGCCTTGGCTTCGGTCGTGGTGATTCTACCCGCCACAGTGGCCTTCTGTGGGCCTTCGTCATCCGTCACCAATGTGCGTATCAGACTGACGGCCATGTTGCGAAACATGGCTTTGCGGTGGGACGCCGTTCGACTGAGGGTTCGGCCTTTAACTCTGTGTCGCATGACAACTCAATTCAATTCAAACTTTGGTTACCGTCGCGGAGCCGGTGCGCCTTGACCGACTCGCATACCCAGCCGCAAGCCAATCGAATCGAGCCGATCTCGGACTTCTTGCAGTGTGGTTTCACCGAAATTTCGCACTTGCAGCAACTGGTCATCAGTACGGCTGACGAGATCGCGAACGGTGTTGATTCCTTCAGACTCAAGGCAGTTCGTCGCGCGAACTGACAAGTTGAGTTCGGCAAGACTCATATTCAGCTTCTCTTCCAGTTCGAGATCCACTGGCGAGTAGCCCGTGATTTCGAGCATGCCGCGCAACCCACCCTCCGGGGGCATTTCTGGGCCGGGTTCACGATAGGTCACAAATGGGTTGAGATGCTTCCGGAGAATCTTGGCCGCCTCAACAAGAGCCATTTCCGGGCTGATTGTGCCGTTCGTCCAAATCTCCAGCACTAGCTTGTCGTAGTTCGTGCGCTGACCGACGCGGGTGTCTTCAATCTTGTAACGGACACGGGACACTGGCGAATAAATCGCGTCGAGCGGGATCGTACCGACTTCGTGCTCACCTTCCGTCTGTTCCGTGGCAGGTACATAACCCCTGCCATTCTTGACGGTCATCTCCAGTGCCAATGGAACGTCGTCGGTCATAGTGGCGATGACGAGGTCCTTGTTGATGACCTCAATCTGGTCGTCGCATATCACGTCCGCGCCCGTGACAACTCCGCGATCATGTCGATCAATCCGCAAAATCTTCTGCTCGGAACTGTGGTTCTTGACGATGAGCGATTTCAGATTCAGAACGAGATCTGTGACGTCTTCAACCACGCCGGGAATCGTGGTAAATTCGTGCTGAACCCCTTGGATCTTGACTTTAGTGATCGAACTGCCCTCCAAGCTGGAGAGCAGAATTCGACGCAGACTGTTACCAATCGTTGCGCCGAACCCTCGCTCGAATGGTTCGGCGATGAACTTACCATAGGTGGGTGTCGCCGTATCCACATCGGCAATCACCCGGCTGGGAATTTCCAAACCCCGCCATCGAATACGCATCATTGGAACTCCTGATTCGCTGTTATCGAGACAGCAATTCGATGATCAACGCTGGCTGAACCGGAATCGAAACGTCGCCGATTCCAGGAAGACGCAATACTTTGCCTTCGGGACTGTCTCCCTTGGTCACACTGAGAAACTCCGGCACGGGCCGTTGAAGTTGCTCCAAATTTGTTTGCACTGCTCGCAGGCTGCGCGGCCGCGTTTTCACAGTAATGGAATCGCCAGCGCTCACGAGATAGCTTGCCACGTCGACCTTTTTTCCGTTGACACGGATGTGACCATGATTCACGAGTTGGCGGGCTTCTTTTTTCGATCCGGCGAAACTGAGACGATGGACAATATTGTCCAGCCGACGCTCCAAGAGACTCATCAGCGTGCTGCCGGTGTTCCCTTTCGACCGCCCCGCAATATCCAGATACCGGCGGAACTGACGCTCAAACACGCCGTAGAATCGCTTGACCTTCTGTTTTTCTCGCAATCGGTTTCCGTAGTCCGTGGATTTGCGCCGCTTCGCGATGTGCATCCCTGGTTGTTGGTTTTCACGTCGTTCTATTGCACACTTGGGTGAATCGCACCGCAGACTCTTCAAAAAGAGCTTGACGCCCTCGCGGCGACAAAGTCGGCAAACTGGTCCTGTGTATCGTCCCATGCTCAGTCCCGTTGTGAATCGTCAAACAAGGTTACCGATTGATTGTTTTGATCGTGGCCAACAGGCGATTATTCAAACCGCTGCGTTGCAGAACCAAGCAGCCACAAAATTCACCGTCATCTAAACTCGGCGCCGCTTGGGCGGGCGGCACCCATTGTGCGGAAGTGGAGTGACGTCTTCGATCGCCTTGATCGTCAGACCCGATGTCTGGAGCCCTGTGATCGCGCTCTCACGGCCCGCTCCGGGACCATTCACTCGTACTTCAATTTCCTTGACGCCAAATTTCGACGCTCGCTCTGCGCATGTTTCGGCTGCTCGCTGGGCTGCGAACGGTGTGCTCTTACGGCTCCCCTTAAATCCGGAACCACCCGCTGAGGCCCAGCACAGGACGTCACCATTCACGTCGGTGATCGTCACGATCGTGTTGTTGAATGAGGCTTTGATATGGGCAATCGCCCGAGCCACATTCTTGCGAACCTTTTTCTTCGCCTTGCCCACTCGACAATCTCCTACCTGAAATTCGACCGACCACTGAATGTTTTTTCGAAGTCAGAACCGCAATTCGGTCAAAAGCAACCGGACAACTATCACTTATCCTTCACGCCCTTTTTACCAGCGACTGTTTTGCGAGCACCTTTGCGAGTGCGAGCATTGGTCCGCGTTCTCTGACCACGCACGGGCAACCCGCGTCGATGTCGAATCCCGCGGTAGCAGTTGATATCTCGCAATCGAGCGATGTCTTGTTGCACTTTGCGTCGCAACTGACCTTCAATCACAAACTCTTTGTCCAGTAGATTGGCAACGCGAGCGATATCGTCGTCCGTCAACTCCTTGGCTCGCTTTTGGACATCAATGCCGAGGGTCTGACAAATCTGAATCGCCGACGTCCGCCCCACACCGTACAGATATGTGAGAGAAATGTAGATCGGCTTGTCTTGTGGAATGTCAACGCCCTGAATACGAGGCATACTCGAAAACTCCTGTGACTATGGCAAACGACTCTGTGAGATTTCGTATCCGGACGCTAACCCTGTCGCTGTTTGTGACGTGCGTCGGCTGAACAAATAACAAAGATCTTCCCCTTACGGCGGACAATCTTGCAACTCTCGCAAACTCGTTTCACGCTCGAACGTATCTTCATGGCAGGACTTCGATCAATTTCATTTGGCGATCATGAGGGCCGCAGATTATAAGCGTCTGCCCCATTCGTTCTCAAGGTACTTGGCTAGGTTTCTTTCTGAAAACAGGTAATCAGGGCGAGTCGGCAGGCTCTCAATTCTCAGTCGTCAAGACGAGTCAAGATCACCGGTCCGGTGGATGTGATAGCGACTGTGTGTTCAAAGTGTACACTCGGACGATTGTCTTTTGTCGTCACCGTCCACTGATCGGATTTGGAGACGCGAACATTCTTTGTGCCGGAATTCACCATTGGTTCGATGGCGATGACGAGTCCCGGTTCCAGACGAAAATCGTGTCTTCGCAGCTGAGGACTGACAAAATTCGGAACCTGCGGATCCTCGTGCATTTCCCGACCAATACCGTGGCCGACGAATTGTTCGACGACGCTGAATCCCGCCTTGTGAACCTCCCGTTCCATCAGTCCAGCCACTTGCGACCATCGTTGAAACTTGCACAAATGATCAATGGCCAACCAGAGGTTCCGTTCCCCAACCTGCATCAACTTCTGTTTCTCGTGGTCGATTTGACCCACCGCGTAGGTCCACGCTGCATCGCCGCACCAACCGTTCAGGCGGCAAGCAGTATCCACGCTGACGATGTCTCCCTCACAAAGTTCTCTTTCACCTGGAATCCCATGCACCACCTGTTCATTGATTGAGATGCAGGTCGAAGCAGGATAGGGAACTTTCCCCGGCACTCCCTTGAACAGTGGCGTGGCATTGTGCTTTCGAAAAAAACTTTCCACTTCGCTGTCAATTGACTTGGTCCTAACTCCCGGTTGAACCATTTCCCGGATGATTTTGTGCGCCTGAGCAACCAAGCGGCCGGCTTCACGCATTAATTCCAATTCGCGTGAACTCTTCAGCGTGATCACCCGTGTCTCCTCAACACCCATAACTCCAAACAAATCCACCGTGCCCCTGTGCGGGATTTCAGTCTTCTTCCATCAGCCCCTTGTAATTCCGCATCACAAGGTGACTATCAATTTTCTGAACCAGATCGAGTCCGACGGAGACCACGATCAGCAGGCTGGTACCACCGAAAAAGCTTGCGACGACCATGTCGATGTTCATCACATCAGCGATTACAGTGGGGATGACCGCCACGACCGCCAAGAAGGCTGCCCCAACGTAGGTGATCCGGACCATTACCCGTTCGAGGTAATCTGCGGTTCTCTTGCCCGGTCGGTAGCCAGGAATGAAACTTCCGTAGTCTTTTAGGTTGTTGGACATGTCACTCGGGTTGAAAATAATGGCCGTCTAGAAGTAGCAGAAGAAGTAGATTAGCGCCACGTAACACAAGTTGTAAAGAAAACCGCGCTCCCCTCCAAAGGCACTGGCGAGGGCTTGTAGCATGTCATTTCCCGACCAGACATTCGCCAGTTGCTGGAACAGAAACATTGGAAACATCAACAAGCTAGACGCAAAGATAATTGGCATTACTCCAGACTGATTAACTTTAAGCGGAAGGAATTGGCGATGTCCGCCGAAGACGCGGCGTCCTCGAACGTGTTTGGCACTTTGGGTCGGAATCCGGCGCTGTGCTTGTGATACCGCGATGACCATAAAGATTACCAAAATAAAACTGGCGACGAGCACGAGAATCTTTTCGATCCCCATTGGACTGCCGAGGGCGATTCCGCCGTTTTTTGCGGCTCCCCATACATTGCCGATGGCTTGGGGAAGTCGTCCAAGAATCCCAGCCATGATGAGCAGACTGATCCCGTTGCCGATTCCATATTCGTCAATCTGTTCGCCGATCCACATGAGCAGAATGGTTCCGGCAGTCATGATCAACGCTGCGAGAACCTGCCACCCAAAACTACTGAAGTCATCCAGCAACAGGCTACCTGAGCCAGCAAATCCTCCGGCCAAAGTCTTCACCCACATGAAACTCTGGCCAAGGCAGAGGAACACCGTTGCGTAGCGAGTGTATTCGTTGATCTTCTTCCGGCCAGACTCGCCTTCCTTTTGAAGTTTTTCCAGCGGTGGATAAACACTGGCCAGCAACTGGAAGATGATCGATGCGGAAATGTACGGCATGATCCCGAGTCCAAAAATCGTCGCCATTCCGAAGCTGGAGGCTGAGAGCACCTGCACCATTTTCAGCGCGGCACCGAGCCCTCCTCCTCCCGATCCCTCCTCCATCTCATTGAAAACCTTTGCCATCTGGTCCTGAGTCACCATCGGCAACGGAATGAAGTTTCCAATGCGGAAGACGGCCAGAAGCGCCAGCGTCAGAAAAATCTTCTGACGCAGTTCAGGGATCTTGAAGACGGTGACGAATTTGGACAACATGGCGAATCACCCTTCCCCGCCGCAAATTCAGGCGAATGAATTTGGCAGCGGAGCGAATCAAATCGCAAACAGCACTGCCGCTCCGTCACCGCCAAATGGACAGCGGATTGTGTCAGCACCCTCCGTATGTGCCTTCCGCGCGGAGGCCTATATTTTTTCCGCAGTGCCACCCGCCGCGACGATTTTCAGTGCCGCCGATTCGGAAAACTGGTGAGCCATCACCGTAAGTTTCTTGGTTAGGGCACCGTTGCCAAGAATCTTGATGACTTCGAACCGACCCTTGACGATCCCTGTCGAAATAAGCACGGTGGGGTCCACAGTCTCGCCATCGTCAAAATTCGCGTCCAACACCGCGATATTCACGATCGCAATTTTCTGACTGAAGAAGTTGTTGTTAAAGCCCCGCTTCGCAACACGACGAAACAATGGCATTTGGCCACCTTCAAACCCCAACCGGCGACTGTGACCAGAGCGGCTACTGGCACCCTTTTCGCCTCGAGTCGCTGTGCGACCGTGGCCGGAGCCCGCTCCGCGGCCAACACGCTTGCGGCCCTTCCGCTTCTGAATTCCACGATGAACGTCGTTCAGAATCATTACAGTGAAACTCCTCGCAGACGCGCCACATCTTCACGCTTTCGCAACTTGCTAAGGGCGTCCATCGTGGCCTTGACCAAGTTCATTGGATTGGACGACCCACGACTCTTGGTGAGAATGTCCTTGATTCCAGCCGACTCCACAACTGCGCGAACAGTGTTTCCAGCGATCACACCCGTTCCCGGAAGGGCCGGAATCAGAACGACGCGGGATGCACCGAATCGCCCCTCCACCTGATGCGGGATCGTCGAGCCGGTCAACGGAACGGAGAGGCTGGTCCGTTGAGTCCCCTTCACCGCCTTTTCAACAGCCTGAGGGACCTCGGACGCCTTGGCGTAACCCCAACCCACTTTTCCACGGCTGTCACCCAAGACGACGAGCGCAGTGAAAGTGAATCGTCGTCCACCTTTGACGACGCACGCACAGCGGCGAATCTGAACCACCTTTTCGCCACTATCTTGTTTCTTTGATTCCGCCATTGCCACGTGCTTTGTCTCCCGCACCGAGTTGGAAAGTCTCTTGTGACTGATTTGCCTCGATCAAAAATCCAATCCGCCTTCTCGAGCCGCAGCAGCCAACGCAGCAACTCGACCGTGGTAACGATAGCTTCCACGATCAAAAGCAACCTTCTTGATCCCGCGCTCCAAAGCTCGGGTGGCTAGCGTCTTTCCGACGAGAGCCGCCGCCGCCGCGTTTCCGCCATTGGCACCCTTTGTGCAGACCTCAACCTGTTTGCTGCTCGCCGAAACCAGTGTTCGTCCACCCTGATCGTCAATGATCTGTGCATAAATGTATTTATTGCTGCGGAACACAGAAAGACGCGGACGCTCGTCGGTTCCACGCACGCGATTTCCGACTCGCCAGTCTCGGTTCTTTCGCTGTTTTTGGATTCGTTTTTCCAGACGCATAATGTATCGTACCGCCAAAACCGCTGAGACGTAACACGGCGATCCAAGCGAATCGCCACGACTATTATTTCAAGTACACATCCTACCCTAAGCCGATTCCGCAATAATGGAGGGCTAGTATCAACCTGCCCCGGCCCCAGCAAACGCTTTGCCAGCCTTTCGACGAACTCGTTCTCCGTCGTAACGAATACCTTTTCCCTTGTAGGGTTCTGGCGGACGGACCTTGCGAATGACAGCGGCAAACTGTCCAACTGCCTGTTTGTCGGGACTGGTCAACACAATGTGTGTGCTGTCCGGCAGAGTGCAAATCACGCTCAACGGCACTGGCAGTTTGACGACATTGGCGTAACCAACCTGCAACTCAAGTATTTTACCCTTAAGCTGGGCTTGATATCCTACGCCTTGGATCTCCAGTTTTTGCTCGAACGGTTTGACCACACCTGTAACCATGTTATTGATCAGGCTGCGAGTCAGTCCGTGGAGTGCCTTGCTGTCACGGAAGTCATCCGGCCTAGTCACGTCCACTTGTTTCGCCGCGGAATCGAAGGTCACCGTGACTTTGGGGTGATACGTAAGACTTAGGTCACCGTGCTTCCCCTTGATGGAGATACTACCACTGTCAATTCTCACCGTCACGCCGTCCGGTATTAGAACAGGCTTCTTCCCAATTCGTGACATTTTATTCAAACCTTCTGTTCAATCCCAAATCGATTTGTTTTATTTGCCGGCCTACCTTACGGTACAAAGAATCTCGCCACCGATTCCCTTGGCACGTGCTTCACGGTCACTCAGAATGCCATGACTCGTGGACACGATGCAGATTCCCAGTCCTTGCAACACCGTAGGTAATTCAATCGACCTCGAGTATTTGCGGCATCCAGGTTTGCTGACGCGATTAATCTCTTGGATCAGGCGCTCACCATTCGGACCGTATTTCAAATTCAATCGCAGAGATCGCCGAGGTCCTTCACCAATGTGTTCGAAATCCCAAATGTAACCCTCTCGCTGTAATACTTGGGCAATTCCGGACTTCTCATTCGACTGTGGAATATCAACGGACGGACGCTCGATGTTCACGGCGTTCCGTATGCGTGTCAACATGTCCGCGACAGGATCGGTCAACATGATTTACCAACTCGCCTTCTTGACGCCGGGAATCAATCCATCCAAAGCCAAGTTCCGAAAACAAATCCGGCAGACCTTGAATTTGCGATATACGGCTCGGGGCCGACCGCAGAGTTGGCACCGGCGCTCGCTGCGACACGAGAACTTTGGCTTCCGGTTGGCCTTTTCAATCTTTGCAGTACTTGCCATGAGGAGGTCTCGACTGAATGGACAATCCAGTGCAATGAAACGAAGATTATTAGTCCGCCTGCAACGGCATTCCCAACTCGCGAAGCAGCAACCTCGCATCGGAATCCGTTTTAGCGGTCGTCACCAAGGTGATGTGCATCCCTTGTGTATGCTGCACCTTGTCCGCCTGAATTTCAGGAAACACCAATTGTTCGCTTAGTCCCAACGTGTAATTCCCGTGACCATCGAATGCTTTCGCACTCAATCCGCGAAAGTCACGCACGCGAGGGAGTGCCAGTGAGATCAGTCGGTCGAGGAATTCATACATTCGAGATCCGCGTAAAGTCACTTTGCAGCCGATGGGAAGACCTTGTCGAAGATGGAATGCGGAAATTGCCTGCTTAGACTTTGTGACCAGCGGCTTCTGGCCGGTAATAGTTGCTAGGTTGGCGACAGCTTCATCCATCCGCTTGGCATCTTGCACAGCCGCGCCAACTCCCATATTGACCACAATCTTGGTCAACCGCGGAACAGCGTGAAGATTGCTTCGTACCAGCTGACTCGCCAGTTTGGAAACAATCTCCTTCTTGTATCGATCCTGCAAACGCGCCATAGCTCAATTCTCAACCTGCGATTTAACCGGCGTACTCAAAACAAATCTCAAATCTGCCTGATTACATGACAACAGCTTCATATCAGGAGGGATTTACCACGTACCTTGCTTTCGGCGGACTGACCGTTCCCAGGATTACATTGCAACGCTTGCAGAACCGGATTTTGCTGCCGTCTTTAATATGCTTCAGGCCGACTCGAACTCCGCGACCGCAAGCCATACAGTAGAGGGCGACATTTGAGATGTCAACCGGCATCTCTCGCGACAACCGTCCACCTTGCGGGCTTTTCGGATGGCCTCTCTTTACGTGCTTGTAAACACGATTGACTCCCTCGACCAACACCTTTCCCTTCACCGGGAGCACCTGCAGCACCTTGCGAGGCTCTTTGCCGGCATCGTCGCCCGTCAGAATCTGAACGAGATCGCCACGTCGAATTCTCATGATTCACACCACCTCGTTTGCCAAACTAATGATCTTCATGAATCGTCGGTCGCGGAGTTCGCGGGCCACCGCACCAAAAATGCGTGTTCCGCGGGGATTCAGTTCGGCGTCGATCAAGACGACCGCGTTCTTGTCGAACCGCACATAGCTGCCATCCGCACGGCGAGTCGGTCGTTTGCAGCGAACTATCACCGCCTTGGCGACGTCTCCCTGTTTGACTGCGCTACCCGGAATCGCCTTTTTGATACTCACGACGATCACGTCACCGAGTCCCGCGGTACGCCGACGACTCCCGCCAAGCACTTTGATGCAGTAGGCAATCTTGGCCCCCGTATTGTCGGCCACATCCATCCGGGTTTGCATCTGAATCATGATTGCACCAGCTTCTCGTTTCTCTTCCGCCAATGAATCCCAACATGTCAGTGAATCTCGATGCGTAATTCTCACCCACGCAACGCCAGCGGCATCATGAGTGCGAAGTGTCTGAAACGAGCTCCGTTACCTGCGGTGCTCGCTGCACAACGCGAATCAAGTCCCAACGCTTAAGCTTGGATTGGGGACGGCTTTCAATTATCTCAACCACGTCACCCTGATGGCTCTCGTTCAGTTCGTCATGCACATGGCAAATGGTCTTTGCCCGCAGTGTCTTGCTGTACTTGGGATGCTTGTACAAACGCGAGATCTCCACTCGCCTCGTCTTCTGCATCTTGTCACTTGTTACCACTCCGGTGACTCGTTTTCGCATCGCTCAATTCCTATTGGAAACAAATCCTACGTCTGACTCACTTGCGGAAGTGACGCCGCAAGCTGCCGCTCGCGTTGAATCGTCTTGATACGGGCGATTTCCCGCCGTCGCTTCTGTAGCTTGGTTGGCGTGTCCAGCTTTTCTGTCGCTGCCTGAAACCGCAAACGAAACAGCTCTTCCTGAGTCGACTTCAACGAAAACTCAAGCTGCTCGTCGCTAAGTTCTCGAAGTTCACTGGTCTTGCTCATGATGTACCCGATTCCCATTCTACCCTACTCGCTGTCTATTCTCCTGGTCGACGTCCCACCAACCGAACCTTTATCGGCAACTTGTACGCGACGCGTGCGAAGCACTCCCGTGCTGCGTCCTGTGGAAGACCAGCCACTTCAAACATTACCGTCCCTTTTTTGACAACCGCCACCCAGTGGTCGGGTTCGCCCTTCCCCTTTCCCATTCGCGTCTCCAACGGGCGAGCCGTGCATGGTTTGTGCGGGAAAATACGGATGTATAACTTGCCGTCGCCGCGAATGTATTGCATCGCCGCGACTCGACAAGCCTCAATGGTCTGCGCTCTCACGTAACCTGGCTGCAAGCACTGCAGGCCGAAGTCTCCAAACGAGACTGTGTTGCCGCGAGTTGCCTCACCTCTTATGCGACCTCTTTGGCTTTTGCGGTACTTGACCCGCTTTGGCATTAGCGCCATCGTTTGCTTCCTCTTCAGAGTAATCGCCCAAGTTGATCCAGACCTTCACGCCCATCAGTCCTTGAGCGGTGGTTGCCTGGGCAAAACCATAATCAATGTGTTTGCGAAGTGTCGAAAGGGGGATCGAGCCGCGGCTGGCTTTCTCGCAGCGCGACATTTCTGCGCCGCCGAGCCGTCCGGAAAGCTGAACCTTCACCCCGTAAACCCCCGCCTCCATCACAGTATCAAGCACCTTTTTGATCGTGCGACGAAAACTGCCCCGCTTTTGGAGCTGCAAAGCAATGTCTTCCGCGACCAGCAATGCGTTGCGATTCGCATTGTTGATTTCGACAATCTTCAGTTCCATACGACGACCGGTGAGGTCTTCCAGTTCGGCCTTCAGTCGATCAACTTCCTGTCCCTTGCGGCCGATGATGATTCCTGGCCGAGCCGTGTGGAGATGCACGATAACGTGGTCGCGAGTTCGTTCGATTTCGATCTTCGAGATCCCCGCCAAGCTATATTTAGTTTTGACGAACTTGCGTATCTTGAAATCTTCGATCAACAGATTGCCGAACTCCCGCTTAGTCGCAAACCAACGGCTGCGCCATGCTTCAGTGATGCCGACTCGAAATCCTGTTGGACGAACTTTCTGACCCATAGTCAGCCATCCTCGTGTTTGCAAACGATCCCGATCTCATCGGGTTGGTTGTAACCGCTTTGACTGAATGCAACTCAAATTCAAATTACGCACAACTAAGCTACCACTCCCGCTTCCAATTCAATAATGATGTGGGCGAAGCGACGGCGAATGACATACGACATTCCGCGGCCTCGTGTCATCATTCGCTTGAGCATCGGGCCTTCGTTCACACGAGCATCAATGATCGTCAATCTATCCACGTTGCGGGCACCCTGATCTTCAGCGTTAGCTCGAGCGCTCTTCAAAACCTTCTCCAACATC
>JACRIH010000206.1 GCA_016235885.1 Planctomycetales bacterium | reverse complement strand
CTCGCGTGCGTCGTTTTCCCGCAGAATCGCACGCGAGCCGCGTACGCCACAGGTGTTTTTCAATGGGCTGTTAGCTCGATTTTTGCCATTACGTTGCCAGGGTGAGTGTGCGGGCGAGTTGGCGTTTTTGCTTGGGGGTGAGTTTTTGCATGACCATCTTGAACGCAGGGGTTGCAAAAATCCAGCGGGACCACAAATCTCGGCGAACCAGCGTGATCGCGTCGGAGAATGTCACCTTGGACGAAGACCTACAGCACGGCGACCAGTCCTTCGCCCGACTTGTACCAATGGCCGGTCCCCGTCACGACTTGGACCTGCCGCGATTGGCCGCCGTACCAAGCGACGGTCAACTTCTTCCGCTGCTGCGTTCGCTGCACGATCTCTTGCGGGCTGGGCAACTTCTTCCCCTTCACGCGCGGTCGGCCCTTCGCCCCCTTCTTCGGTCGAGGCGGCGCGGCGTCCAACGCGGCGTCGGCGTAGAAGCGGCTGACCAAGGTCAGACGTTTCTCGTGCCGCCACGCGAAACGAGTCAGCCGGTGATTGGCGTAGCCGCCATCCCCCGGAAAACACGAACTGTCGCGTGGGAAACCAGCGCCACAGCACGCACAGCAGGAAAGCAAAGGTGTCAGGTCCAGTTCACCTTTATACTCACCTTTATACTCGCCCCGGTCTGATAGCGTTGCCCCCGTGGCTGTGGCTGGGGTATCGTAGACCACCACACGGGAACGGTACGTCTGCCGTTCGTTATGGCTATCTGCCCCACCGCTTACGGAGACCGACCTCATGCTCGCGAGAACTTCACCCGGCCGCTGCCGGCAATTGGCCGTATTGCTCATGATGGTGCTGTTGGGAATGGGGCAAGGATTACCGGTCTCCGCGCAACGCAAAGTTGCAGCGAAAACTGGCGGCGACGAGAAGACGGCAGCGAATCTGGTGCCTGTGACGGTATACCGCAAATTCTCCGAGTGGGTCGTCTCGGTTGGATTCACGCCGGACGAAAAAATGCTGATCGCCGGCAGTTACGAATCCGCGAAGGTGTTCGATCTGGCGGAGAAAAAAGAGCGATCGGAGCTGAAACTCGGCGGATACGTTCCGTCCGTCGTGGCCACTTCGGATTCGCGCACGGTTGTCACGGCTGCCTATCAGCGCGTTGTGCTGTGGGATATTTCCACCGGCAAGGAAATTCGATCACTCACGGGACACCGCGGGCAGGTGCAGGCCGTGGCCATGTCGCCGTCGGGAGATCTCCTCGCCAGCGGCAGCGATGACGGGGCGATCAAGTTGTGGCAGATCGACACCGGAAAGGAAGTCCTCGCGTTGGCTGGGCACGAGTTGCCGGTGACTGGGCTCGCGTTTTCACCCGACGGACGCCGGCTGGCCTCTTCCAGCGGAAATGAAACGCGGCCGACAAAGGCGGGCGAGGTCGTGTTGTGGGATGTGGAAACCGGTCAGGTGGCGAGCAAGCTCGGCGCCGGAGACAAAGCGGTGACCGGCGTGGCTTTTTCCCCGGATGGCAAAGTCTTGGCGAGCGGCAGCTACGATGAAACGATCCACGTGTTTGACGCGACTTCGGGCCAGGTCATTCGGACTCTGGAAGGGCACTCTCGGCCAATCACGGCGGTGGTGTTCTCGCCAGACGGATCACGGATCGCATCGTCGGCCGGTGGTCGATTCAATGGCAAGAATACGGCGAAGTTGTGGGACGTGGCGACCGGCAAAGAAGTCGCGACGTTCGAAGCGCACGACGGACCGGTCACCTGCCTGGCGATTTCGCCGAGTGGGAAATGGCTCGCCACCGGCAGCCGGGACAAAACCGTAATGCTCTGGGACGTGAGCAAGTTCACTACTCGTGAGGTCGCGAAGGCCGATGCAAAAGCGACCGCAACCGACAACGTCGCGGTGACAGCGACCGAGGCGGCGGCTCAGGCAGACAAGCCGGTCGCAGCGACAAAGGAGTTGAAAGCGGGGATCATCGGCCTCGACACGTCGCACGCGATCGCGTTCACAAAAACGTTGAACGCCGCCACGCCCAAGCCCGAAGTTGCCGGCTGTCGCATTGTCGCGGCGTATCCGAAAGGCAGCCCGGACATCAAATCGAGTGTCGAGCGCGTACCGGATTACATCGAACAGATGAAGAAGCTGAACGTCGACATCGTGGACTCGATCGACGAACTGGTCAAGCGCGTCGATGTCGTGTTCCTCGAAACGAACGATGGCCGGCCGCATCTCGAACAGGTGCTGCCCGTGCTCAAGGCGGGCAAGCCGGTGTTCATCGACAAGCCGATCGCCGGGTCGTTGGCCGATGCCATCACCATCTTTGAGGCGGCCAAGAAACACAAGGTGCCGCTGTTTTCGTCGTCGTCGTTACGGTTCGGCAAGAACACGCTCGCGGTGCGTGGCGGCTCACTCGGGAAGGTCACCCGCTGCGAAACGTCCAGCCCCGCCAGCCTCGAAGCCACGCACCCCGACCTCTTCTGGTACGGAATTCACGGCGTGGAATCGCTGTTCACCGTGATGGGGACCGGTTGCCAATCGGTCACACGCGGGAAGACGGCGGATGGGATGATCGAGGTCACGGGAAAATGGGCCGGTGACCGCGTCGGCATTTTTCGTGAAGGCAAGGGTTACACCGGGAAGGCGTCCGGCGAGAAAGGCGAATCACCGGTCGGATCTTACGACGGCTACGATCCTCTGGTCACCGAGATCGTCAAGTTCTTCCGCACGGGAATCCCGCCGGTGACCGAGGCCGAGACGCTCGAGATCTACGCCTACATGGAAGCCGCCGACGAGAGCAAACGCCAGAACGGCGTGTCGGTGACGCTGGAAAGCGTGATGGCCAAGGCACGCGAAGCGGCCAAAGCAAAGTGAGCGACTCGCTGTACACAGGGCAATGCGAGGGGGACGGGAGTCTTTTTCAGGCCGCGACCGAGCGGATTCCGAGTTTTCGACACGCTTCGCGGCCTGAAAAAGACTCCCGACCCCTTCGTGTCACGCAAGTGAGCTTCCCCGGAGCACAAGTGAGGCTCCCCGGAGCACAAGTGAGCCATCCCGGCAACAGTTGTGACAGGATCTGGCTCAGTTGAGCGTATTTCGGTACGAAGCGATCCGATTCGCCCGTGGCCTGACCGGGGGTCCGTTGGACTTTCCGACGGTTGCTCAGCCCGACAGGACGCAAGTCCCGGTCCAATCTTTGACCCCACTGGCGTCGGCTGCCAGTTCTGCGTCGGCTTCACTGGCGCGGACAATTTCCGAATCTTCGGCCCGACCGACGAACGAAGTGCAGAACGTATCGGCGCGTTTCGGCACGGGCAGCCAGTCGCGGCCCCGCATTTCATCGCGAAATTGAACGCGTTGAGACGGACTAGCGGACGACATCTCCACGAACAGCATGACTTTGGTTTTGGGTTTCATGTCCTGGCCCCTGAATTGATTGACCGGCTCGTCGAGTGGACGAATAAAAAAGAGCCTATCCCGAGTCTTTGTTGGTGGTTCGTCTGGGGAGATGTGACACCGACTCGGGATAGGCTGGCCTCGCTCTGTCTCTCGTTCTCACTTTCTCAGTCGCGGTTTCTCACTCAGTCACTCTCTGGACTGCCGTGCATCCCTGCTCATCAGGAACCCATCTCAAATCAACATGGTGGCGATTGTGTGACTTGTACAGGTTGTAGCGACTGCGGGGAGTTGGTTTCTTCCAGCAGCATTCTCTGCGTCACACTCTGATTGTGGATGGCTTCATCACCCATGTAGGGTAAATGGGAAAACTTGTGCGGGGCGTGACAATTTTCCAATGTTTTTTTGAGAATCTCAATTCGTCTCGTGAGTTCCCCCCCCTCGGATCAGCCAGCCGGCTCGTCCGAATTCATCGACTTGCGCGCCATCCCGCGCGACGCCACGCAGCCCCTCCCGGCTGATGGTGCCGCTGCGCCGTTCGCGTTGCGCGACTCGGCTTGGTTCTCCGGTGAGATGCGTTTGCCACGCCGGACGCTCTCCGACAGTTCGACGACGCGCTGGCTGGAACGGCTCAAGCAGGGAGACGAGGACGCGGCCAGTGAACTCTGGCAGAGGTACGCGAGTCGGCTGGCGAAACTGGTGCGCAAGCGGTTCAGCACCTCGCTCGAACAGGCCGCGTACGATGAAGAGGATGTCGTGCTGAGTGCGCTCGATGTGTTTTGCCGGGGCATGCGTGAGGGGCGACACGCGGAGCTTCACGGACGCGACGAGTTGTGGCGGCTGTTGGCTGTCATCGCGCTTCGCAAGGCGAATGACCGGGCGAAGGCGGACAAGGCGGAAAAACGCGGCGGAGAGGAAATGCAACGGCAGGCTCTGTCCGATTCGACCAGCGGCATCATCATGTTTCTGGACAAACTGCCGAGCAAAGACCAGCCGGCCGAAGTCGACGCGGTGCTGACCGAGGAATGCGAACGGCTGGTCGGACTGCTGGGCGATCCGGAACTCCAGCAGGTCGCTCTGTGGCGTTTGGAAGGCTTCAACAACGACGAAATCGCAGCCAAGTTGAACTACACGCGCCGCACTATCCAGCGGATGCTCAAGCTCATTCGGCAGGTCTGGGAGCGTGAGGGAGGGGAATTGTCATGACGTCTCTGGAAACGTCCCTGGAATTCACCCTGCCGCCTGCCGAATCCGTGCTGCGTGGCGAAGTGGAAGTCGATCGCCTGTCCCGCGAGTTCGAACGCGAGTGGAGGCGGAGTGAGTTCCGGCCGCTCGTCGCCGACTGGATCGCCAAGTGTTCTGAAGGGAACCGGGCGGAACTGCGTTCAGAATTGGTCGCTGTCGAAATTGAATTGCGACTCGGCTCGGGAGAAGCCGCGACGGCCGATGAGTATTTGGACCGCTTCCCCGACCTTGGTGAATGGATTACCGAATTGTTCGCGAACCCGCCTGCCGACCTGGCCGGTGCCGTGACTCGGCAGGGGCTGCCATTCATTCCCACGCGGCTCGGCGATTACCGCATCGTGCGTGAAATTGGCCGCGGTGGCATGGGGGTCGTGTACGAAGCGGTGCAGGAGTCGCTGGGCCGACGGGTCGCGATCAAATGTTTGTCAGCCAGTCCGTTTCTGACCGAGCGGCATTTGAAACGGTTCCGGCAGGAAGCCTGCGCCATCGCCAAGTTGCATCACAGCCACATCGTCGAAGTCTACGGATTGGCCGAGCAGCACGGGCTGCATTATTTCGCGATGCAGTACATTGACGGCTGCGGCTTGGACTCCGTGATTGGCGGCAACCGGCCGCGAACCACGACGGAGGCGGCCGACGAATTGAAATCGAGTGACACTGTTCGGTGCGGGTCTTCCGCCGCTGTTCGGCGCAGGTCAGATGTTCGGCGCGGGTCTCCTGACCCCGCCGGAACGGTCTCCATGACATCGGGGAGACCTGCGGTCGACGATTGTGCGGGGTCTGGAGACCCGCGCACAACTCCAGTCCCCCAGCCTGCGATTTCATCGCACGAGGTCGCAAACTTTCCCCGAGTGGCCGTGCTGCGGGACTTCCACGACTCGGAACGAATCAGCCTCATCGCGCGGATCATCCGGCAGATCGCCGGAGCGTTGCACTACGCGCATTCGCGGGGCGTGCTGCACCGCGACGCCAAGCCGTCGAATATCCTGCTGGATCGTGACGGCAACGCCTGGCTGAGCGACTTTGGCCTCGCGAAAATCGTGTCCGATTCCAACCCGCTCTCCGACAGCGAAGACGTCGTGGGAACGCTGCGCTACATGGCTCCGGAAATGCTCGACCGCGTCTCCGATGCGCGGACAGACGTGTACATCCTGGGCCTCACCCTGTACGAACTGCTGACGTTTCAGCCGGCGTTCCCCGAGACCGACCGCAGTCGGTTGATGTACCAGGTGCTCGATTCGTCGCCAGTGCCGCCCCGAGAGCTGAATCCGGCCATCCCCGCGGACCTCGAAACCATCGTTCTGAAAGCGCTCTCGCGCGAAGCCGACGGCCGCTACCAATCGGCCGCTGATTTCGCGAACGATCTGCGGCGATTCACAGAGCAGCGGCCGATTCTTGCCCGCCGCGTGACGTTGACTCGTCGGTTCACTCGCTGGTGCCAGCGCGAACCGATCCTGTCGAGCCTGGCGGTGGGGTTCATGTTCCTGCTGGCCTCCGGCTTGCTGAGCGTGACGTTACAGTGGCGGAACGCCGTCCGGACTCAAAACTACCTGCTCACTCAGCGCGATGTCGCGATCCGGTCACAGTGGGACGCCGACAAGGCGCTCCGTCAGGCTGAATCGTCCCGGCGTGAGGCCGAGTCGTCGCGAGATGAACTTGCCCGGTCCCGCATCGACGCGGACGTGGCCGGTGGTGAAGCACGCCGCCACGAAGAAGCGGCACTGACGAATCTCGTCCAATTCCACCGTGTGATGGGCGCGGAAGCGCTCGACGACGGAGACATCGGTCGGGCGCTGCTGTGGACGATGCAGGCGGTTCACCAGGCCGAGGTGCTGGAATCGCGGCGGGACGAAGCGCTCGACGAAAGCCTGTCGAACGGCAGTCTGCCCGTTGCCGACGCATTGCGGTTGCGGATTCGGTCGTTGGTGGACGCCATGCCGCGTCCGCTGTTGATGGCCTGCTCGCGGGAAATCCTCGCCGACGACGCGGCTGCGCCCGACCTGGTCCAGCTCGGCGACCGGCCACCGATCGGCCAGACATTTTTCAGCGAGGACGGCGATCAGGTGTGGGTTACAAACGGTCGTGGCAACCGTGTCCTGCGCTGGAATCTATCGACCGGCAAGCCCGATCCCGTCGCGATGCCCCGGCGATTTCGCGCACACGAACTGCCCGTGGCCCGTTCCGTGGCCCTCGTGGTCGATGACCGCGGTGAGTCGTCAGCCAACCGACCCCAATTCTGTTCGACCGCGAGTGGTTGCTGGGCCGTCGTCGCGCCCGATCGCGAACGACTGGAACTGTGGCACGTTGCGTCCGGTACGCTCGAACAAACACTGACCCTCCCGCAGATGCCGGACGTCGTGACCGGGTTTTTTCCCGACAGTGACGATCTGGCGGTGCCCGAGATTTCCGAGTACCCCGCCACCGTGAACGACCGGGAACTGCACCAGGTCTGGCTCAGCCCGCGGCGTGACACGTTGCTGACTGCGTTTCGCGCCGATGGCGAATTGTGGCTCTGGATGTGGAACGTGCGGACGGGCATCGCGTCCAACGTCGAACCCGTTCGCGTCTCACCGCGAGAATTGCAGCGCGTCGAATTCAGTCACGACGGCGGGCGTGTGGCTTTGATCGGCAAGCAGTCGGTTCAAATCTTCGATGCCGCACGGTTTGATCCGCTGATCGTGCAGGAAGTGCCCCGCGAGGCCGTGGTGGAATTCAGTCCGGATGGCCGGTGGCTGGCGCTGGCGAACGAACATGAGGTCAATCTGTGGGACGTGAATTCGGGACGCCGGCTGCCGGAACCGTTTCCAATCCGGTTGCGTGGGAAAATCCGTCTGCTGCGATTCGACGCGTCGGGTTATCGCCTGCTGGCGGTGGATCGGGGAGGCGCGTGGGAAATGTTGAACACGACCGACGGCACCCACCGGGGGCCGCCGAATCGCACACTGCATAATGGCATTCGTCACGCCAAGATCAGCCCGGATGGCCGACTGGTGGCGTTTGGTTATCAGTCGGGATCGGTTCGCGTGTGGAGCGTGCGAGGCGGGCAACCGGTCACGCCGCCGCTCCAACTTCTCGACCCGCTGGCGTCGCTCGCGTGGAGCGCGGACGGCAGTCGGATCGCCGTCCTGACCGACAAGGGCTTGTTGACCGTGTGGGATCTCGCGGGGCTGATTCCCGACCGGTTGCTGGCTCGGGGTGACTCGCGACCGATCTCTCGCGTGCGCTTCAGCCCGGATGGCAGTCGCCTGCTGGTCGCGAACGATCAGGATCGAATGCGACAGTGGAACGTCAACGACGACGTCCCGTTTGGCGAACCATTCGATGTGCCAGGCTCACCACACGAATTGATCTGGTCTCGCAACGGCACCACATTGGCTGCGGTCACAGGAGACTCGTCAACTCTGAGTGCTGGCGACCACCACCCGCTCCGGCTGCATGTGTGGTCTGCCGATTCGCAACAACTGCTGGGACTGCTCGACCTGTCACTCGTCGTCGCTGCCGCGTCGTCGCCGCTTCCGGTACCGCCTGACTCCGACAATCAGTCGATCAACGTCGCGCAGTTGGCGGCCGGTCTCGCCGCCTGGCAACTCGCCCCCGGTGGCCTGCGGCTCGAACTGCGTCACCCGAATGGAAGCACGCTGGTCGCGGCCACGGTGAACGGCAACCGGTTGGCGCATGTCCCTTCGCCGGGACAGGTGGCCCTCGTCTCAAATTCCGGTCACGAACTGCGCCGCTGCTCGATGCCGGACGGGCGACGGATCACCTGGCTGGGCTTCAACCCGACTGGACGCGTGTTGGCCGCCGCGAGCACCCATCAATTTCGCGCGTGGGACGCAGATTCCGGTCGCGTACTGACCACCGGCTTGCCGATCGCTGAGACACGCGTCGTGGCGGGAGTCTTCCGCAACGACGGCCGGGCTTTGCTGCTGGTCACCGATGACGAGGAATGTCAGGTGTGGGACACGGACACGTGGCAACCACTCGGTCCCTCGTTTCGCCTGCGCGGTCCCCATGTTCTGGCTGACTTCGTGGCGGATGGACAGTTCGTCGTGACCGTCTCGAAATTTGGGATGGTGCGTGTCTGGGACTGGAGCCGCGGCGAACCGATCACGCTGGGCCTGCGATCTCAATCGCCGATCACCGCCGCCGATCTCAGTCCGGAGGGAACGCAACTCGTCGTCGCCGGAAACGACGGCAGCCTGCGTGTGGTCGACCTGCCCGTCGAAATGAGTGAACTCGCGCCGGGCCTCGATGTGTTGGTGTCGCTGCTGTCCGGCTCACGGATCGACCACGAACACGGATTGGTCTTCCCTCTGAGTCCCGATGATCTGTGCGAAGCCTGGTCGCGATTGCGGGCCAGCCGCACCGATCTCGTCACCCCCAGTGATGACGCTCGCCAACTGTGGCACCTCCGACAACTCGACGAAGCGGGCTTGGAACAGGATCTTGCCGCGCAGTTGTTTCATCTGGAGCACATCTCGCCGAAGTAGTCCGGCCCCCTTGGTCCGGACTACTTCGACCGCGACACCCGCGACTGGACTCGTCCGGACCGAGGGGACCGAGGGGGCCGGATTACGGGTGTTGGCGAGTTGGACGGAATCAGTCCAGCGGGGTTTGCAGCATCGCTTGAGAGGCTCGTGCTACAAGGGCCGGATCGACCGTTTTCACCGCAGCTTGACACGGCCCCCCGGCCACGGATAATCGCCGTCCGATACGTTGTCCGGCCGATCCGTTGGGCAACAACCGTCCCCACGAGGAGACAACCATGCCGCGTGCGTGCTCTCGGAACGTAGCCCTGTCGCTCCGCGACAGGACAGCCAAGTCCGCAGGGTGGGTCGAGCTTGCGAGACCCACCAAACTCATCGCCTCGGTGTTGTTAGTCGTGTGTCTGCTCGCAACCGGAACTCCGCTGTTCGGACAGGCGGCTCTCACACCCGACGAACAAGCCGCGCTGCTCCTCGCCAGCGCCCGCAAGGCGTACAACGAACAGACCTATCCGTTCGCGGTCGAAAAGTTCCGCGAGTTCGTCCAGAAGTTTGGCGGTCACAAAGACGCCAACGCGGCTCGATTCGGGTTGGCCCTCGCGCTGCTCGAAGCTCCCGACCAAAACTTCGATCTCGCCGTGGAACCGCTTCAGCATCTCGCCGAAGTCGGCGACTTTCCCGATCGACCGCTGGCACTGTATTACCTTGGCCTCACACTTCGCGGCCAGGGCCACACCGCACTCGCGCTCGCTGTCGCCAAGCCGGCCGAAGCGACGCAGCATCAAACAACTGCCAAGCAGAAATTTGAACTGGCCGCGACTCGCTTCGGCGAATCGGTCCCCGCCCTGCTGGCCCGCGTGAAACCCGCCGTCGCAGGCGCTCCGCCGGCAGATCCCAAAACGCTGCCGGTCGACGTCGAATGGGTCGCCCGCGCTCGCTGCGACCACGCCGAATCGCTGCTGCAGGTTGCCAAGTTCAAGGAAGCCCGCGATGCCGTCACACCGTTCGAGGCGGATCCCGTGCTGATCCGCAGCCGCTATCGAGGCCTCGGGCTGTATCTGCACGGCCACGCCAGCTTCGGACTCAAAGAGTATCCGGCCGCCGGCAAGATTCTGAGTCAACTCGCTCCGTTCAATGACCCGGTGTTCGGTGTCCACGCCCGCTATTTGCTGGCGCGAACTCATCACCTCTCCGAAGAGCGCCCAGAAGCGGCGACGCTTTACGAAGCGGTCCTCACCAGTTTCGATCAGCAACGCAAGGACGCCCAGAAAACACTCGGCGATGCGAACCTGATGAAGCAACAACCGCACGAGAAACTGCGGCTCGAATCGCTGCTCAAGCAGCCTCCGGAATTCGTGCCGCGCACAACGCTGTACTTGGGCGTGCTATTGTTCGAGCAACAGCGCTTCGCCGAATCGCAGGCTCGGCTCAATGCATTCATCCAGCTCTACCCGACGTCGCCACTGCTTCCCGAAGTGCAGTTGCGGCTCGGCTTCACGCAGGTGCAACTGCGGCAGTATCCGGACGCGGTCAAAACACTCACGGCCTTGCAGGACCATCCACAACTGAGCGATCAGGCCCGCCGCTGGCTCGCCCGCGCCGTAATGGGAGCCGCCGACGTGAACAATGCGGCCGCAGTGACGCAGTCGCAGCAGGCCGCGCTCGAACACCTCCGCATTGCCGCCGAACGAGCCGCCGCGCTCGCCGCGACCGATCTCGATGCGAAGACGCGCCGCGGCGACATCCTGTTGGAACGAGCCGACACCCAGCAACTGATCAAACAGTTCGCCGAATCGATCGTGACGTACGACACGGTGCTCAAGGAAAACCTGATCCCCGACCGAGCCGACGAAGCCACCCAGCGGCGTTGCACCGCGTTGCATCTCGCCGGCAAACACGCCGAATCGGACGCGGCCTGTCAGCAGTTCCTCCAGCAGTTCGCCAAAAGTCCGCTCGCGCCGGCGGTGCTGTTCCGGTTCGCCGAGAACGCGTACCTCGTCGCCGTCGCCGCCAGCAACAACGCCCAGCTTCCCAATCGCGATGCGGAACTGAAAAAACTCTTTGGCGAAGCGATCAAGCGTTACGACGACCTGCTGAAGAAGCATCCTGAATTCCAGTACGTGAGCCTCGCCCGGTTCGGTCAGGCGATGTCGCATTACAAGCTCGGTGAATTCGAGCCGGCACAAACCATTCTTGAAAAGATTCCCGATGGCGACCGCGCGGGCGATCTGGTCGGCGTGCCGTATCTGCTGGCCGACAGCATTCTGCGAACGATGTCCACCGACTCGAACGACGCACTGGCCGCGGGTCGGATGTCGCAGCAACTCGACACCGTTATCAAGCTGCTGGACAGCTTCGTGGCGTCACTTCCCGATGCAAACAAACACCCGCTGACACCCGACGGCCTCATCAAACTCGGCCACGCGCACCAGCTCGCGGCATCGCTGGTGGTCATCCCTGAAGAACGCGCCAAATCGCTGACCGCGGCCCGACAGGCGTACGAACGGTTGACGCAAAACTTCGCGGCGCACGCCCTGTTCCCCGTCGCGACGTTTGAACGGGCGAAATGCCTCGCCTCCGCCAACGACATCGGCGGTGCGATCAACGAACTGAATCGATTCGCCGCCGCACCGCTGAACGCGGCTCCGGTGGCTCCGCTGGCGTTGCTGCGGCTGGCCTCGTTGCACCGCTCCCAGAACAAGCCCATCGAAGCGGAAAAGATTCTCGCCGTGGCGCGGCAGCAGGAAGGCCCCATGTTGGCCGATCCGGCTCGTGTCGCGTGGGTGCCGCTCATCCAGTATCACCACGCGCTGTCGATGAAGGAACAGAACAAACTCCCCGAAGCGCGGGCGCTGTTCGAAAGCATCACGAAGCAATTCGCCGCGCGACCGGAAGCCGCCGAAGCGGCGTGGCGTGCCGGCCAGTGCCGCAAGGACGAGATCTTTGCGAAGCAAGTGCCGATTCGTGCCGTGCTCGTCAAGCCGGACGCCAAGCCCGAAGAACTGACGGCGGCTCGCACGGCGTTCGATCAGACCTTCGTGCAGCTTCGCGAAACAGGCCAGTACTTCCTCGATCAAGCCGGCCTCGTCGGCACGAAATCGCCCGGGTCCGACGCGCATCTGCGCCTGCTGTACGAAGCCGCGTGGTGTCAGCGCCTTGTTGGCGATGCCGAAATCGACGCCACGCGAGCCAAACTGCTCGCCGACGCGATCAAGAAGTTGCAGGAGGATCAGGCGAAGAAAACTCCGCCGGTTCCCGGTGTCGCATCGCTCCCCGTGCGTCCCCCCGAAATCGCTCTCGCGACGATTCCGATCCAGCCTGCCGAACAGAAGGCTCGCGATCACTACAAAGCCGTGATCGCCGCCGGTCCCGACGCACAACTCGCCAACGATGCCCGTCTGGAACTGGCCGAACTCCACGCCTCGCGAGCCGAACACGACCCCGCCATCGCGCTGGTCACGCAGGCACTCGACAAAGAGCCGTCCCCCGAACTGACCGAACGCTTGCAGATGCGGTTCGGCGCATGTCTGGTTGCCAAGGGCGATCCGACCGGTGCGGTCGCCCGCTTCGATTCCGTGGCCGCGAACGAGAAGAGTCCACTCGCCCCCGAAGCCCGCTACCGTGCCGGTGAGTGTCTGCTCCTGAAACAGGATTACGCCGGAGCCATCAAAACACTCCAGCCGTTTCGCGATCACGCTCCGCTGCAAAATATCAAAGAAGTCAGTGACCGCGCACTCTTGCGATTGGGTCACGCGTTCGGTCACGCGGCTCAATGGGACGCGAGCCGACAAACGCTGGAAGTGCTCGTCGGCCGATTCGGCACCAGCCCGTGGGTGGATGAAGCACGCTACGGCATCGGCTGGGCGTGGCAGAACCAGAACCAATTCGACAACGCCGTCAATTCGTACCTCCAGGTGATCCAGCGCACCGCGGCCGAAATCGCCGCGAAGGCCCAGCTTCAAATCGGTCTCTGCCGCCTCCAGCAAAAACGCCACGCCGAAGCGGCCTCCGCCCTGCTGGTCGTGCCATTCACGTACGACTACCCCGAATGGTCCGCCCTGGCGTTGTGCGAAGCGTCCCGCGTCTTTGTGGAACTCAAACAACCGGACCAAGCCGGCAAGCTGCTCCAACGCGTGATGAAGGATCACCCGACATCAAAATGGGCTGACGTGGCGAAGCAACGACTCGGAGAATTGAAATAGCGATCGTCCCTCTGCGACCTCTGCGTGAGGTGCTCATGGACATGACGACGGACTCACGCAAAGGCGCAGAGAGCGCAGAAAAGGAGCGACCATGCGAACGCGACCGACAGATACACGATCGTCGAAACTTCCCCGCTGGTCGTTTGTGGTCGTGCTCCTCTGCCTCATCGCCACGCTGGCCCGCTCAACTTGGGCCTACGTCGAGATTCCCTACACTCTCGGCCGGGTGATTCAGGAAGCCAGCTTTGTCCTCGTCATGCGCGTCGAAAAGGTCGAGAAGCAAAAGAATCTCATCCTGTTTCGGAAGGTCCGCGACTTGAAAGGAACGTTTCCGCAGGAGGTGATCCGCCACAACATCGGCACGGCAGGGTTCCACCCGCGCGAATCGCAGACGATCATGGCGTGGGCTGAACCGGGTCAAACGGCGATCTTCTTTCACAACGGTGGAGCCAGCGAGACGTGCATCAACGGCTATTGGTATCAAGCGTACGCCGGTGGCGAATGGTGGAACATGAGCCACGGCGAACCGTACCTGCTGCGCAGTTTTTCCGGCAAGCCGGACAAACTCGAAACCGCCGTGACCGCGATGCTCGCCGGACAGGAAGTCGTCGTTCCCTGCATGGTCGATGGCAACAAGGAGGCATTGCAGCTTCGAACGGCGAAGGTGCAGCGCATGAAAGCCAGCCTGAAGATTCAGGATTACAACGCGCAGCGCGACTTCGTCGGCTGGGGGGGCGAAGATTTTCGAGCCGTCGAAGGGATGCCGGCGTTCAGTCACCTCGGCTCGGTGAATCGGACTGATCCCGAAGCGGGCGGTGTCGCCACCGCCGATTTCGACGGCGATGGCAAACCGGACTTGTGCCTGTTTGGTTCCGGCAAAGTCGCCCTGTTGCAAGTTCAGGGAACGTCACTCAACGAAGTCGCGTTGCCGATTCTCGGCGGAGCGCGAACCGCCGCGTGGGCCGACTACAACGGCGACAAGCTTCCCGATTTGCTGCTTGGGACAGCGTCCGGCCCCAAGCTGCTGACGAACATGGGCAAGGGAGTCTTCAAGGACGACTCGAACCTGCTGCCGCGGGAACCCTACTACAACCTGCGTTCGGCCGCATGGATTGACGCCGATGCCGACGGCCTGCCGGACATCGTCGTCGGCAACGGGTTCCTCGGCCTGCGGCTGTATCGCAATCAAGGCAAGGCCGAAGTTCCCCCAGCACCTCCCGCCGATCCCGCAGCGCCAGCCGCGGCACCAGCCACACCGCCTCAGCCGCTGTGGTTCGGCGACGTCACCGTCAAGTTCGGGCTGGATGCTCCGCGAGTGCCGAATCCAGTTCGCGCCGAAACCGTTTTGGTGGGCGACCTGAACGCCGACGGTAAGCAGGACTTTGTCGTCGCCGGAGCCGACGTGCGCGTGATGCTGAACGCTGGCACGACGTTCCAAGAACGAAAAGACGCCGGGTTGAAATTCACGGCGGCTGGTAGCACGCCGCTGCTGGCGGATCTCAACGGAGACAAGCACCTCGACCTGTTCGTCCCGCAACCCGACGGTTCATGCAAACTGTTCCGCAACGACGGCAAAGCCCAGTTCGCCGACGTGACGGCGGCATCGGGGGCGATCGGGCAACCGCTGCGATTCGCCACCAGCGCGGCCACGGTCCCGGCAACCGATCCGAAACGAATCGGCCTCATCGTGGGCTGTCTGCGGGGACCAAATCGATTCTTCCGAAACGACGGATCGGGCAAGTTCGTCGAAGCGACGCAGGAACTGGGTCTGCACCAGAAAGTTTTCAACTCCCGCGGCGTCTCCGCCCTCGATCTCAATGTGGACGGGGCGGTCGATCTCGTGTTCAATAACGAGGGTCAGGAATCGACGATCCTCTTGGGACGACCTGACCCCAAAGTTGCGACGACAAATCGCTGACCTACCTCGGCGGTCCCTGCGCCTCTGCGTGAGTTTTTGTCAACCGAAAATGGATCTCACGCAGAGGCGCAGAGATAGCAGGGAGTGAACGAGGAACATGATGAGTTCGATTTGCTACGTACTCGTAGTCTTCAGTGCCGTGATGGCTGACCCCGCGTCGCCGGTGGATTATCTGCGCGACGTGAAACCGATCCTCACGCAGAAGTGCGTCGGCTGCCACGGCGCCGACAAGCAAAAGGGCGAACTGCGGCTCGACACCGCGGCGGCGGCGATCAAGGGAGGCAACACCGGCGAATCGATCGTGGTGGGCAAGGCTGGTGAGAGTCTGCTCATCCAGGCGGTGCTGGCCACGGAGGGTGTCGAAGCGATGCCGCCGAAGAAGTCAGACCGGCTGACGGCGGAACAGATCGCGACGCTCAAAGCGTGGATCGACCAAGGGGCGAAATACCCCGCGGACGAAGTGGCCGCACTGGCGGTCATCGCGAAGTCCGATCACTGGTCATTCCAACCCGTGAAGCGCCCATCCGTCCCACAAATCGGCAATCGGAAATCGGCAATCGCCAATCCCATCGACAACTTTATCCTTGCGCGGCTGGAGAAAGACGGTCTCGCACCGTCTCCCGAAGCGGACAAAACCACTCTCATCCGGCGGTTGAGTTTCGACCTGCTGGGATTGCCGCCGTCGATCGCCGAGGTCGATGAATTCATCGCGGACGACAGGCCCGATGCGTACGAGCGGTTGGTGGACCGGCTGCTCGCGTCGCCGCACTACGGCGAACGCTGGGCGCGGCATTGGCTGGACCTGGCCCACTACGCCGATTCGAACGGCTACACGCGCGACACGGCGCGGTCGATCTGGCGCTACCGCGATTGGGTGGTCGAGGCGCTCAACCGCGATCTGCCGTTCGACCAGTTCGTGATCGAACAGCTCGCCGGCGATCTGCTGCCGGATGCCACGATCGATCAGAGAATTGCCACCGGTTTCCTGCGGAACACGATGATCAACGAGGAGGGGGGGACTGACCCGGAGCAATTCCGCGTCGAAGCGATGGTCGATCGCGTCGGAACCGTGGGGACGGTGTTTCTCGGTCTGACGATTTCCTGCACGCAATGTCACGATCACAAGTACGATCCACTCACGCAGCGGGATTTCTACAGCTTGTTCGCATTTCTCAACCAATGCGACGAACCGTCGATCGAAGTGCCGACCGCCGAGCAGGTCAAATCCGGATTGGTGGAGACACGGACGCAGCTTCGAAAGCGGATCGCGGAGTTGGAGAAAGAGTTTTCGGCGAGGAAGGACGAATTCCTCGCCAGCGTCGAGCGATTCGAAAAAGAAGTCACCGAGGACGAGAAGACAAAACTGGGAAACGCGGCGGTGAACACGTTGAATCTGTCAAAAGTCATGCGGACCGACGCGGACATCAAGGCGCTGCACGATGCGTTCAAGCTGACCGAACGTGCGCGCAAGGAATTCCCGATGCTGGAAGAGATCGCAAAGCTCAAAGGATCAGAACCGAAATTCACGACGACGCTCGTTCTGGCGAAGAGGAAGAAGCCGCGAGAGACGCACATTCATCTTCGCGGTGATTTTTTGCGGCACGGAGCGAAAGTGGAACCGGCGGCTCCGGCGGTGCTGACTCGCAATGTCGTTCTCCCCTCTCCCTCCGGGAGAGGGGCCGGGGGTG
>JACRIH010000205.1 GCA_016235885.1 Planctomycetales bacterium | reverse complement strand
ACCCCTTGGGCCGGACGAGACGACGTCCGGACCACGGGGTCCGGACTACGGTCGGAGGTCAGACTTTGAAGGTCGGAGGCCAACGCGTCGATTTCGGCCTCCGTCGTACGCCACGAACACATGAATCGTGCTCCGCCGCTACCGATGAACGTGTAGAACCGCCAGCCTTTGTCGCGGAGTTGTTGCAGCCACGCGGGGGGCATTTTGAGGAATACTGCGTTGGCTTGGCGCGGGAACAGCATTTCGACGCCGGGAATTCTCGTCAGCCGCGATTCGAGTGACGCGGCGGCATCGTTGGCGTGGCGGGCGTGCGTCAGCCAGGCACCCGTCTCCAGAATGCCGACCCACGGTGCGGAGAGGTACCGCATCTTCGACGCCAACTGGCCGGCTTGCTTGCAGCGGTAGTCGAACTCTTCGCCAAGCTGCCGGTTGAAAAAAATCACGACATCGCCGATCGGCAGACCATTCTTCGTCCCACCGAAGCACAGCACGTCCACTCCCGCCTTCCACGTCACATCCTTCGGCGAGACACCGAGTGACGCAATCGCATTCGCGAACCGGGCACCATCCATGTGGACCTTCAATCCCAGCTCGTGGGCCGTCCGGCTAAGTTCGGCCACTTCGGCAACCGAGTACACCGTGCCGGTTTCAGTGGCCTGCGTGAGACTGAGCACGCGGGGCTTCGGGTAGTGAATGTCAGTTCTACGGCCGACGATCTCGGTCACCGACTCCGGCAACACCTTCCCGCATTCGTGGCGGGCGAGGAGCAGTTTCGTGCCGTTGGAAAAGAACTCGGGCGCACCACATTCATCCGTTTCGACGTGGGCCACGTCAGCACAGATCAGGCTGTGATACGACTGGCAGAGCGCTGACAACGCCAGCGAATTCGCTGCCGTGCCGTTGAACACGAAGAAGACTTCACAATCGGTCTCGAACAGTTTGCGCAGCAGGTTGGACGCCCGCTCGGTCCACGGATCGTCGCCATACCCCGCGGCGTATCCGTCGTTCGCCTCGACCAGCGACTGCCACGCCTCGGGACAGACGCCCGACGTGTTGTCGCTCGCAAACTGGTAGCCAGGTTGAATGGAACTCGCTGCCGACATCGCATCACCTCCGACACTCAATCCGCCAGACTGTACCGCACGATGCACCACAGCGCCGAAATGCCGTCCTTCCAGCCGATTTTCTTCCCCTGATCGTACGTCCGGCCAGAGTAGCTGATCGACAACTCGTAGATTCGGTAATGCTTCCTCGCCACCCGCGCCGTGATTTCCGGCTCGAAGCCGAATCGGTTCTGTTGCAGCTTGGGAGCGATTTCCTGAATGATCTCGCGACGGAACACCTTGTAACACGTTTCCATGTCGGTGAGGTTGAGGTTCGTGAAGCAGTTGGACAGCATCGTCAGGAACTGGTTGCCGAGGTAGTGCCAGTAGTACAGCACGCGGTGCGAGTAGTCGCCGAGGAACCGCGAGCCGTACACAACGTCCGCCTTCCCCTCGATGATCGGTTGAATCAGACGCGGATATTCGGCGGGGTCGTACTCGAGATCGGCGTCCTGAATGAGCACAATGTCGCCCGTCGCTTTCGTGAACCCCGTCCGCAACGCGGCTCCTTTGCCGGCGTTTTTCTCGTGGAAGAAAACCTGAATCGTATTCAGCGTGTCGGTCGATCCCGTCGCCTGCTGCTGCGTTTCAAGTTCCTTCAGCAGATCGCGTGTGCCATCGGTGCTGCCATCGTCCACCAGCACGATTTCCTTGCGGATCGGGACTGCCTTCACGCGATCGAGCAGTTGCAGCAGCGAGTCCCGTTCGTTGTAAACCGGGATCACAACGGACAACGTCAGGTCTGGCGGAATGGCGTAGAACCCAAGGTGCCGACAAACGACATCGCCCAACTGGCGTCGCAGCGATTCAAACCACTTTGGGCTGTAGGGCAGGGCGTCGGATTCGGCGGTCGAGAGAGGGGCATCGTCCATGCGTCGTGTGACTCCTTGCAAAACGGGTCGGCATCCTACGAAAAACGCCCGGTTGCGGCGAGGCAACCGGGCGAGTTGTGAACGATTCGACACGATCCCATCAAGCGGACGACCGGCAAAATGCCGGGAAGGCAATCAGGTTAATGGCGACGGGTACGGCTGAATGATGAACGGGAACACGCGAGCTGGTTCGCCAGCCGCGTACTGATGCTTGTACGCCAACTGAGCCGCCCGATCGGCCGCGTATTGGAGGTGCGTGAATTCCAATCCGCAGAAGTAATCGGCGTCCGCTTCGGCTGCGACGTCGGCGAACACTTCACCAGCCGAGGCCGCATGACGCCGAACTCCATGTACACTTCGTTCACGAACCTTGACACCCGCCGCCGCCAGCTTGATCAACCCCTTGAGAAACCGGCCGACAATCGTCTCGGCTCCGGTTGCCCGCCACAGGCGTTCCCATTCCTCGTGTGCTTCCCAGTAGAAACCGGAATTGAACAGGTCGATGGCAAACAGGTAGGTCCGACTTTCGGCCCACGCCTCAGGGTCGAGCGCTGTGGGATGCGGGACTTTCTTGGTGTAACTGTGACCTTTGGGGTCGCGTGTCGGGTGGGCACTTCCGGCACCAGGAACATAGGTGTAGGAAGGCATTTCCGCCGAGGGGAGTAAACGCGGGGTGCCCTTCTGGGTGCTAATCATCCGTTCATTCTCCGAGGGTCTAGGGTGATCGCCAGGCCGCACTCATGACAGGCCCTGAGCGCGGCGACGGCAGTTGATTCCTGCTGGGTTTCGACGTGAGAGTTTCAGCGTGATCCGGCTGAAATTCGGTTCCAACGAACGTTAGTAGAGTAGCGAATGCGCCAGCGAAAAAAAGAGGGGTCTGAGCACATTCATCGCTTTTGTCGACCACGGTTTCGCGACACGGATCAGGCAAACTCTTTCGCCGCCGACCGGACGTCTCGCTTGATTTTTGCGAGGATTCCTTGAAATCCCCGTTGACGAGTCATCCCCAACGTCTCTCGCAATCCGAGCGGACCGAGCAGATCATCCGGCAGGCGTTCGATGTCCGCGGGAGTAGCCCCGGCCAACCCATCCACGAGCATGGCCACGAAGCCGCGGACCGTCGGCGACTGCTCCGGCACGGCCGCTTCGAGAAACACGCGGCCGTCTCGCACGTCCACCCACAGGAACACCGAAGTCTGACACTCCTGAATCCGGCAACTCGGCGGACTGCCGAGTGCCGCTCGATCGGGCGACAGCGGCGGCAGCGAACCGCCGAAGTCCATCAACAAATCCAGAGCCTCATCCGGCTCGGTGTCGATGAATTCGGCGATGTGTTCGTCCAGTTTCATGGTTCGTCGCGTGTTGTTTCCAAAGAGTTTCTCCCCTCTCCCTTTGAGGGAGAGGGATCGGGGGTGAGGGGCAGTCCGTGCGGTCAAAGTCTCTCCATTGAGATTTGACACATTCCGCCGATTCACGACTCCGCCGACACGACGAAACTCATGTGGAGTTCAGAATGACGCAGGGTCAGCGAGTCCCACTCCTGAGACGCCAACGAACCGAGGAAAGGATGTGGCTTCGACGGCGTCTCGTGTTCCAACCGCGAGACCGATCGACGCAGATTGTGCAACGCGGTATGCAGGTCGATGTCCGCCGACGGGATCAGTTCGGCAGCCCCTTTGGGCAGGGTGAATCCCGGTTTCATCGTTTTCGTCAACAGCGAATTCTTCATTAGCGGAGCGATGAATACTCTCGCGTACCACGGGGCTTTGACTGTCTCCGGAAAGCCATCCAGCGAAAACCTGATCGCGTCGGCCAGATGCTGGAGGATTTGCGCGTACGTCCAATTTCCCAACGTGCGATGTTCTGACGACGCGAAATGTTCCACGTCTTCCATGAATTCCGAGAGATCGGCATACCGAACGGCTCGCCGTCCGGAAACTTTGGCTGTGTTGACCATCGTTGATTTCCTCCTCGTTCGTTTGTTTTGGACTCGCCGATTGTCGTTACCCCGCCAGGCATTTTCAACCCGGCGTTGACTCTCGATCATTTGGTCGGGAGCCACCGGCGACGGCGCGTCGTGAATTGGAAACTGCTGGACTGGCCGTCGCCGTTGGCACAGGGCTAAACAAGTCCGATTCCTTGCGGTCCGTCACCACTCGCGGCTATCTTCGCGATCCGAGAGACTGAATTCCCACCGACTCAACTTTGACGGAGCAACCGATGTCCGACACGCTGCAACTCCTCGCCGAACTGGCCAAGTACGACACCCCCACAATCTGCAATGCGATTGAATTGTTCGACGTCCGCCCGCGCAACGTCGGTTTCATGAACGACAAAATCAAAGCCTGCTTCCCCGAAATGCCACCGATGGTCGGTTACGCGGTGACATCGACGTTCCGCAGCATGTCGCCACCGCGCACCGGCGATGTCTACGCCGGATTGTCCGATCAAGTTGTGGCATTCGAGAAGGTGCCCGGTCCGCCCGTGGTTGTTTACCAAGACTTGGACGACCCCCTCATCTCCGCGACGTTCGGCGAGGTGATGTGTACGGTGTACAAAGAATTCGGCGCGAGAGGCATCATCACGTCGGGAGCCGGACGCGATTTGGAGCAGGTGCGCGGGATCGGCTTTGCGGCGTTCACATCGGGAGCCATCTGCGCTCACGGATACTGCCACACGCTGGCGGTGAATGTGCCGGTGACGGTCGGCGGTATCTGCATCTACCCCGGCGACCTGATCCACGGCGACCTGAACGGCGTGACCACGATCCCACCCGAAATCGCCTCGGAAATCCCCGACTGCTGCGCCGGCCTGGCCGCTGCGGAAAAGATCGTCCTCGACTACGTCCGTGCCCCGAACCCCACTGCCGCCGGCCTCGCCGAAGCTCGCAAAACCATGCAGGTTGAATTCACGAAACTGGGGCAGCGATTTCGAAAGAAAAGATGAATGGAATTGCAGCGTCACGTGGCCCATCGCAGCGTCGACGCACAAAGGAAAGGGGGGAGCATGACAGCCGAAACAGTCCAAGTTGACTTCGACTTTCTCTGGCAAACCCTGACTGAGCGATTTCAACTAGGGCCGAGGTCTTTCCACGGCCCCGAACACTGGAGGCGAGTCGAGACTTTTGGAATTCGCCTTGCCGGTGAGATGAAGGACGCAGACCTTGTTGTCGTCCGCTTATTTGCCGTTTTCCACGATTCGGAACGCCTCACAGAAGGCTCCGATCTCGAACACGGACGTCGTGCAGCCAAGCTCGTTCAACAACAGCATGGCGAGTGGTTCCGTGTGAATCCCTCTCAATTGCAATTGCTGACCGAGGCTTGTGCTGGACACGTTGATGGCCTCACCAGCGACAATCCAACCATCGGCTGTTGCTGGGATGCCGACCGTCTCGATTTGCCGCGTGTCGGAATGCAACCACATTGTCGGTAGTGGGTCAGTCTAATCGACAACTTTTTTAGGACGGGTGTTGTAGCTCAGTTCCGGCAGAAGATCGACCATGTCTTCGACGCTCCATTTTGTGTTTGTGACGCCAGCTTTCATTGCCGGAGTCATCCGCAGCGATTGGTGAACGCGGACGAAGTTGTGGTACATGAACGTGATGGCCACGCTGTAGGCCAACATCTCGGCTTTCTTGCTGAACGCATTCGTCAATCGGGTGAACCGCCGATTCTGCATTCGGATGTTGAGGTTCTGCCGCTCGGCATAGGCCGTGGAGATGAACGCGGGATCGGGATTCCCCATCACATTGTTTTTCTTCGCGCCGAGACACTTGCCGGGGCTGTAGCGGGTTTCAGCCGCTTTGTCTTCTCCGTACAGCTTCACGAGTTGAGCGTAGTCAATCTCGCTGCCGAACGCCTGCTCAACAGCGTTCAGGTACACCGCATGACCGTCTGTGGTCAATTGCACGCGGTTGGCGAGGCGACGCTCAACGTCCCGCATGAATTCGTGACCGGTGCTCGCGTCACGCGAACCAAGACGCCAAGAGAAGACGAGCTTGGTATCCGCATCCATCGCGGTCCACGTCCAGATTGAACCAACGTCCGGCCGATCCTTCATCGAATCCGGCAGGTTCTTGTCTTTGCAGTAGCAGAAACACCAGACCTCATCGCACTGGACACGCTGGCATTTCAGATTCTTCAAGACGTTGTGCTGGTACTGCAACACCGCTTCCCCGAGGTCGCAGGTGAGCTTCTGAATCGTCCCCTTGGCGAAGCCGGTGATTCGAGTTGTCCCGCGAATTGAGACGCCATCCACAAGGCATCGAACGATTGCGCACCGCTGTTCTTTTGTGAGTTGTTTCATGCTCGACATTATGCTTGACCGCTCAAGCAATGTCAAGTATGTAGCAATAAAAAAACTTGGCGACGGCCAAGTCTTGACGTGTGTTTCATGGACGCGCGGAGTTCCTCCTATCCGCTGGCATCGCCAGTTTTTGCGGCTTTCTTCTTTTGCGTCTCACGACTCGCTGCCACTCGTTCGATCCATGTCCCTTTTGTTGACCGTTTGGATATCTCGATTGCGCGTTCGACGAGGTCGCGGACCTTGCTTCGCGTTTGCTTTTCCATTTTGTGCCTCCGATATGTTTATGATGCCGATTGCTTGTTGCATTCCAGCATGCTTGTTCAGTACATCAAATGAGCCAGCCAAGACGGATGGGTTCGGTTCAACTGGTAGTGATATTCTCTGTGCTTCCGCAAAATCAATCACAAATCCATGATCGGCATAGGCGGACGACAACTTGCGTGCTATCCCCGTTGCCTCCTTTGGAAACTCTTCCCCTTGTTGCGGCACGAAATTCGGAGGCGTCAGAAGTCTGATCGCATAATCCTCGACTACTTTATGCAATCGGGCCATTTGTGTGTACTGGACAACATCAACATTTTTGTAAAGCGGTTCCACCTAGCTTGTGGAAAATTCGATAACGCTTGGCAATAACGTGTTGACCTTCTTTTGCGTGCGTTCAATCAGAAGCTGCATTATGTCGTCCATCAGACGCATGGTGTATGCTTCGAGTCGTTCCAGACTCTGGACGTATTCCAATACTGATCTCCTACTTTCGGAGTCAGAATCGAATACCTGCATGTCCAGCGGCCCAAGCTCCGCCCTGTCTCCCATAATGATTTTTTGAGCACCAAGGGAAAAGAGTGTCGCAGCACTTTTGGCGTATCGAGGCACGAGGACGATAAATGAACCACAGTGATTCCGAAGGGCCGACGCCATTTGGTAGGCAATTCCCGGATCACCTCCAGGCGAGTCCAAAACGACAGCAATCGGTCGTCCTCTTGGGAGTGTCGCAATAATGTCGTAGATTGCGTCACGCGATT
>JACRIH010000201.1 GCA_016235885.1 Planctomycetales bacterium | reverse complement strand
CGTCCGCAGCCGACGCTGGCAGCGTCCGCCACGAATCTGAACTCGATCTGAATTTGGATACCCCATGCCCACACCTCACCCGCGCGTCCAACGTTCGATGCAGCTCTACCAGCGAGCGCTCGAACTCATCCCCGGCGGCACGCAGCTTCTCAGTCGGCGGCCGACGCGATATGCCTGCGGGGTATCGCCGGTGTACGCCGAGCGGGCCAAGGGGGCGCGGTTCTGGGACGTCGATGGCAACGAGTACATCGACTGGGTGAGCGGCATCGGAGCCATCATCCTCGGCTACTGCGATCCCGTCGTCGACGAAGCGGTTCGCGAACAGCTTTCGCGCGGGACGATGTATTCAATCAACCACGAATTGGAAATCGAACTCGCCGAAGAATTGTGCCGCACCATCCCGTCCGCCGAAATGGTCCGCTACGCGAAGTGCGGCGGCGAAGCGTGCGCCATCGCGATCCGCATCGCCCGCGGAGCCACCGGGCGCGACAAGATTTTCTTCTGCGGATACCACGGCTGGCACGATTGGTATCTGGCCGCGAATTTGTCCGCCGAAGCCAACCTCAACTCGCACCTGTTTCCCGGCATCGAACCGATCGGCGTTCCAAAGGCTCTCGCCGACACCGTGTTCCCGTTTGCGTACGGCGATCTGGCCGCGCTGGGCGAACTGTTCGACCGGCATCGCGGGGAAGTCGCGGCCGTCATCATGGAACCACTGCGCTCCGAGCTTCCGCCGCCGGGGTACCTCGAAGGAGTCCAGCGGCTGGCTCGCGAGCACGGAGCCGTGTTGATTTTCGATGAAGTGTCGTCCGGGTTCCGCATCCGGCTGGGGGGCGTGCAGGAATTCGTGGGGGTGATGCCCGACATGACGGTCCTCGCCAAAGCCATTTCGAACGGCTACCCGATGGCAGCGGTCGTGGGAAAGCGAGACGTGATGGAGCACGCCGCGCGGATGTTCATCAGCAGCACCTACTGGAGCGACACGATCGGCCTGCGAGCCGCGCTCACGACGATCCGTGAATTGCGAGCGCGCGATGTGCCGGGCGAGTTGGAATGGTTCGGGACGGAATTGCAGCGGCGGTTGAATGCGGTCGCGGCCGAAACGGGATTGGCCGTGCGATGCGGCGGACTGAGCGTGCATCCCCATTTGCACTTCGTCACCGACGACGCCGCGCTCAAGCCGAAGCTGGCTACTTTGTACGTGCAGGAGATGGCGAAGCGCGGCTGCCACGGCTATCCTGCGTTCTACCTCAACGCAGCCCAGGGAGAGGCCGAACTGGATCAAACCGTCGCAGCCGCTCGCGAGACGTTTTTGCTCATCGCGGAAGGTTGGTCGGCCGGAAAGCTCGATCAACTTTTGGAGTGCGACGTCCAGCAAGACGTCTTCCGCCGGCTGGTGAGGTAGTTTTTTTGTCAGACGCGGAGAAGGGGAGACGCTGAGACGCGGAGAAGGCAAGTTTTCTCCGTGTCTCCGTGTCTCCGCGTCTCCGTGTCTCGCACTCTGCGGAGACACATCTTGCCCGACACCGCCACGATTTCGCACGACGGACTGCAACCGCTGGACTACGCGGCCGTCGTGCTGTACCTGCTGGTGACGCTCGGTATCGCCGTGTGGTTTGGCCACAAGCAAAAAACGACCGAGGATTTCTTCGTTGGTGGTCGGCGCATGCCGTGGTTTGCGGTCGGGCTGAGCATCCTCGCCACATTGTTCTCGACGCTGTCGTATCTCGGCGTGCCGGGCGAAATCATCAAGCAGGGAATCGGGATGGCCATTGGGTATCTCGCGATACCGTTCAGCGTCGCGGTCGTGTCGCTGCTGTGGATTCCGTTCTTCATGCGACTGCGGTTGACGAGCGCGTACGAATACCTCGAACTACGGTTCAGCTACCCGGTCCGATTGACGGGGGCCGGCCTGTTCGTGCTGCTGCGGTTGGGGTGGATGAGCATGGTCGTGTTCGCCGCGTCGATGGCGCTCGACGGTGTCGTGAGCGGTTCGCCGCCGGGAAAACCCGGTCCGTATTTCTACTGGTGGATCGGCGCGATCGGCCTCGCGGCGACTGTGTACACGGCCATCGGCGGCATTCAGGCGGTGATCTGGGTGGATGTGTTGCAGTGCATCCTGCTGCTGGTGGGTGTGCTGCTGGCGATCGGATTCGTCGCCTTCACCGATGGGACCGGCCCGAGCGACTGGTGGCACATCGCCGCGACTTCGACGGAACGGCACACAGCTCCTTCGCTGTTTAGTTGGGACATCACCGTCCGCAATACGATTGTCTGGACGATGCTGGGCAATTTTTTCTGGACGATCTGCACGCACGGCTCGGACCAGGTCGTCCTGCAACGCTATTTCTCGACAGCGTCGCTCCATGCGGCGCGGCGCAGCTATTTCATCAACGTGCTGGTCGATTTGATGATGGCGACACTCTTGTCACTGGCGGGGCTGGCGCTGCTGGCTTTCTACCTCAATCACGCGGACCTGCTCCCCGACGGCACTCCGGCACCCAAGATGGCGGACAAACTGTTCCCGCACTTCCTCGGGCACCAGCTTCCCGCCGGATGTGCCGGGCTGATCATCTCGGCGTTCCTGTGCGATGCAATTCAGACGCTGGAATCGGGTGTCAACGCGATCACCGCCGTCGTGACGAAAGACTTGCTGGCCCGAGGCGAATCGAGCACCGAGACTGCGGCCGGCGAACTGCGAGCGGCCCGACTGCTGACGATTTTCATCACCGTGTTTGTCACGGCGAACGCCTACCTCGTCGCGCATCTGCAACAGCGGTTCAACCTGTCGCTGGTGGACATGATGCCCAAGTTTTTCAACATGTTCGTCGGCCCGCTGGCGGCATTGTTTTTCATTGGGATGTTTCTGCCCCGCTGCACCGCCCGGTCCGCCTTGCCCGCCGTGTTGTGCGGCGTGGCGGTCTCGATCGTGTGGAGTTGGTGGGAAGCGATCTTCGGGACGACGACTCGCCCGACGATTTTCTTGTCGATCTGTGTCCCGTGCCTGACGACATTCGGGCTGGCGGCTTTGAGCGGATTCCTGTTTGAACGCGGCGGCCGGCACTCGGGAAGTGATTTCACTTGGAGGGCGGTGCTGCGGCGTCCGATGTAGGATGGACGCCTCGTCCGTCCGTCACCACAGACACGGACGGGCAAGGTGCCCATCCTACTACAAAGAACGGCCGACCGAGCAGAGGTTTCACATGCCGTACGAACAAGCCAAGCCGATGTACGACCGCGATGGTTTCGTCATCGTCCGACAATTCCTCAACGCGGCCGAACTCGCCGAACTGCGATCCAACCTCGATCGTTACATCCGCGACGTCGTGCCGACGCTGCCGGACACGGCCGCGTTTTACGACGACAAGTCGCGTCCCGAAACGCTCAAACAGATGCAGCACATGCAGGGAGACGACTTCTTCCGCGATTACGTGCGGCATCCGAAATGGGTTGAACTCGCCGAAGCGTTGGTTGGCGAGGAGGCTCACAGCGAAAGTCCCGAGTGGTTCAACAAGCCGCCGGGGACGAATCACATCACACCGCCGCATCAGGACAACTATTACTTTTGCCTCGCCCCGGCGAATGTGGTCACGATCTGGTTGGCTCTCGACACGGTGGACGCGGAGAACGGTTGCCTGCGTTACGTCGCCGGATCGCACACACGCGACTTCCGGCCGCACGCCCGGTCGCGAGTCCTCGGGTTCTCGCAGGGGATCACCGATTACGGACTGGACGAGGTGGCCCGCGAAGTGCAGATCCATCTCCAACCCGGCGACGCCGTCGCCCACCACGGCATGACGATCCACCGCGCCGAAGCGAACCAGTCGGCGACTCGCCAGCGGCGATCGTTCGCGATGGTGTTCAAGGGCATCAGTTGCCGCCGCGACGACACAGCGTTCGCCCGCTACGACGCCGCCGTCAAAGCCCAGCACGCGGAGCTGGGGTTGCAGACGAAGTGATGAAGAAGAAACCACGGAAGACACGGACTACACGAAAAAGATTCCGTGCTGAATGCTTCCGTGTGATCCGTGTCTTCCGTGGTTTCTCTCAGGCGTGCCAGTTGCCTTGAGGAGCTTCAAGAGTACCGCTGTGATGACAAACCACGAAGTCGCGAAGACACAAAGACGACACGAAGAACGCACGGCTTACGGCAATCCTTCGACCGCATATTTCAACCGTCAGGAACGACCTTGGTGCCGTACTTCGTGCCTTGGTGTCTTCGTGGTTTGTGCTTCGCAACATACAATCCTTTGCAATTCGACGGCGTTGGCAAGGAGACAACCATGATACGAACGATCGCAGGTTTTGTGGCGGGATGCGTGGTGCTCATCGTGGTCCAAGCGATGGCGGCTGAAGATAAGCCACAGTCCGCGCCGGTGGATGGGCCGCTGTCACCGGAGGCCGCGCTCAAGTCGTTTCAGCTTGAGCCGGGATTGCGAATCGAACTCGTGGCGGCGGAGCCGGTGGTGGACAGTCCGGTCGCGATGGCGTTTGACGAGCGCGGGCGATTGTTTGTCGTCGAGAATCGTGGGTATCCGAACGGGCCGGGGGAGGGTAAGGAACCGGTCGGGCGCGTCTCGATGCTCGAAGACGCGGACGGTGATGGGCGATTCGAGAAGCGGACGACGTTTGTTGATGGGCTGACGTTTCCGAACGGCGTCATGCCGTGGAAGGGAGGGCTGATCGTCACGTGTGCGCCGGACATCCTGTACCTCAAGGATTCGGATGGCGACGGGAAGGCCGATCAGCGCGAGGTGTGGTTCACGGGGTTTTCGACGAAGGGATCGACGCAGCTTCGCGTCAGTCACCCGACGCTCGGGATCGACGGATGGATCTACGTGACGAGCGGCCTGGCCGGCGGCGAGGTCACCTGCCCGAAGCATCCGGACCGGCCGGTGATGAAATTCGGCCGGACCGATTTCCGGTTTCGACCGGACCTCAGCGAGTACGAAACGTGCGACGGCGGCGGGCAGTTCGGTCTGTGCTTTGACGACTTCGGGCATCGGTTCATCTGCTACAACCGCGTGCAGGTGCAGCATGTGGTCCTGCCGTCGCGGTATCTGAAACGGAACCCGCACCTCGCGTTTTCGGAAACCGTGCAGAACTGCCCGGTGGACCTCGCCCCGGAACCGCTGAAGGGGCACGGTCAGGGGGCGCGGCTGTACCCGATCAGTGCCAACGTGACGACCGCCGATTCGCACGCGGGGACATTCACCGCCGCGTGCGCCGTGACCGTGTGGCGCGGCACCAGCCTGCCGGACAGCTATCGCGGCGGCGCGTTCTCATGCGACCCGACCGGCAACCTCGTCCACTTCGACAAGCTGGAACAAAACGGCGCGACGTACGTGGCCCAGCGCGCCCGCGAAGGGATGGAATTCCTCGCCAGCCCCGACAACTGGTTCCGCCCCGTGTGCCTCGCCCACGGCCCGGACGGAGCGCTCTACATCTGCGACATGTACCGCAAGACGATCGAACACCCCGACTACCTGCCGGTCGAAATCCGCAAGCGAACCGATTTCGAAAGCGGCAAGGGGATGGGGAGGATTTGGCGGGTGATGAGCGAAACGATCCGGCCCGATAAATTCCAACGGCGACGCAAGATTGACACGGCGTGGTTTGATACGGATGGATGGCATCGCGACACTAACCTCCGACAAGAATTGGAGGACTTGAAGTCAATGAACAGGAAGTTGGACAAAGATCCTTGGTTCCTGATGGCGTTCGGCATCGGAGTGGAAACGCTGCTTGGATTCGAACGAGCGAAATTCGATCCCGCGCAAGCAGTCGTTTTCTTGCGTTTGGCTTCGCAAGTAACCCTGCCAAATGACATCGGTAATCTATCACGAGATGTGCTTGTCCCTTGCATGAAACACCCGATGGCAGCAGTCCGTGAAAACGCGTTGATGCTTGCGGAAACGCGTCTCGAATCGTCACCCGAACTCGTGCCAGCCATCCTGCCGCTGGCGAACGATCCCGATGCTCGCGTGCGGTTCCAGTGGGCGTTGACGGTCGGCGAGATCAAGGACGCGCGGGCGATCCCCGACCTGGCGAAACTGGCCGTGCGCGACGCTCGTGATCGCTGGCTGCGAGCCGCCGTGCTCAGCTCCATCGCGGGTCGCGAAGACGTGTTCCTCCGCGAGTTGCTGTCCGTGGGAGTCCCGCCCGTTGGAGTCCCGCCTTCAGGCGGCAACGAGCCGGCTCAAGCCGGGACTCCAGCGCTCGGCGAGGGCCTCGCCGAACTGCACGCCGAATTCGGCCGCGTGCTCGGCGCCAGCCAGCCGCCGGAAAAGTGGGCCGGGTTGGTCAAACAAATCGTTGAGCCGCTCGGAAAACCCCCGTCAGGTGCCGAGAAGCCGATCGAGAAGAAATCGTGCGATGCGGACAACGGCAGAACTCCGAAGGAGTTCCACTCCACAGCCCAGGGTCGCGAGCGAAGCGAGCGCACCCTGGGTTTGATCGCACGGTTGGAATCGAACCCTGAAAGGGTTCCACAATCGTCGTCGAGCGAATTGTTCAACCCTTTCAGGGTTGTCCCTGCCTCCGCATCTCAACCCAGGGTGCGCTCCTTGCGGAGCGACCCTGGGCTGTGGAGTGCAACCCCTGCGGGGTTGGTCCGATTGATAAGTGACACGAACGAAAATGCGGAGCGTCAAGACGTGCGATCCGACTCGGAGCGTGGGACTGATCCGGCCACGTCCGGCGAGCGGGGGACGTCAGCCCCTCGCGCCGAACAGAGGTCGACGTTGACTCCACCGCGGACCGACACGGGGCCTGTCGCCCCTGGCTCGCCAGAAGCCGAGTTTTTGCGCCGAGCCGCGCTCCTCACCGGTTTCGCGGACGCGCTGCGCAGTCGCGGGGCGAATCGCGAGGGTGGCTCGGTCCTGACCGCCGTCCTGAAAGCGGACGACGCCGAAACGAACGCGACTCGCAAGAACCTCACCGCGCTGTTCGACCTCGCCCTGCAAATTGCCGTCGATGCGAAACGCGAACCGCGCTCCCGAACGGTCGCCCTTGCACTGCTAGCCCACGCGGATTTCAAAACCGCCGGGAGCACACTGCTCGGCCTCGTCGATCCGCAGCAGCCAGCCGAAGTCCAGTCGCGAGCCATTCGCGCGCTCAGCGGCATGTCGGACGTTTCGATTGCCGCGACGCTGCTCGACGACGACCGCTTCCCCGCGTACTCGCCCGCGCTGCGCGAGGACGTTCTGTCGGCGATGCTGTCGTCGAAAGATCATCTCCCCGGCCTGCTGGCGGCTCTCGAATCGGGCGTCGTCCCACCGGGGTTCGTCGATTCGATTCGTCGCAAGCAACTGACCGAGCACAAAGACGCCACGCTCCGCGAGCGAGCGCTCAAGGTGTTCGGAGCGGCGAAGGAGGGGGATCGCGGCAAGATCTACGAAGAGTACAAGTCGATTCTCACGCTGACGCCGAACTCGGACAACGGCCGGGCCGCGTTCAAGAAGCATTGCTCCAACTGCCATCGCCTCGACCGCGACGGTTTTCCCGTCGGCCCCGATCTGTTCGGCATCCGCAACCAGCCGAAGGAAGCGATCCTGCTGCACATCATCATCCCCGAGCACGAAATCACGCGCGGATTCGAAGCGTACGTCGTCGCGACGAAAGACGGCCGCACGCTGACCGGGTTGCTCTCCAGCGAAACGCCCACGAGCGTCACGCTCAAGCAGGCTCTCGGCAAGGAGGAAACCGTGCTGCGCGCCGACATCGAACAACTCGTATCGAACAGACTGTCGCTCATGCCGCAGGGGATGGAGAAGCTGATGAGCAAGCAGGAACTGGCGGACGTGATTTCGTATCTCAAGGGAGAAAACCTGAGCGACCGGCTGCGGAACTAAACGGGAAACCACGGAAGACACGGATTACACGGAAGGAAATGGGAAGAAACCGAACTGGGAGAAATTCATGTCGTTGGTTTACGAGGAGGAGAGCTACAAGATCTTGGGGGCTTGTTTTGAGGTGTACAAGGACAAGGGGTGTGGGTTTCTTGAGGCCGTGTATCAGGAATGCTTGGAGATCGAATTGGAACTGCAAGGCATCCTGTTTATTCCACAACGGGAACTCTCATTGACCTACAAAGGCCGCGCTCTCAAGCAGAAATATCAGCCAGATTTCATCGTCTTCGACAAGACCATCGTCGAACTGAAGGCCGTCTCGGCCCTAACGGACGAGCACCGAGCGCAGCTTCACAATTACCTCAAAGCCACAGGCTACAAGCTCGGCCTACTCGCTAACTTTGGCCACTTCCCAAAACTCGAGTACGAGCGAATCGTCAAATAACTCTTCCAACCATTTCCGTGTTATCCGTGTCTTCCGTGGTTCAACTTTTATTTGGAGTGCGCCATGCGCATTGTTACGGGCGGCATCTCACACGAGACCAGCACGTTTGCCAAAACACCCACGACTGTTCACGACTTCGAAACCGGCATGGGGATGTTTCGTGGCGACGCGGTCATCGAACGGTTTCGCGGCACGAACATCTGCACGGGTGGCTTCATCGACGGAGCCGCACGGCATGGGTTTGAACTCGTCCCACTGTTGTGGTGTTTCGCCTACCCGAGCGGGTTGATTCCGCGAGCCGACTACGATTCGCTGAAGGGCGAGTTTCTCGAACGGCTTGCTCAAGCCAAACAATCTGGCCCGGTGGACGGTGTGCTGCTGGACCTGCACGGAGCGATGGTCGTGGAAGGGATCGACGATGGCGACGGCGACTTCATCGAATCGGTGCGAAACGCGGTCGGTCCGGAATGCCCGATCGTCGTGACGTTTGATCTGCACGGAAATCACACCGCGCGCCGAGTCGCCGCCGCGACCGCGATCATCGGGTTCGACACGTACCCCCACGTGGATATGGCCGAACGCGGGCGCGAGGCGGCCGACTTGATCGTGCGCACCATCCGCGGCGAAATCCGCCCCGTGATGGCCTTTCGGCAGATGCCGTTCTTCTGGAGCGCGGCCATGCAGGTCACCGCCCATCCGCCGATTGATGAAGCGTTCCGGTTGATCCACGACGCCGAGCGGCAGCCGGGCATCCTGTCGATCACGCTCGCCACCGGCTTCCCATGGGCGGATGTGCCCGACATGGGACCGTCCGTGATCGTCGTCGCTGACGGCGACACCGCGCTGGCCGAACGCACGGCGAACGAACTCGGCGATTGGGTTTGGTCGCGGCGCGAACGCTGGTTTCGCGAACCGCCGTCCGTCCGCGAAGCGCTCGCCGCCGGTGAGCGGGAAGGACGGTATCCGATCATGCTGGCGGACATGGCCGACAACACTGGCGGCGGAGCGTCCGGCGATTCGACCGAAGTGCTCCGCACGTTCCTCAACCTGAACCTGCGCGATGCCCTTGTCCTGTACCTCGTCGATCCCGAAGTCGCCCAGCAGGCTCACGCGGCCGGAGTCGGCGGAAGGATTGCCGTACGGCTCGGCGGGAAGTCCGATCCGATCCAAGGGCCGCCAGTCGATTGTGAAGCCGAAGTTGTCGCGGTGTCGGACGGCCGATTCACCTACGACGGGCCGATGTACGCCGGGCTGACGGGAGACCTCGGCACGTCCGCGTGGCTGCGGATCGGCGGAGTGAATGTCGTTGTCGTCAGCGGCCGCATGCAACCGCTCGATCAGGCGTTCGCGCGGTCGCTGGGAATCGACTGCTCGACGATGAAATACATCGCCGTGAAATCGGCCGTGCATTTTCGATCCGGCTTCGAGCGCCTAGGCGGCTCGATTCACAACATCAACGCCCGGGCGATTCACACGCATGACTTCCGGCAACTAAACTACAAGCGGCGACGGCGACCGATATGGCCGGTGGAAACCGATTGAAACTCAGCACGCGGTGACGGTACGTAGCCGTCACGCTCCGCGTGACGAGCCGATTTAGGATTCGACGTCTGTTTGGAATTCGGCTCATCACGCGGAGCGTGATGGCTACGTAAAGGCTCGCCGGCCGACGATAAGTTTCGACCTAGTGGTACGAAGTCTTGCCAGAGAGGTTTTCCATGCCCAAGACCATTCTCGGTATCGGTGCCCACTACGACGACTGCGTGTTTGGCATTCCCGGTACGCTGCTTAAGGCCGTGCGGAAGAATCATCGCGTGGTGATCCTGTCGTTGATTGGCGACTACTCGAACTGGAAGCCGGCCCAGGGGCGGGAGCGGGAGATCGTGGAGGGAACGATCCGGCTTGGCAAAGAGTATGGAGTCGAAATGCGATTCCTCGACTTCACGGAGCTGAAGTACGGCGTGACCGAGGCGACCAAGCGAGCGGTTGCCGAAGCGGTGGCGGACATCCAACCGGACGTCGCGTTCCACCTCTGGCCGCACGATCAGCATCCCGACCACGAGGCGGCGGCCGCGCTGTGCCGGATCGCCCTGCGGTACGCGGACCGGTTGATCGACCAGCAAAAACGGTTCGTTGCGGCGCAGCGAATCTATCAATTCGACAACGGACCGCGGCACACGATCGGGTTCGAGCCGAACACGTTTGTGGACGTGACCGACGAGTGGCCGCAAGCCATCGCGTGGCTCGGCAAGCTGATGGCTCTCGTGCGCAATCAACCGTTCAACGCGAACGAACTTGACGGCGCCCAGCGGACAAAGGAGGCTCTGTCTCTGTACCGTGGTCAGACATGCGGCGTGAAGTACGCGGAAGCGTTTCGTGCGGTGAATGCGTATCCAACAGAAGTGTTTTGATGTGACTCTCCCCACCCCTTTGGAGAGCGGGTGGGGGATGAAAGACAGCGTGCTGCCGAGTTATCTCGTTTCCAATGACAAGACGGGAAAGGTCTCGTCACGATTCCGGTCGCTGCCGGTGAGGTGGTTTCATGAGACACCGTGAAAGTGAAAGCATGCCGAGTTCCATCTGCGCAGCCCCAACGGGGCGACATTCGATAGCCCAGGGCGTAGCCGTGGGTTACCGATCAACGAATGATTTGAAGCCCCAACGGGGCGAAATACCGTCGGCCTTCGCCGCAGTGGTTGCGCCCCTTTGGGGCTTCGCCGACATTTCTGCGAACGTCACCCAGGGCTGCGCCCTGGGCTATCGAATCGCGTCCCTTTGGGACTCAACGGCGACTGACCGCGCTGTCCTCTCAACCGCGATAAGATCTGCGTCGGCGCTCGTCATCTGCTGTGTCCTGTTCGGCGGAGCTCCACAATTTGTCTGCGCCGAAGACTGGCCCCAGTTTCGCGGTCCGAATGCCAGCAGCGTTTCGACATCCGCCAAGCCGCTGCCCACCGATTTCTCAGCCACCGACAAGGTGCGCTGGTCGGTGAAACTCGGCGACGGTGTCGGTTCGCCGATCGTCTCGGGCGGGAAACTTTTCGTGACGGCGATGGTGGGAGAGCAGCGGTTCGGAGTGTTTGCGTTCGATGCCGCGTCCGGCGAAAGATTGTGGCAACGGGAATTCGACACCGGCAAGTTGCCGCGGATCACTCCGCCGAACAGCCATGCCTCATCGACTCCGGCCACCGATGGCAAGCGCGTCTACGTTCACTTCAGCACGCTGGGGTTGCTGGCGCTCGATGTGGCGGACGGGCTGACTGTCTGGCAGCATGCGTTGCCACCGGCGGCATTCCTCATGGACTGGGGCGCGGCGGCATCGCCCATCGTTTACAAGGATCTCGTCGTCTTCAATCAGGACGACGACCTGGCTCCGGTGCTGTTCGGTGTGGACGCGAACACGGGCAAACTGCGCTGGCGAACCGAGCGCCCCGAAATGCTCGGCGGGTATGCAGTGCCGGTCGTATGCGAAGCCAATGGGCAGACCGACATCGTCGTCGGAGGCACGGGAAAACTGATCGGATACGACCCCGAGACCGGCCGCGTGCGCTGGAACTGCAACACACTCCCGCGCACGCTGATGACCTCCCCCGTCGTCCGCGACGGCGTGATCTACGTGTCGGTGCAAAGCTACGGCGACGAAACGCGCACGCTGAAATTCGCCCTGTTGGAATGGCTCGACACGAATCAAGACGGTGAACTGGCGCGCGCGGAAATTCCGAAGGAATTCTGGCCCCGGTTCGACCGTTCGGACAAAAACGGCGACGGTGTGTTGAAGGGCCTCGAAGTCGATACCGCGTTTCAGGCATCCGACAACCTCGTCGGTGGCGGCACCACGATTCAAGCCATTCGCGGCGGCGGTCGCGGTGACGTTACGAAGACGCACGTGCTGTGGAACATCAAGAATCGGTCGCCATCGAACCTCTCGTCACCGATTGTCGTCGGCGAACAATTGTTCGTGGTCAAGAAGGGGGGCCTCTCCAGTTCGTTCGACGCCGCCACAGGCAAGACGCACTGGGAACTCGGCCGCATCCGCAACATCGGCGATTATTTCAGCTCGCCCGTGGCCGGAGACGGCAAGCTGTACGTGACGGGCGAAAACGGCTTCGTCGTCGTCTTGGCGCAAGGCTCGAAGCTAAACGTCCTCGCGAAAAACGACATGGGCGAATCGTGCCTCGCCACGCCAGCGATCGCCGACGGGAAGATTTTCATCCGGGGACGTCAAACATTGTTTTGCGTTTCAGAACCGTAGGGTGGGACCAGCGCAGCGCAGGCCCACCAATTCGGCTCGTCTTGGTGGGCCTGCGCTGCGCTGGTCCCACCCTACAAGATTACCAAGGAACTACCATGATTTATGGCAACATCATTCTCACCGTGAAAGACGAAGGCGACATCGCCGAGATTCGCTCGCTGCTAGGCGAACAGCGCCGGCAGTCGCTGCTGGAGCCGGGGTGCGAGCGGTTCGAAGTGTACCAGTCGCAGGCGGATGCGAGGGTGTTCATCCTCGTCGAGCGCTGGGCCTCGCAGCAGGCGCTCGATGACCACCGGCTGGCGAAGGCGTACAACGAAATCTACAAACCGAAAGTGCTGCCGCGCGTGGACCGAGTGCCGCATCTGAGTACGCTCGTCGAGTAGATTGGAGACGAATCATGGTTTTGCGTTCCGTCTTGTCCTGGACTTTGGCGCTGTGCTTTGCTGCGCTGTTCTTGCTTACCGCGATCCCGGTCCACGCTGGTCCGCAGATCGACATCGTGATCGGCAAAAGCCCGCCGCCGTTGGAGCGGTTCGCGGTGGATGAACTCGCCGATCAACTGCGCAAGGTGTACGAAGCCGACGTGCGCATCTCGTCGTCGCTGGCGGACGATTCGCCCGCGACCATTTTCGTAGGCAACCCCGACACCAATGGACATTTCAAACCGTTCGCCGCGAAGTGGCCGAAGCTGTCCGGGCAGGGGCACGTGCTCCGCAGCGTGACGCATCGCGATCGGCCGGCGCTCCTTGTCGGAGGCGGAAGCCCGGCGGCGACGTACTGGGCGGTCACCGAGTTCGGTCACCGGTTGGGGATTCGCTCGATGCTGTACGGCGATCTCTATCCCGTGTCGCCTCCGCCGCTGAAGCTGGACGGCATTGATGTCGTCATGGAACCAGTGGTCAGACTGCGCACGTGGCGGATGCTGGACGAACTTCCATTCGGGACGGCGGCGTGGGGGCTGGACGAGCAGCGGCGAGTTCTGAAGCAACTCGCCAAACTGAAATACAACCGCGTGATCCTGTCGACCCACCCGTGGCAACCGTTCGTGCATTTCAAATTCAACGGCGTCGAGAAATCGACCGGCGTGATGTGGCACGGCTGGACTTTTCCCGTCGCGGGGGACACAGCCGGCCGCGCGGCGTTTGGCGGCGCGAAGGTTTTTGACAACCCCGATCTCGCGACGGCGACGAACTACGACGAGCGCTCGGCTGCGGCGCACCGGCTGCTGCAAGGCATCATCGGTTCGGCCCAGGAACTCGGGATGTCAGTGGGTCTCGCGCTGCCGGCGGTCGAGTTCCCGAAGGAATTCGCCGCCGTGTTGCCTACCTCGAAGCCCGTCCCCGGGCCGTCGAACCTCACCGTCGGCCCCGGCCCGGATCAACGGCCGGATGATCCGGCGTTGATCGCGCTGGCGATGGCACAGATTCACGCGTACCTCGATGCGTACCCCAGCCTCGATGCCGTGTACCTCACCGCGCCGCATTTTCCCGAATGGACAGACGCGGCGGACGACGCTTGGAAACGGTTCGCCGCGCGATCCGGAACCGGCGGGCTGCCGAGTCTGGAAAGCCTCGAGGAGACCGCGAAAGGCAATCTGGACCCCGCGGCCAAAGTTTTCGCGGTGCGTGCGCTGCGCGGAAACATCGTCGCGCTCGATTTCTATCACCACCTGTTGACCGACCGGAAGTGGCTGCGGCGAATGCTGCACCTCCGCCAATCTCCGATCCCCGAGTTGCAATCCTCGCCGACTCATCGCGATCCCAACGATCCGCTCGACACGGAAGTCAACCTCGTGCATGTCGATCCGGTTCTGGTCCCGCATCTCGAAAAGCTGCTGCCGAAACGGACGGGCGTGCTGCATTTCATCGACCACACCGCCCGCCGCGTGGCCGCGCACGGCGACCTGCTGGCGGCAATTTCGGCCCGGCCGGTCCCGAACACGCTGCTGCTGACGCTGGCGGACAACAATTACGAAATTGTCCCGCAGGCATCGCACTTGTCGTTGAATCATTTGGTCGACGCCGTGCGACAGCCGGGCTGGGTCGGCTTCACGGTGCGTTACCGTTCCATCGGAGACCTCGATCTGACCGCGTACCTGCTCAGCCGGGGTAGTTTTGATCCGAAGGTCACGCCACAGTCGGCACTCGTTGACCTCGTGACTCCGGTCTGCGGTGAAGGCATCTCCGACCGCGTGGCCAAGGCGTTTGAATTGATCGAGCAGGCGACGACGCTGATCGATGTGAACGACCTCGGCTTTAGCTTTCCGATTCCCGGCGTGATCCTGAAGCACTACGACAGCGACCAGCCGGTTCCCGAATGGTGGGGGAAGGTCCGTGACTGCTATCTCAACGCAATGAATGAAATGTATCGCGCCAACACGCGCGCTCGCGAAGGCGGCCGGTCGTACACGTTGTACCTAGCCCGGCGATTCGAGTTCGGATTCGAATACATGAACTGCGTCGAAGCGGTTCGCAAGGCGGGTCTGGCCAAACGCAAAGGAGACACGGAGACGCAACTTGCCGAACTCGAGAAGGCGATCGAATCGCTGCACGGCGGACTGAACGCGATGGCGGCCGTGGCCCGCAGCAACAGCGACCGGGGCCTGATCGCCGTGCTGAACGAATTCGGCTACCGGCCGCTCAAACGGGAGTTGGAGGCGGCAGAGAAGTCGGCGCAGAAATGATTGATTTGCGCGGCAACAACATTCGTCGGTGGAGGTGATCTGATGAAAATGACTCTGGCGATGACCAAGGTCGGGTGGCACGCCCTGAAAGGGCGTGGTCATTCCCCAAACAGCCACGCCCTTTCAGGGCGTGCCACCCAACGAGCGCCGTGGGTTCGTATGGTGCTCGCCGTTGGGATCGTCAACCTCGCTGGGATCACACTGGCCGCTCATCCCCACGCGGCGGAACGGATCACCAGCCTGACAAATACGGACGTGAAGTTTACGACCCCCGCAGCGAACCACGTCGTGCTGCGACGCGGCCCGATCACGGCCGTCATCGTAGACAATTCCGCCGTGGACGTTCCCGAATGTCCGGGTCACCGGGCCGGATACAACGGCGTCGCCGTGTTGAAGCATGCTCGACGGGACAGCAATTACTTCGTCCCCGCAGTCGCCGGACTGAACTTCGAGCACATCCACGACGGATCGCGGGAGATGATCGACAAGGAACGATTCGAGCCGCGCAAAGCTCCGATGCAACTGCGCGTCGTGGACGAGCACACGGTCGAGGTCCATCAACCGCCGACGCCGAACATGCAGCTCGAAAGTTGCGGCCGCTACCGGCTGCTCGACGACGGCACGATCGAGTACACATTCGAGTGCATCCCGCGAGCAGACACGTACCGCAACGGGTACCTCGGCCTGTTCTGGGCCAGCTACATCAATCAGCCGGAATCGACCGAGATTCAGTTCCGTGGTCAGAAAGCAGAGGAGACCGAACCCGCCGGCTGGATTCGCGCGACCAGCCGGGCGCATGGCGTGGACAGCACGCATCCGCCCGCCGGACCGCTGCCGAAGTTGCCTCACGACGACCCGTTCCCGGCCACGCTGATCTTCAACCGCTCTCCTTTCGTCTACACCGAGCCGTGGTATTTCGGCGTGAGCCACGGCCTGGCATACGTGCAGATGTTCCGCGAGCGCGATCGAATCTGGTTCGGCCAGTCTCCAACCGGTGGCGGGAACGGCAACCCAGCCTGGGATTTCCAATGGTTCGTTTTCCAGCCGAAGGTTGGCGAAGCATACGGATTCACCATGCGAGCCGCGTTGCTAGCGGAGACTGATCGCGATGCGATTCAGCGGGGGACGGAGAAACATCGCACACCACTCAAGATGAAATGAATTCCGTGTCAATGGCCTGCCGGATTTCAGTCCCGAAGGGACGCGTTTCGATAGCCCAGGATGCATCCCTGGGAACAACGTATGATGGAAAACGGTAGCTCCGAAGGGGCGCAACTCGGAGAGTTGCGCCCCTTCAGGGCTAGAGAACGATTACTTTCAGTTTTCCCAGGGCTGCGCCCGGGGCTATCGAATCTGTCCCCGTTGGGGCCACGCGCAAATGAACTGTCACTCGAAGTGACACCGAAGGACACCATGCCCGAACCCCTCGTCTACCTCAACGGCCACCTGATTCCCGCGTCACAGGCGAGTCTGAAAATCTACGATGCCGGGATCGTGCTCGGGGCGACGGTTACGGAGATGACGCGGACGTTTCGGCACGCGCTGTATCGGCTCGACGATCACATTGCCCGGCTGTACCGGTCGCTGAAGTACACGCGCATGGACATTGGACAATCGCCGTCCGAATTCGCGGCGGCCTCTCGCGAACTGGTCGAACACAACTTGAAACTGATCGGCCCCGATGACGAACTCGGCTTGATCCATTTCGTCACGGCGGGCGAATTCCCGGTTTACGCTGGCTCGGCTGCGGGATCGGCACGCACGACGCCGACGGTTTGTGCCCACACGTTTCCACTGCCGTTCGAGCTGTGGGCGGAGAAGATGCAACACGGAGTCCACGTCGTCACCCCCGCGACCCGGCATGTCCCGCCGCAGTGCTTCGATCCGAAGATGAAATATCGCAGCCGCATGCACTACTACCTCGCCGACCACGAGGCCCGGCTGGTCGATCCCGATGCGGTTGCGCTGTTGCTCGACCTCGACGGCAACGTGACCGAGACGAGCGGAGCCAACTTCCTGCTGGTTGAACGCGGCACGATCGTTTCGCCAACGCTGACCAACATCCTGCCGGGAATCAGCCGGCAGACTGTGATCGAACTGGCCGGGCGGCTCGGCATCCCGTTCGTCGAACGCGACATCCAGGTCCACTCGGTGATGAACGCGGACGAAGCGTTTTTGTCGACCACTCCGTATTGCCTGATGCCGGTCACGAAGATCAACGGCGTGCCGATTGGTGACGGCCAACCGGGGCCGGTCTACCGGCGATTGATCGCGGCGTGGAGTGAAATGGTCGGTGTGGATATCGCGGGGCAGTTCGCAGCAAAACCGTCTGCGTGATACTCCCCTCGCCCCCGGAGGGGGAGAAGGGAGTTCGTCACCAGGCCGTCCACCCGCCGTCAATCACAAGGTTCTGACCTGTCATATAACTGCTGGCGTCGCTGGCGAGGAACACGATCACGCCTTTCAACTCCGACGACTGACCCATTCTTCCCATCGGGCTTTTCGTGCAGAGTCGTTCGACCATCGCCGCCGGGGCCTTCTCGCTGGGGAACGGGCCGGGGCTCAGGCAGTTCACCCGCACGCGATCCTTCCCCCAGTACACGGCGAGATGTCTCGTCATGTGAACGAGGCCACCCTTGAGCGTGTGATACGCGACCGGACTGGCCGCGCAGATGTCAGCGTACGCGTCGGGGTACGACCCCACGACGCCGTACATCGAACCGAGTTGGATGATGCTCGCCGGCGCTCCGCGCTCGACGGCATGATCGTGGACCAGTCGCGAAAGCACGAAGTATCCAGTGGCGTTGGCGAGGTGCCGCGAGAACTGCGCGGCGGTCACGGTCGTCAAATCGTTGCCGAGTCCGTCGTGTCCGTTGTTCACGAGGATGTCGATTCGACCGGCCAGCGAGATCGCCTCGCGAACGCGGTCGGCGAGCGTCTCTGGTTGCATGTGATCGAGAGCCATGCCGAAATGTCGTGCCGATCCGACTCGCGGTAACTGGTCGGCGGCGGCACGCGCTTTCGCGGCATCGCGACTGGTGAGCACGACCGACGCCCCCGCTTCCGCCAGCGCCCGAGACATCGCCGAACCCAAATGGCCGCAGCCGCCGGTGAGGAACGCGACCCTGTCAGTCAGGTCGAACAGTTGTTGGACGGTGGGTTCGGTTGTGGGTGTGGTCGGCATGATCGGGAATTTCGTTTGGTTTAGTGTCGCGATGATTCGTAAGACCAAGTGCAACTTCTTGTCGGCATGCGAGGAGTTACGTAGCCATCACGCTCCGCGTGATGAGCCGAATGGCAAATGGGCTCCAACTCACAACTCGGCTCGTCACGCGGAGCGTGACGGCTACGTACCATTGGCTCCGGGTTGGACGACGATGTCTTGCCATGACCGATTCGCCGCGCTGGCCAGCGCGGCGAGGTTGACTCGCAGAGTTTGCAGGCCCTCGTCCAGCGAGCAGGGCAGGGGGGCTTTGCCTTCCACGGCGTCGAGGAAGGCGTGGGCTTGCGCAACAAACAGCGTGTCGCGTTCCAGTGGTTCGATGCGCTCGTCGGTCCATGCGTCGCCGGGGGCGATCATCCAGCGCCAGCGATGCTCGTGCGATTCCCAGCGCACGGTTCCGCGTTCGCAGACGACGGTGATCGCCGTTTCGTTCGGTGCCTGATGTTGATTGAGGCTGTAGCTTGCGAGCACGTGGCCGTGGCGGGCCAAGAGGTGGACGGTGTCTTCCACGGTCACGCCGTCGAGCACTTGATGCGCCGCGTCGGCGACGAGCCGCTCGATCGGCCCCAGCAGCCATTCACCCGCGTTGACGACATGCGTGAGCGCATCCTGAATCGCTCCACCGCCAGTGGCGTGGTCGGTGTAGTAAATGCTCCGGTACGCCGGCCGATACGTGGGGAAATGTTGACCGCAGACCGCGACCAGTTCCAACGGTCGACCGAAGCGCCCGTCGAGAATCGCCCGCCGCATGGCCGTCAGCGCGGGATGACAGCGATTGACATACGCCACTCCCGCGATGACACCCCGGTCGTGGATCGTTTGCCGCAGGAGTTCGATCCCGGCAGTGGTCGTGCTCAGCGGTTTCTCGATCAATAAATGGAGGCCGCGTTCCGCCAGCTTCGTCGCCAACGGCACATGCAGCGGAGCCGGCGTGGAGATGACCGCCGCGGTGGGTTGCTCCGCCAGAGCCGCATCCAAATCGGCGAATCCACGCACGCCGTAGCGCTCGGCGATTGTCTGCCGCAACGAGTCGTTGACCTCGACAAACGTGACGTCCGCTCGGCCGGTCGTGCGAAAACAGCGCAGATGCCGCTCGCCGATGGAGCCGACTCCGATGATGAGGACCTTGTGAGGGCGAGCGACTGGCATGACCGGACCGACAAAACTGGAATTACAGGCGAGCCGGGCGGCGTCAGCCCCCGGACATTGTTTTCGATTCACTCAGGTCCGGGGGCTGACGCCGCCCGGCTCGCCTGT
>JACRIH010000200.1 GCA_016235885.1 Planctomycetales bacterium | reverse complement strand
GCGGCTCCACTGCGTCGTTTGACCGCGTGGGCAACGCCCCGCGCGCGGCCCGTTGGGCACGCGGTTAAACGAACCCTTGTTCGGCGCGGGTCTCCTGACCCCGCCGCTTTCGTGACCGCAGGTCTCCTTATCCACCCCAGACACTGGAGACCTGCGGTCAACCTGGTGGCGAGGTCCGGAGACCTCGCCACAACAAGATCTGCCGATGAAAGTCTGACGGCAGGTTCGTCAGTTCGACGGTTGAACGACGCGGCGCAGCCGCAATGTGGCCGAGTCGCTTCGCGACTCGACGGCCGGGTCACGGAGTGACCCGGCCACAAATGCGCGCAGGGCAACAACAAACTGCAGAAATAGTAGTACGGTGCGACAACCAGTTCACTCTGCTATTGGTCAAACGTGATGAATACTCGAAGCTGGGATGCCGAAAATAGAGTTGACAAATCAACTCCATCAAACTCGGACCGGCCTCGGGGAATTGTTGACCATGCGGATCGTGTACGGTGTTCACACTCAGGGTCAGGGTGGTCTGTCCAAGGCCGCGGTACTGATTCCGATCATGGAATCGCGCGGGTACGAAGTGCGCGTCATCACGTCCGGTCAGCGGCCTCCCGGCTGCTATCAGTTTCGGTGGCACCGGCACCTCACGGGGATGCAGTACATCGTCGCGAATGGCCGCACGCATTACTCGAAGTCGTTCCTCTCGTGGTTGCGAAACGCTCCCGAACTGCTGCGCAGCCTGCGGCAGGTGCGAGACATCGTCCGTGAATTCCAGCCGGACGTGATCGTGAGCGACTTCGAACCGCTCACTGCCAGTCCGCTCATCGCGTCGAAGTGCGAAGTGGTTGCGGTCAGCCGCCCGGTCGCATTGCTCGACGCGGCAGTGCCGCTTCCCGATGGGTTGGATTTCGACCGACGACTGACACGCTCTACGATCCGCCTCTTCACGATTGGTGCCACGCGGCGGCTGGGGTATCACGTCGAACCGGCGTCGTACCGCTGTCTGCCTCCCGTGGTGTCGCCCGATGTGCGAGGCATGACGTCTGGGCCGGGGAACCATGTGCTCGTGTACAATGTGTTCCATCCGGATGCGAATCGACCGGACGACCTGATTGCGTGGGCGAATCGGAACAGGCAGCCGGTGATCGCGTACGGATTCCCGGACGTCACGCATCCGGGCAAACACGGGCTGGTCGAGTTTCGCCAGCCGCAGCGCCAGCAGTTCTTGCTCGACATGGCAGCATCGCGAGCCGTGCTGACAACGGCTGGATTCTGTCTGCCGCTCGAAGCGGCGCAACTCGGCAAGCCGGTTTGCGTCGTGCCGATTCCAGGCCAGTGGGAGCAGCAGGTCAACGCGTTCCACTTGAAAAACGCCGGGCTGGCGCAAGCCGCCGAGCACTGGAACTACGACCTGCTGCTTGACCTGCCCGATCCGGATGCGGCGCACCGGATGTCCGGCTGGTTGACGACATCACCGGCGGCCATCCTCGATCGGATTCTCGACGAAGCGACTGTGTCGGATGTCGCCAAGCAACCGCAGTCAGCGAATCGGACGGCTGCCTGACACGATTTCGAAACCGCAGATTCCGATCTGTAGCCCTCTCGCTCCGCGAGAAGAAAGCTAACGAGTCAGCCAGCGTCACGAGACAGTCGAACGTCGCTCGTGGATCGGCTTACGTCTCGCGGAGCGAGACGGCTACGTTGCTTCGACATCTCGCGGCCCGACGAACCAGCACAGGCTGCCGGATTCGAGTTCGGGGTCGCCCTCGAATTCGATGCAGGCGACATGCCCCTTGCCGAACGAGACGTGTCCGCCGCCGATGAATTTTGCGAGGCAATGTCCCATGTCCGGCTGATGCCCCACGACGGCGACGACCTCCTGGCCGAGCTTCGCCAGAAATTCCGACAGGCGCCGCGCCGAGATGCCGGGGGCGGCGACGTCATCGATCACGAGTGTCGAGTGTTCGACGCCGGTAATGTCGCGGAGAATCTCTGCGGTCTGCCGCGCGCGAACGAGCGGACTGGACACGATCACCTGCGGCGTCTTGCCGCGCGCCGCGACCCAGTTCGCGACCGCCGCAAATCGCGCGCGACCGTCGTCGGTGAGCGGGCGGTCGAAGTCGGAACCAGCGAACTCACCCGTTTCCGCTGCCGCTGCGTGACGAACGAACAAGACGTGCATGGCGTCTCCCTCCAATGAAGTCCACCTGGTCCCAGCGGGCGGGATTCTATTCTTCATCCCGCCAAGTTGGAAATGCCATCGTGCTCGTCCGGCACCGGACGATGTCTCGTCGCCGCGCACACTTCCTGTCCCATCCTCGATCTTCTATCCTCGATCCTCGTCCATCAGTCCTCGTTCCACTTCATCGGTTCAACTCGGTTGGATACCGCGATCGCATGGCTCGGAAACGCACTCCGCGAGTGAACGATGTTCAGCGCTGGCTGGGGTCCACAACGGTCCCGCTGTTTGTGCTGGACACCGAGCGACGGGTGAGCCTGTTCAATCTGGGGTGCCAGGAGTTGACCGGATGGCCTGCGGCGGATGTGGTGGGACAGGTGTGCCAGTACGCGGGGTATGCGGATGTGCTCAGCCTCGACGCGCTGACGAGCTGCCTGTGCCCTCCGCCGGAAGCGTTCGCGGGACAGGAAGTGTGCCTGCCAGCGCATCTCGTTCACAAGGATGGCACGACCGCATCGCACCTGCTGCATTTTTTTCCGCTGCGTGACGACCGGGGTTTGCAAATTGGCGTGTTGGGAGTGGTGAAGCCTTTCACGCCCGCGCCGCCACACACCGCGTCCACGTTGCCCGTGCATCAATTGCATGCCGAACTCACGGCATTGCGGATCGCCATGCGGCACAGGTTCGGTACGCAGACTCTCACAAGTCGCAGCGATGTCATGCGCCGCGTACTGTCGCAGGTCGAACTGGCGCAGCAATGCACGGTCCCTGTCTGCCTCGAAGGCGAACCCGGCACCGGCAAGGAACACGTCGCACGGGTGATCCACTTCGGCAGCGTGGCCAAGACCCGCTGGTTCGTCCCCGTCGATTGTGGTTCGTCGTCTCCGGACGAATTACAACAGGTATTCGACCGGATCTATGAAGAGTCGTACCACGAATCGGCACGCGCGGCGGGGATGCAGCCAGGAACACTGTACCTCGCGAACGTCGACCGATTGCCGCGCGATCTGCAACACGTGCTGCTCCACCTGGCCACGCCCGCCGAACCGCCGCCGAAACCACTGCCGCGGTTGATTGCGTCGGCGACGAATCGGATGCAGGACGCGGTGACCGCTGACCGGCTGCGGCCGGACCTGTTCGCCGTGCTCTCGACGCTCGCGATCGAACTTCCGCCGCTGCGACAGCGCGGCCCCGATCTGCGTTTGCTGGCTCAACATTTCGTCGAAGAAATCAACCGGCAGGGAACGAAGCAGGTCACCGGCCTGGCGGACGATGTGTGGAAACTGTTCGAGGAATACCGCTGGCCGGGGAATCTGAAAGAGTTGTCGGCAGTGGTCAGTGACGCGCACGGCCACTGCACCGACAACCTGATTCGCCCGGTGGACCTGCCGTTCCGATTCCGCACCGGCCTCGAAGCCCAGCAACTCGCACCGTCGCTGGTTCCGCGTCCGCTGCCGCTCGATGACCTGCTCGAAAAAGTCGAGCGGCAACTCATCCTGCTGGCACTCGAACGGAACAAATACAACAAAACAAAAGCCGCCGAGGCGCTGAGGATCAGCCGCATGCGCCTGTACAGTCGGATGGAAAAATTGGGGATCGAAGATCGAGAAGCATCGAAATCTGAAAGTTCGCGGACGAAAAATGCGGAGCGAGATGCGCGAAGCGACGTGCGGGAACCGACGGCTGACGGTATCGAGGACGGGGTGGAGGACGAGGGATGACGAATCTGATGCGATTGGTTCTCCCGGCGGCATCGCTGGAGGAGACTTCCCAATGGTTGGTTCCGTGGCTGGGAGAGTGGGCCACGAACCTGGGTGGCTATGGCAGCGTCGAATTGTTTGCGGCGGTGTTTCTCGTGGTCATGACAGCGATCCTCCTGCCCCGCGAAAATCGGTCGAAAGTTCGCGGGCCACTCGTGGCACTGATCGCCGGCCTGTTTTTCACCGGCCTCGTGGAAATCTGGCCGACATCCGCCGCGGTCCGTCTCCCGCTGGAATCGCTCGCGTTTTTCGGCGTCGTGTGCAGCACGGGACTGAGCCTGTTCCTGTTGTTCTTCGAATCGTCTCCGGCCCGCAAATGGATGCCTCAGCCTCCACGAATTCTGCGGGACGTGCTGCTGGGATTGATTTATCTCGGGGCCTTGCTGGTTACGCTCATGGAAGCGGGCGTCGCACCGACATCGCTCGTCACGGGATCGGCCCTGGTGACGGCGGCCGTGGGGTTGTCGATGAAAGACACGCTCGGCAACATTTTCGCCGGGCTGTCGATTCAGGTCGAGCACCCATTTGACGTCGGCGACTGGATTCAGTTCGATCCCTCTCCGCAGCAGATCGGCCGCGTGCTGGAGATCAACTGGCGGGCGACGAAAATCATTACACAGGACGAAGTCGTCGTCGTCGTGCCGAATTCGAATCTGGCCCAGACCGCGATCCGCAACTTCACCAAGCCGACCGTTCACTCGCGCCGTTCCGTGTACGTCACTGCCCCGTACGAAGTGCCACCGCGCCGCGTCCAACAGGTGATCCGCGCCGCCATCGTCGACACGCCCGGCGTGCAGTCCGATCCGCCGCCGAGCGTCATCACGAGCAGTTTCGGCGACAACGGCATCGAATTCTGGGTGCGCTACTTCACCACCGAATTCGAGAGGCGGGATGGAATTGACAGCGACGTGCGCGACCGCATCTGGTACGCATTCCAGCGTCACGGCATCTCGATCCCGTACCCAGTCCGAGACAGCCGCGTGCGACAGGTCAACGCCGACACCGAAGCCCACATCCAAGAACGGCAGACTCAGCAACGGTTGGAGATTCTGAGGCAGATCGATTTCCTAGCCGACTTGCCCCCCGAAGCGCTGAACCAACTGGCAGCTCAGGTACAGCGCCGGATGTACGCCGCCGGCGAGAGAATCATTCGCGAGGGAGACGCCGGTGACGAACTGTTCATCCTGGCGAGCGGTGAAGTTGTCGTGTCCGTGGGCGAACCGGGCGGTTCGGTGGTGGAGGTTAATCGTGTTGGACCGCGACAATTCTTTGGAGAAATGTCTCTGCTCACCGGTCAGAATCGTTCGGCCACCGTCATCGCGGCGCATGATTGCGATCTGCTGGTCGTGAACAAAGCTGCCCTGTCACCGATCCTCGAAGCGACCCCGCAACTCGCTGAATTCATCAGTGAAACGGTGTCCCAACGTCAGGCTGAGGTCGAACAACGAACCGCCGAACACCGCCGCACTCGTGGAATTACCCTGCAAGATGAACGGCGCGATCTGCTGAAACGCATCCGCGAATTCTTTTCGCTGGAGTGAATTAAGGAAGGAGTCGGGAGTCTTTTTCAGGTCGGCCTGACGGAATCTCTCAGACGTGAAGCGGCTTGAGGCCGACCTGAAAAAGACTCCCGACCCCTTGGCATTCCATTGTTGACCGCTGCTGTCTACTCCATGTATCCCGCCACCCACATCGCCCCCGCTACTGGCAACATCGGCCACGGTCTGTTTGCCGGCGAACCGATTGCCGCTGGCGGCGAGATTCTACGGTTCACCGGTCCACGCTTGACGCTGACTCAAGTCCGCGCGAAAGGACCGCTGGCGGCGAACGCGCTGCAGATTGGAATCGACTCCTACGTCGACCTCGACCCACCCGGCCGGCTGGTCAACCATTCATGCGACCCCAACGCCGCGGTGTTCGACGACCTGCGACTGGTCGCTCTGCGAGACATCGCCGCCGAGGACGAGATTCGATTCGATTATTCGACCACGATCAGCGACGGCTGGACGATGCTCTGCCTGTGCGGCTCAATTCATTGCCGAGGCATCGTGACCGCGTTCCAGCTTCTGTCACGTGAGCTGCAGCGCAAGTACACCCTGTTGGGCTGCGTGCAGCAGTTCATTCTCACCGAGCTTGAAGCGTGATGCGACATCGTGAAGTGGACCCCTACCACCCTGACATTCGCAATCGCCAAGGCGGGACGTCAGTTGAGGGAGCAATCCCACACACGGCCCACAGTGAGACGTAGCCACAATTGCCAGACCATTGGACCTTTCGTGAAAAGACACCCAATCTCGGACGAAACTGGCTACCGCAAGAATGTCTCAGGTCGGGCCGCGAACAGAATGAGCAACTGTCAGCCGATACCAAACACATCATCTCACGGCAGCGAGACGATGCCGCCATCGTTGGGTCGAAGTATCGCTTCAATGAGTTCCGGCGATATCTGATCGGTATCCAGGTATCGAACGTGGCCGTCACAGAACAAGACATGATTGCCGCTCGAATGCGGACTCATGACAAATCCCATCGCGGCCGGCGAATTGGACCACGCTCCAATGAACTCTGACCGACCTTCGGAACTCAGTACGGTGGAGGAGCAGCCATCCGGGATCTTGGACAAGGTCAGCAGGGATACGAATCCATTTTGCTGGTAGTTTCCGCTGACAATGCCTGTGACAGACTTCCACGGCGTGTCCGAAGGACAATTGAAGATGGCAACCGACGACGATGCGGCTTCCGCCACCGGCAGATCGCATAACGCTTTTTGATCAAGAAACGGGAGCAAATCCACCGCCCAGTCCCGTGGAATCGGTTGCGACGAATCAGTCGCAAGGAAATACGCGACACCGAGCTGTTTATGATTGTTTAGACATTGGGTCCGCCGTGCGGCCTCGCGGACACATTGCACGGCTGGCAACAGGATCGCCATCAACAACATCAAAATCCCCAGCACGACGACTAACTCAATCATGGTGAAGCCACGTCTGTTTTTCATGATGATTACCTCCAAGAAATACCCCCCACGCCGCTGTCGGCGTGAGGGGGGTGAAAGGGACTGAAACCAAGAAATCAGAATCACGGTGTCAACACCACGTAGTAAGCATTGGCATCATTCAACGCGTTCGTTTGCATTCCTTTCAGCGAATGCCACTTCACACACTTGAATCCCCAATTCTGATCAACAACCGCGATACCTCGGTCGTTCGAGAGGTATCCCAAAAAAATCGCACAGTGGCCCGAGTAGTCGTAGCCTCCTTTGGAGTTCTTTTGGAACGTCGCGATCAAGGTGCCTGGCGACACCTTGACCGTTTGACCAACCCAAAAGACCTTTTGACCACGCTGCCACAAATGACTGCCGGGAGCCCCCGAGACCCCTCGGACAAAGCCGACACACTCATTCCTGGCCCCATCAGGAACTTGCGTTCCCGATGACTTCTTTCCGACATTCAATTCGATCGCCGTGGATCCTCGCGGCAGAACACCTCGAAGTGCGGTCCCGCCAGTTGACCACACGAGGTAACTCTCTTCGCCTTTCTTGAATTCCGCGTAGTTGCCAGGGTTCTGCAACACAGAGAGAACTTTCTGACTGGTGACCCAGCGTTGTGCCGCTTCGGCGGCCTGACCCGGTCCCACCAATCCGAAAGCGATCATCAATGTCGCAATCGCCAGACAGTTGAACGCACAACGTCCGAAACCCGACGCCGTGATGCATCGGCCAACTCCTGATGCGACGACCGCAGATCGTCGCCGCTTCACAACACCGCACGATTTCTGTAGAACTTCGTGACGCATGACCTTCTCCTTTTTGAACCATCAGTTTCGCAGTTCGGAGTGCCACTCAAGCGTTGGCATTACGCCCCGAACCGCATGGTCGGGAGATTAGGAATACGGAAGTCGAGGGTCGTCGCCCCGGATTCCCCAACATTGGCGGGTTCCCCACGAACACCCCAACGGGACTGGCAGTCAGGAAGATGCTCTGAACCAGCACATGCTGGCAAGCGAGGCCAAGTACAGGGCTCATTTGCAGTCGGGAATAGTCTTCTCGCATTTCCCGAGCGGTTTAGAATTGAACGCGACAGGCCTCGGCTTTCCATGCCGGCGGTTGGACATCCAGGGAGCTTGGTACGTAGCAGGGTGATTGATACGCTCACCGAATTGCAAGATAGACTCAGGGCCTGTTGGAGGGACGATTCATGCCAGCCAGTTCGCAAGCCCCCAAGGGTCGCCGCATCCGCCAGACGCTGGTACATCGCGGTGTCGAGCAAGTTGCCGCGAAACCGCCTGATGTCTGGCAAATGCCGTCATCCCCGATCGCAGTGCCAAGCACTCACTCTCAACTGGCCCTGAAACTTCATTTTGACGGGTCTGCAAAACCAAGGTTGGTGAGTGTGGAGTTTCAACATCACTCTCTTGAGAAGCCGGTCGCCCTGACGGACGTCCGACCATCCGACTGGACACCGGTTGTCAAGGCACTGTCGCTGCTGTTTGTCCGGTATCGATGGGCATCTGCCGTCAATTCGAGATTTGCGATTCCCGTTGACGGAGATCTCGTCGGCGGTCGAAGTCATCCGGCCGCCTCGCTATGCGAGGGGCTGAGAAAGCAGAGCAGTTGGCACCAACGCTTGTTTGGGCGGTTCAAGGAGGGCAATTCCCTTCAATTCGTCGTCAGTGTCAAAAGGTCACGGAGCCCAAAAGAGCCGCCATTTCGAGCGAGCGTCCAGCATACTCAGTTGCCTGCAGTTGCCATCTCAGTTTTTCGAGGCGAGACACCGATCCAAGACGACGTTCACAAATTGACAGACCTTCTGAACCTACTCTGGACGCAGTGTAATCAGCGACATGCGGACCAGATTCCACAACAACATGAGGACTCGGGGCGACCGATTGCCGACTCGGTCGATACGACGTTTCACATCGATACAATGGCGAACAATGAACTCGAGTCGGCAGAAACTTGGGTCTTGACTCCGGACTTTTATTGGGATCTCGTGCATGGCACTCCGCGTGATCATCCGCAGAACGTTGGCATCTCCAACATCACGAATTATGGCGAAGAGGTAGTTATCCCAAGCCTTCGAACGGGAGCTCGTTACCAGTATTTCTTCCCGAACGAAACGTTAAAAAAACAACTTGCTCATGATACGTACATCAGGCTGAAAAACTTCGCCAGACTCCCCGAACAAATCAGGTTCTATGCAGTGCCACGGGCGTTCTTCCAACAGTTCGGAAATGGGAAGAATGAATACGTGATCGTGAATCCGGACAGTGATAAGGCGGAGGCGTTTCTGATCGATTTTCACAATAATCGAAAGGCGGGCGGCAGAAAGTGTTTCAACTTGAAGCTTGAACCGGAAGAAACCAGCGAGTTAATCCTTCTCTGTCGTCGACTCATGGATGAGATTTCTCCCCTGCATGTTGCGGGCCGGAAATCGTGAGTAAGATTGTGATCGTTCACGAGGAGCATGTTGTGCCGCCAAGCAGTTTTTGTGTGCTGTCCCCACGTGAAACCGACAAAAGACGGCGTGACGAATTTGACGAAATGGTTGACCGGGGATTCGCGTCCATCACATCGCCAGATGACCCGCTGCTTGAACGATTCCATTCCGAACTGCTGATCCCATATCTAGGTGAAGAGGTCGTCGAGCCGTTGTCAATTTTAGCGCGGGAAATCGCAAGCACTCAGATTGGCGGTCGTCCGGTTCGATTCCTCTGCCTGGTTCTGAAGGATCTCAGTGATGAAGGGGCAATCGCCTCCGGAACCTATGCCTCAGTTCAGGATGGCGTACTTGCAAAACGGTTCACCGTGACCCGCGAGAAGTATTGCGGCACCGGCATTACCGAAAGAATCAATGCCTTGCTGCTCCAAGAAGCCGTGTCAGTCTGCAAGACGATGGGCACTCCCCTGCGGTCTTGCTTCGCCGAATGCGTGACTTCCGCCGAGGAATACGTAAACAGAATTGTCGATCCTCCCCTTTGCCGAGTCTATGTTGCCCAGGACAACGGGTTTTGTGAGATGCACTATGAACTTCCGCACCTCGGGGAGTGGGATGCTCACACTGGAGAGCCGGCAGATCCCGTGAGCGACACCGAATCGATCCATCTCCATTTGTCTGACCTGTCGGCCGTTGGAGAGGCCCGCACACTCACCGTGAATCGAGTCGAGGAGGTTCTGACTTCGGTTTGGAAAACGTGGTACCTGAAGGATCGGGTTCGGTTTGCCACAGACGCCGCTTGGGAGCGGCATCGCCAGTTGCTCATGGACGAGACTCTCGTCGGTCAGATCCTATCACCGCTTCGCCTGGCGGGCTTGTTGCGTTTGTTGACTCGGACTGAGCGGATGCAGCTAGAAAGATCTGGATGTATATTTGCTGCCCACGAAGTGCATTGATTCCAACAGTCTCTCCCTTCAAGCCACGATGATCACCCCACATGTCTTCAGTGAGTATGGTCGACTTCGTCGGGCGATCGTTCACGACGCCAACAATATCTGCGACATGTGTCCTGATCGGCTTCCCAAGAATACACGGGTTGAGCATCCTGAGCAGGGGGAAGTCAGACGCGACAAGTTCATCGAACAGCATGCTGCGCTGTTGCAAATCTTGGAAACCAATGGTGTCGTATTCACGATGCCAGACACTCAGGATGAAGCGTATTGTCAGGTTTTCACGCGAGATGCGGCCTTCGTCGTCGGCAACACATTATTCGTGGCCGGATTCAGGGAATCGTATCGAAGGCCGGAGTTGGCCGGGTTGGCCTCCCTGCTGGATCAATTCCCGAAGGTAGCCGTGATTGATAGGGGATGTCTCGAAGGAGGAGACGTTGTGTTACTGGGTCCGGATCTCGTTCTAATCGGAACGAATGAAAATTCGGACCAATCCGGATTTGATCAAGCGAGTGACCGAATCAGGCAGGATGGAATCAGTCACGTGATCCAAGTTCGGCACGGCGGGCTACATCTTGATTGTTGTCTGGCCCCATTGCCGAATGGAGATGGACTGTTTTCACCCGGCCGTCTGTCCTCGGATGCCTGTGATCTGCTGTCCTCCTGTTTTCGACGGCTGGTCGCCCTTGATCCGGAGGAAGATGCTCGTCACTTGGCGGCCAACCTGTTGTGGGTCGATGAAGAGACCGTCGTCTCAAACATCCACGTGCCCAAGACCAATGCACTGCTGCGGAGTTTGGGCTTCCAAGTTCTGGCAGTCGATTACACAGAAGCCATCCATGCTTGGGGGAGTATCCGATGCACGGTGTGCCCACTGGTCCGTGCAAACTAACGCTCGATACTCCGACAGGTGCAAAAACTATCGAGGCCGTCGCCTCGGTTGATTCTGCGTGATGCAGTGGATCCCGCCGCCGCCGATGTTGACGTTCTCGGGATCGATCGGGACAACCGTTCGGGTCGGGAAGAAACGTTTGACAAGGTCGCGTATCCGTCGATCCTTTTCACGGATGGTGTCTGAGCGGCCCGGTTTCCAATAGGTTGGGCAAAGCACGATTTCATTGGTGACCAGGAAGTTCAAGTAGCTCGTTGACAAGACCACTTTGATAGGCTTCCCATCCTTGATGACAGCGCCGTCTTCGTATTTCAGTGCGGCAAGGTAGTCGTACACACCATCACCGGGACGCATTGTCTCCACGAGAGTGGAAGGCGTCGGTGCCCTGACGATTGTGAATGGTCGCCCCTCGGCATCGGTGGCCGACTTCAGGCTCTGTTCGATTAGTTGCAGTCGATCAAAAGAGATCGCAGCAATGGGATCATTGTCCCGCTCCTGCGGAGAGATTTCCGCCAGCAGTATGGTTCGCGAATCCACGAATCGTACGAATTCATCGACATGCCCACCAACGGCAATAGCCGTAAACAAGCCACCGGGCAATACGCCTTTGAATGCCAGGTCGTCTTCAGCAACGCCACACGGAACCCAGACAATCTGTCGGGCACCCAATAGTCGCTTCAATTCAGCTTCCGCTTCGGCCCGGATCATCTGCGGATTTCGTTGTAAGACCACAGCCTCTGTGGTGATGACGGTGCCAGCTCCATTGGACTCCAAGGCCCCGCCCTCCAGAATCATGTCGGACTTGATGGTCGGGATCCCGATCCGCTTCGCGATCAAACGGTCCACCTGTTCCTCATTACGACAGCCTTCTGTCGAGGCGGGCTCATATCCCCAACGATTGAATCCAAAATCGATGATCCTCAAATCTCCCATCGCAGATTGAACAAAGAGCGGTCCCGTATCCCGAAACCAAATGTCCTCATGTGGGATGGTGTGAAATCGAACGTGGTCCAGAGAAACATGGCGTGCTCGGAGCAGATTTCGAACTTGCTCCGCTTGGTCCGCATCATGAATAGCAATGTCGACTCGAACCCGACCGGTGATTGCGCGGATGATTTCCAAATGCACCGCTTCCGACGGTCGACCTTGAATGTTTTCGTACGTGGGCCATCCGAGCCAGACTGACTCCTGAGATTCCCATTCAGCGGGCAGGGTGAACATCGGTGATAATCCGGCAGGTACGTGGTTGTTTCGAGAGGCGTCAATGGGCATGCATTGTCGTGGCCTTGGCTGCAATCTTCCACTGTTCTTGCGATTCGTTTCGCCATCGAATTCTAAGCTGATTCCAAACAAAATGGGTCTTGCCGACTCACCGAATCAGGACAAAACATAACGCCCGACCTGCAACATGCCTTCACGGGTAATCAACTCTGTCTCGACCAGCGGACGCAGGAGGTCAAACGTTCTTTGTTTGGATACTCCCAGAGCCGACCAGATCTCACGGAGATTCAGGTGGCCGTGCTTGCAAGGCAGTTGAAGCAATTGATCCTGCTTGGGACGCAACGAAAACGGCGAGATAAGTTGATGTTCCTCCGCCGCGTTGATGACAAAGTCCGCGTTATCGATATCCACTCGCTCCGTTACACATTCATTTCGAATCTCGCGGCTGGGGGAGTTCACCCCAAGTGGCTCGAAAACTGGCGCGGCATTCGAGCAGCACTCTGAATCGTCGCTGCCTCGGAGTCGCAGACCTTGCGATCCACCGGAACGATCGATCAAGATTCCCGGATTCGTGGTTGCACAAATGGTTGCAACGCTCTGAGGTGCCCCCAACCGTTTTCAGCCGTTATCAGGGTCTCCCAAACCCTCACCCGACACCGGGCTGGAAACCCTCGAAACCCCCGTAAAAAATGCTGTTTTCCCCGAGGAAACCCGAGTGGGACCGCTGGGACTCGAACCCAGAACCAACAGATTATGAGTCGCCATGCCCGATTTCACAACACCTTGAGGGGCAAAGGCATTCGGATTGTGGGTTGCCGAGCGTGGACAACAGTGTGGACAAGAATTCCGAATTCGACCCCGAGTTGGCGCGGCTGATCGGGGTTTGGGCGGACGTGCCGGAGCATGTTCGGCGGACGATTCTCGCGCTGGTCGATTCGTTGGCTGTCCCGGCTTCTCAGCCGAAGCGGACGAAGCGTAAACGCTCCCGATAACCCGATAGACTGAACGCTATGCCTTACGCCAACGCGGACACGAATCGCGAGTATCAACGCGAGCACAAACGGTTGACCCGCGCGGGGGATTGTCGAACCCCGTGTACAACCCGGCTGCCGGGGGAATTCCGGTTGCGGACGGCTCGCGATGTGTTGGTACTCTTGGAGCAACAGGTTGAGGCCGTGCGGAGCGACCCCAAGGCCAGCATTCTCGAAAAGGCGCGGACCGTGGGATACCTCGCGGGCATCTCGCTCCGAGCGATTGAGAGCGGCGACGTGGCTGCGCGGTTGGAAGCCGTCGAATCCGTGTTGAAGCAACGTCGGGAGAATCTCGCATGACCACGAATGTACTGGCCAAAATGTACAACACTCTGACGGCTGCTGAACGCGGCCCGCTGTTGCTTGCGGCAGTGGCTCGGGGGGACGAAGTGGAGCGGCAACGGCTGTTGGACGCGGCGACGTGGAAACGCTGGCGGGTGACAGACACCTACGGGTTCACTGTCGGCGTTGGATTCGTGTTCAGCGACTACGTCGTGCTGCAATGGGACCACTTGGCGATGCACTTTTTCGCACGATTGCATTGGATGTACGCGGAGTGTCTCATCACGGCCGACGTGGAGCGATTGAAGCGAGAGTTTCCCGACTTCGACCCGGACGCTGACGACCGCTTCGACCTTGAAACTTGCGACTTCATGGCCGACGTCTCAGCGTACAAGTTTTGCGTCAACGAAACCGCGTGGGCGATGTTCCGTGACGAACTGCGCATCGGCCCGGACGTGTTGCCGATGGATGACGTGCTGTTTGAAATGGCGGTCAAGCGCCTGCCGAACGAAGCGCCGTCCGCCGACGAACTGTTGGCCCGTTACCCGGATCGGTTCCGCCGCGATGACGGTCAACCGCCGTTTCAGTTCGTGACCCCGGCCGACGTGTGCGACGGTTGGCGGGAGTTGTTTCGCAAACTCGTTGGGCAGTGGGAGTGACAGCCGAATAGGCGCTACCAATTGGTTCCGGGGTCCGGTTAGAATCGCTGGAATGTGTGGACGATTCACTCTGAGAACACCGGCGGACGAACTGTCCGAACTGTTCAGTGCAACCCTGCGCGATGGGTTGCTGCTCTCACCACGGTACAACATCGCCCCGTCACAGCTTGTCGCCTGTGTCCGCCAGCCCCCCGAAGGGCAACGGGAGTTGGTGACGTTGCGGTGGGGACTCGTTCCGTCTTGGGCCAAGGATGCCAAGATTGGCTACAGCCTCATCAATGCGCGTTCCGAAACCGTCGCCAACAAGCCCGCGTTTCGTTCGCCGTTTCGTCGCCGACGGTGTCTTATCCCAGCGGACGGGTTTTTCGAGTGGCAAGCCGTTCCGGGGAGCAAGACGAAGCAACCGCACTACATCACACTACAAGGTGGACAGCCGTTCGCATTTGCTGGATTGTGGGAACGATGGATCGGTCCAGACGGCAACCCGCTGGAATCGTGTTCGATTATCACCACCGAACCCAACGAATTGATGAAAACGATTCACAACCGGATGCCAGTCATCCTGCCACCCG
>JACRIH010000203.1 GCA_016235885.1 Planctomycetales bacterium | reverse complement strand
TCGAGCCTGACTCGGTGTTGCGGGAGTTGGCCGCAGTCGCCCCTCCACTTCGTCCGAGCCGGGCAAGCAGAACATCGGGCTGATCTTCATCGACGACATGGGCCATGCCGACATCGGGCCGTTCGGCAATGCACAGTTGCACACGCCGCGTCGGCCGACAGCGTGATGACTTTGGCAAAGTGTGTTTGGCTCACCTCTCACGTCAGGTTATGATGGCTCCCGCGTGCCACATTGTCGTCCAATGACCCGCCGAGTTCCTCTTCCCGCCAGGGATTTGTCATGTTGACTCTTTCCGGTTCGCGTTCTGCGTTTCGAGATGGGGTGACGCGCCGCAACTTTCTCCACGTGGGCGCGCTGGGGCTGGGTGGTCTTGGTCTGGCTGACCTGCTTCGGTTGCGGGGCGAGGCGGGAACTTCACGGACAATCCCGAAGTCAGTCATTCTCATCTGCCTTCCCGGTGGACCAAGTCATATCGACATGTACGACATGAAGCCGGACGCGCCGGTCGAATACCGGGGCGAGTTCCGGCCGATCGCCACGAATCTTCCGGGGCTGGAAATTTGCGAGCACATGCCGTTGCAGGCGATGATCGCCGACAAGCTCGCGGTCGTTCGCAACCTGACGTTCACGCAGGGCGACCACCAGATGCAAGAGGTTTACACGGCCTTCCCGGCGGCTCCGAATGCGCCGTTTCTGTCGCCGCCCATTCGTCCGGCGGTCGGATCGATCATCAGCAAGTTGCGCAGCGGCGAGCGTTCGCTGTTGCCGAACTACATCAGTCTGGGAGGAAGCGATTTCTACAACGTCGCTGCTGCGGAGGTGCCGATGTACCTCGGCCCGGCACATGCTCCGTTCGAGCCGAAAGGGGATGTCGTCGGGAATCTCGAACTGAGGGCCGATGTGGGACTGAGCCGTCTCGGCGATCGTCAATCGCTGCGTCGCACGTTCGATCGCCTGCGCCGCGATCTGGATGTCGCGAATCACCTGGAGGCCGTCGATTACTACAACGCGAAGGCCGTTGACATGTTGACGTCGCCCGAGGTGCGCAACGCCTTCGACATCGAACAGGAATCGCCCGAGACGCGAGCGCTCTACGGACCCGACACGAAATTTCAGTTGTATTACCAAGCCGGTCACACCTGGCATGCCTCGCGATTCCTGCTCGCCCGACGGCTGGCCGAAGCGGGTGTGCCGTTCATCACACTGACAGAGGGAGGCTGGGACGATCACGGCAAGGTCAACGACGCCTCGCCCACGGGTAACGTGTTTGAGCGGCTGCGCGAGAAGCTCCCCGTGTATGACAGGTCGATCTATGCGCTGATCACCGACCTCTATCAGCGCGGCCTGGATAACGACGTGGCGGTTGTGGTGTGGGGGGAATTCGGCCGCACACCGCGAATCAACTTCGCGGGCGGACGCGACCACTGGCCGCGTGCCGGCTTCGCCCTCTTTTCCGGAGGCGGCTTCCGTACGGGTCAGGTCATCGGCCAAACCGATGCCCGCGCCGAACGCCCGACGAGCAAGTCGTACACCCCGCAGAACGTTTTCGCCACCCTCTATCATTTCCTGGGCATCGATCCCGACCAGTCCACCTACCGCCACCCCAGCGGCCGACCGCTGCACCTCCTGGATGACACCGATCGGATTACCGAGTTGGCGTAGAAGCAACTCCGCGTGACTGACCGATAAACCGGCTTTCCAATTGAATGCCCTGCCCGCAGCTTTCTCAGGTACTTCCCATGTCACACGCCTCTTGGCTTCAGCGACGATTCCAATTCGGTGCGTTGCTGATCTACCAGACGTGTTGCCTGCCGATGTTCGCGGTGGCGGAAGAATTGATTCGGCCGCCACTCAACGAGCGGTTTGCCACGGTTACCGCCGAGGGCACGTTGCGCGAGACACCCAATTTTCAGCGGCATGTCATCACGTTGCTCGGCCGGCTGGGATGCAATGGCCGGAGTTGTCACGGTTCGTTTCAAGGGCGCGGCGGATTTCGGTTGTCGATGTTCGGCTACGACTTCGAGCAGGATCATCAGGCGCTGCTGGCCGGTGATCCGGCGCGGGTCAATCCGCAGCAGCCCGCCGACAGTTTGATTTTGCTCAAGCCGACGAACGCCGATGAGCACGAAGGCGGCAAGCGCTACGACAAGGACGGCTGGGAGGCGCGCGTGCTGCGAACGTGGATCGCTTCCGGAGCGAAGAACGATGCCGAACAAGCGGGGCAGTTGTTGCGGATCGAGGTCACTCCCAGCGAGATGGTTTTTCGAGAAGCCAGTCAGCGGGTTCAAATGCGAGTCGTCTCCGTTTGGAGCGACGGCACGCGCGAGGACGTGACCTGTCTGACGCGCTTCAGCAGCAACGATGACGATGTGGCCGAAGTGAGCGACGCTGGTTTGGTCACGTCAAAGGGCAAAGGTGACACGCACATCGTCGCGACCTACGACAACGCGGTGGATTCGACGCCGGTGATGATGCCGGTCTCCGATCGTGTCGATGAAAAGTATCCGCCTGTCGCCACGCCGACGAAGATTGACGAGTTGATCGTGAACAAGCTCCGCAAGCTGGGCGTTGTGCCGTCAGACGTTTGCACCGACGAAGAATTTCTGCGCCGCGTGAGTCTCGACATCGCCGGAACTCTGCCGACGCCACAACAGGTACGTGACTTCGTCGCAGACACTTCTCCGGACAAACGAGCCAAGAAGATCGACGAGTTGCTCGAAACGCCGGCGTATGCCCTGTGGTGGACGACCAAGTTTTGCGACGTCATGGGACTCAACGGCCCGCTGCAATTGGGCAACACCGAGTTCGGCCCGATCGTCACCGAGCAATGGCGTTCGTGGCTCGAACACAAGGTGCGCGAGAACCTGCCGTATGACAAACTCGTCGAAGGGATGGTTGTCGTTGTCAGCCGTCGCCCCGAACAGACCTACGAGGACTTCGCGTTGCAGATGACGCAGTACGTGCTGGCGAAGAATCCGGTGGACTTCACCGCTCGTGACACGATGCCGCACTTCTGGTTTCGCGGCAATCTGGCGACCGCCGACGACAAGGCGTTGGCCTTCGCCTACACGTTTATGGGAGTGCGGCTCGATTGTGCTCAGTGCCACAAGCACCCGTTCGATCGCTGGTCGCAGCAGGATTTCAAACAGTTTGCCGCCATCTTTGAACGAGTGAAGGGAGGCATCAGCCCGGAATCGAAACCGGCTTACGACAAGCTGCGAGCGGACCTCGGCGTCCCCGACAAGCTGAACACCGCAGCGATCCGACGGCAGACGTATTGGCGATTGGCCGCCGAGGGAAAGATGGTCCCGTGGCCCGAAGTCTTCATTGCTCGTGACGCCAAGCCCGACGGTGCCAAACCTAAATTGCTCGGCGGCGACGAGATCGACTTGGCGACCATCGACGACCCACGCCGGCCGCTAATGGACTGGCTGCGTCGGCGCGACAACCCGTACTTCGCGCGAGCGCTCGTGAATCGGTTTTGGGCGCACTACTTCGGCCGAGGCATCGTCGAGCCGGCCGACGATCTGAATCTAGGCAACCCACCCAGCAATCCGGAACTGTTCGACGAGTTGACCACCGCGTTCATCGAACACGGCTACGACCTGAAATGGCTGCATCGCGAGATCACTCGCAGCGCGGCCTATCAACGCTCGTGGCGCACCGCCCCTGTAGCCGGGGCACTCCGTGACCCGGCCACAAGCGACCGCAACTTCAGCCGCGCCATGATCCGTCGCCTGCCCGCCGAAGTCGCCATCGATGCGATGCTGATGGCGACCGGCCACACGAAGCTGGTCGACGGCTTCGCGACGACGATGAAAGATCGCCGCATCGGCGTGCAAGCGACAGCCGACCTGACACGCACTGAGTTCTCGCTGGCCGTGTTCGGCAAGCCGCTGCGAAACATCAACTGCGACTGCGAACGCGAGCAACAACCGTCGCTGGCTCAAGCGATCTTCCTCCGCAACGATCAAGACCTGCACGCGATGCTCGGCCGCAAAGAGGGCTGGCTGGCGGAACTGACGAAAGAAAAGGATCTCAACGATCCCTCACGGCGCGACGAACTAATTCGGTTGGCATACCTGCGAACATTGTCGCGCCAGCCAAGTGACCGAGAACTGACTCGTGCCCAACGGCATTTTGAATCTGCCGCGAGCGACCCTCGCGATGGCCTTCGCGATTTGCTGTGGGTGCTGCTGAACACGCAAGAATTCATCACTAATCTTTAACCTATGTGGCGGCGGCACTCCGTGACGCCGCTGCCGGGTCACGGAGTGCCCCGGCCACAAGGAATTAGGAACCGCACCATGTCCCTCGCCGACAAATTCGGTTTCTTTGACCCGAAGCAGCCATTCACAGTCACGTTCGGTGAACTCCCCCATTGGGAGCAGGAGGGCGCGACATCCTTCATCACGTTTCGGACGGCGGATTCACTTCCGGCACCAGTCATCGAATTATGGCAACGCGAACGTGATGACTGGCTGCGTCGCCACGACATCGATCCGTGTCAGCAGAACTGGCAGTCCGTGCTAAAGAGGCGGCCTCACAGCTTGCAGCGAGAATTCCACCGTGAGTTGGCGACAAAGCTGGAGAAATCACTCGATGAGTGCCACGGAGCGTGCGTCTTAAAACGACATGACTTGGCAAAGATCGTCGCGGACTCGCTGCTGTACTTCGACGCGACCCATGTGGCCGCAGATGTAGCCGCATCTGTAGCCGGGGCACTCCGTGACCCGGCCGCCGAGCCGCGGAGCGTCTCGGCCACAAACGTCTCGGCGACAAGTGTCTCGGACACACCACGCGAAGCGCGATATCACATCGCCGATTTCATCGTCATGCCGAATCATGTGCATGTCATGGTCTGCTTCCTTCCAGGCACACGATTGCGGGATCAATGTTATTCGTGGAAGCACTTCATGGCCGTAAAGATCAACAAAGCCTTGCAGCGAACCGGGGACTTCTGGCAGACAGAGAGCTTCGATCACCTCGTCCGCGACGCGGATCACTTTGATCGCTTCCGCAGATACATTGCCAAAAATGGAGAGAAATCCGGGCTGAAGCCGGTAGAGTTCATTCACTATCAATGCCCAGAGGATTGATTGTTTTTTGTGGCGGCGGCACTCCGTGACGCCGCTCTTAGCAGCGGAGTCGCTTTGCGACTCCGCTGCCGGGTCACGGAGTGCCCCGGCCACATTCGGAACCATCTCATGCTCACAAATCACCGACTTCCGCGCCGCCGCCTACTGCAAGCCGGGTTCCTCGGCGGCCTTGGTCTCTCGCTGGCGGATTACTTGCGCATGGCGAGCGCGAGCACGCTCCAGCCCAAAGCTGATGCTTGCATCTTCGTCCATCTCAAAGGTGGGCCGTCGCATCTCGACACGCTGGACATGAAGCCGGAAGCACCGGTCGAAGAGCAAGGCGAGTTCCAGCGCATTCAAACGGTCATCCCCGGTTACGAAATCTGCGAGCATCTGCCGCGACTGGCGACGCTCATCGACCGCTTCACGCTGATTCGAGGCATCTCGCACGCGGCGGGCGCGCATCCGCTGGCGAACGAATATCTCTTCACGGGCAATCGTCCGTCGCCCGCCGTCGTGTATCCGGCGATGGGTTCGGTCAGCGCGAAGGAATTGCAGACACCCAGCGCGATCCCGCCGTTCGTGGCGATCCCGAATTCCGACATGAGCGCCGGCTTCTTGGGAGTCGGTTACGGATCATTCAAGACCACGTCGGTACCCAAGCCCGGTCAGCCGTTTGAGGTGCGTGGCCTCGCCGTCGCGAATGGTCTGACGATCGAGAAAATCAAATCTCGCAACGAACTGCTCCGAGATCTCGATCAGACCTTCCGCACGGCTGAGGCCAACAGCCCGGTGCTCGACGGTCACGATCAATTCGCGAAAAAGGCGAATGAGATGATCCTCAGCGATCGATCGCGATTGGCGTTCGACGTCAGCCGCGAATCGCCAGCCGTTTTGAAGCTGTTCGAGAAGGACGACACGAGCCAAGCGTTGTTGCTGGCCGGGCGGTTGGTCGAGCATGGCGTGCGATTCGTCACGGTGACTCACGATGGCTGGGACACGCATCTCGATAACTTTGCGAACCACAAGAACAAGTTGCTGCCGCCATTCGATGCCGGCATCACGTCGCTGGTGCGGATGCTGGAACTGAAGGGACTGCTCGACCGAGTGCTCATCGTCGCCACGGGCGAGTTCGGGCGGACCCCGACGATCAACAAACAAGCCGGCCGCGATCACTGGCCGCGCACGATGTGGACGCTCGTGGCCGGCGGCGGAGCGAAGCAGAACTTCTTCCTCGGCGCGACCGACAAGAAGGGACACACGCCGACCGACGACACGAAGCTCAAGCCCGATGATCTCGCGGCGACGATCTATCACGCGCTGGGGATCGACTCGCGAACGGAGTACTTCACGTCCTCCGGTCGCCCGGTGCTGCTCGTGCCGGAAGGGAACGTGATGCAGGATTTGTTCGTCTGAGGCAATGTGGCCGAGACGCTCCGCGGCTCGGCTTTTCGGCAGCTCTTGGCGGCCGGGTCACGGAGTGCCCCGGCTACTATTCGCGCGGCACGTTCAACTTTGGATCAACCCAACCATGAAACGACTCGTACTGATTCTCATGCTCTTGTCCGGCACTTCATTCGCCGCCGAGAAGCCCAACATTGTCATCATCCTCGCGGACGATCTGGGGTACGGTGACGTGCGTTGCAACAACCCGGATCGCGGCAAGATTGCGACACCGCACATCGACAAGCTGGCGAAGCAGGGGATGCGATTCACAGACGCGCACACCAGCAGCGGTGTGTGCTCGCCGACTCGGTATGCGTTGCTCACTGGGCGATATCACTGGCGGTCGCGGTTGCAGGCGGGGATCGTCACCTATCTGGAAAGGCCGCTGATCGCGCCCCAGCGGCTGACGCTGGCGGGGTTGCTCAAGCAGCAGGACTATCGCACGGCGGCGATTGGCAAATGGCATCTCGGCTGGGATTGGAGCATCTCACGCGAGCAGCGCGAGTTGTTCGCGCCGGCTCGCAACGAACCGGTGCCGAAGGTCACGGAAGCCCATCGCGCGGCGTGGCGCGAGGTTTACTCAAAGCCGATTCAGGGCGGACCAACCACGCGCGGGTTCGACGAATACTTCGGGACCGACGTGCCGAACTGGCCGCCGTATGCGTTCATTCACAACGACCGCACCGTCGGCATTCCCAGCGAGTTCCTGCCGGCAGCACTGCTCAAGGGAGCGCTGGCCGGTCTGCCAGGGCCTGCGCTGGCCGATTGGAAACTCGAAGCCGTTCTGCCCACATTGGGCGATCGCGCGTGCGAGTTCATCGAGCGTTCGGTGAAACAGCCGCAGCCATTTTTCTTGTACATGCCGCTGACCGCGCCGCACACGCCCATCGCGGTGAATTCGGAATGGCAGGGAAAAAGCGGGCTGAATCGTTACGCCGATTTCGTGATGGAAACCGATGCCGTCGTGGGTCGAGTGCTGGCTGCGTTGGAGAAGAGCGGCGTTGCGGAGAAGACGCTCGTGATCTTCACCAGCGATAACGGCTGTTCGCCACTCGCGCAGATTCCTGAGTTACAGAAACTTGGACACTTTCCCAGCGGGCCGTTGCGCGGCCACAAAGCCGATGCTTGGGAAGGGGGGCATCGCGTGCCGTTCATCATTCGTTGGCCGGGCGTGGTGCGGCCCGAATTGCGCTGCGATCAGCTTGTGCATCAGACGGACCTCATGGCGACGTTCGCCGACCTGTTGAGCGTCAAGCTGCCCGACAACGCGGGCGAAGACAGTGTCAGCCTGCTGCCGCTGCTTCGAGGTGGCACGCAGCCCATTCGCGAGCATGCGGTCAGTCACTCTTCGACGGGCCTCGCTTCGCTGCGGAAAGGGACTTGGAAGATCATTTTCGGCTCTGGTTCTCGCTCCGAGGGTGGCGCTGCCAGAAAGAAGTCCGCGTCTGGCGATGACACGCCGGGACAGCTCTACGACTTGGCGACCGATCTTGGCGAGAAGACAAACCTCTGGTCGAAACAACCCGCACTCGTGGCGGAACTGACGGAGACGATGACCCGAATCGTCAACTCTGGCCGCTCCACACCCGGCCCCCAACAAGCGAACGACGTCCCCGTTCAATGGCGGCGATTTCTGGATGGCGCGAAGTGATACTGACGGGGCGGCACGCTCTGAGATGGCGTGGCGGAGATCGCCAAGCCACGCCTTTCTGCCGGGTCACGGAGTGCCCCGGCGACTTTGAGGAGAAGCCTGATGCAAACTTTGCGTTTGATGTTTTCGGCGGCGCTGGTCGCGTTGGTGGCAATGCCGTGGATCATCAGCGGCCTTCCAGCATTTCGCCGAGCAGATCTTCGTCGGCCGGCCAGGGCTGACGCATCTGTCCCAAGCGGACAGGTGCGATGTCCAGCAGGCTGTGCCTGGCGTCTGCATTCGGTGTCCCTTTCGACACGGCCAACCGGCCGACGAGATACTGATACAACTCCAACTTTTCTTCGGCGGGAAGTGCATCCACAGCGGTTTCGATTTCAGTGAGCGGCAAGGCGCTAGCCCGGATTATTTCCCGCGAAACACACGAACGACACGAAATGTCCGAAAAGCCAAGGGCGTGCAGCATTTTTGAATCGATGGCCCACAAAGCAGGGTGCTGAAAAATGCCAGGCCGTCAGATCGCGATAACTCATTTCGTTTTCGTGTCTTTCGCGTGTTTCGCGGGAAAGTCCGTGAATAGTCCGGGCTAGCCGCCGGTGATTTCCAGCAAACCGGCGGCTAGCGCCTTGCCGCTCACTGGCGTTGTTCAACAGGAATGGCGGAGAGCCAGAATTGCTGCGATCACGCTCGCGAACGAAGCCACGTTGCTCAGCCGCAACCGGAAGGACTTCGAGAAGATCCCCGACCTGAAAGTGGAGAACTGGCTGGACTGAACCCGGAGTTCAATCCCGCCCGCGCAACGGCGACTCCAACATCCCGCGAACACGAGCCGCAACGCTGTGCCCGTCACCCGTCAACGAGTGCTCCCAAATCCGCAGGACGCGCCAGCCGGACTTTCGCAGCGTCCGATTGACCAACAGATCGCGCCGCCGGTTGGCCGCCTGTTTGTTCCGCCAGAACGTGGCGTTGTGGGCGGGGGCGTGGTAGTGCTGCGGACATCCATGCCAGAAACAGCCATCGACAAACACGGCCACGCGGAGCTTCGGAAACACAAAGTCCAGCTTGCCGAACACCGGCCGGTGTCGTCGCCAGCCGGTGATCCCCTGCTCTCGAAAGATCGCGATCAGCCGCAGTTCCGTATCCCGATTCCCCCGCGACCGAATCCGCGACATCACCTCGGAGCGCTTGGCTGGGGTGAAGACGTCAGCCATCCCCGCACTCGCCAAATGCGGCGGCCAGTTCGACACGGCGCTGGGTTTCGTCCGGCAGGTGCAGGAACATCCGGTCGAAGAGTCCGCACCACTGCGCGTCGCAGGGGTACAGTTCTTCGTCCGCGAGTTCCCCTGCATCGGCACGCCGCCAAGCTTCGGAGGCCAAACGCTTCAACTCACGCGGCCAGCCGCTGTCGGGATCGTCAAATCCGTCGGGATGCAGACCGGGGCAAAGGTAGGCCACCGAACACCACGCGCGAACGAAATCCCATTTGGGAAGTTGTTCGAGAGAGCCATTGAGAGCATTCCGCACATGACGACCTGCGGACCGTTTTGAAGTTGGGATTTGGATGAAGGTTTGCATGCTCGGGATGCTACCAACTCGTCGATTCCTTGCCAGGTCAAAATCATAATTCGACCGCGTCACCAGCCGGTGATGCCCTACTCACGAAAGATCGCGATCAGCCGCAGTTCTGTATCCCGATTCCCTCGCGACCGAATGCGCGACATCACCTCAGAACGCTTGGTTTGGGTTTCATGTCCATTTGGAGACAACATTTTCCATGTGCCAAGCAAATGCGTCACTGTGAACACGCAGCGATACTGTTTTCGCCTCAGCAACGGTCTTGCGCTCATACTGACGGAGAAAGTCATTCTCCTGCAAGCGAGAGACTTGCTGCGGGATGAAGATCGTGCGATCGGACAGCACTCCAAACAAGCCGCGATCGAATGCCCAATGGAGTGTCTGCGTGAGTGTGAGACCATTGCGAATGTCATCCGTTCCACCTTTGCTCACCGGGACGATGTGAGCCGACTCAACTTCATAAACGAATTTCGGTGTGGCAATCGCAATTCCACTGACCGCGCAGCGACGTTCGTATTCGAGACGCACACGTTCGCGGAACACTTGACTGCGTGCGATCCGGTTCTGGCGAGTCTCTATTCGTACCACGTTCGCTCGTTGAACTTGGAAAGGTTGCTGCGCCAGAATACCGATTTCTGTTCCCGCTGATATTAGTTCAGCTTGGCTAACGGGAGCGTCTTCTAAGTACAACGGCCCCCAGCGCCTTCCAGCCACCAGCCGGGCAATCTGCGAATAGCCCGGTGCGTTTTGTTTCACGAGGATGAGACGAAACCGGTCGAAGGCATCCAAACGACGCTGGAAAAGAAGTATGTCATCCGCCACTGCACAGTCGCGGAGCGGACGCAGCCCATCTGTGATGCGACTTTCAGCAGTCCGCTTACCACCCCACGTCTGTAGCTGGTAACGAATGACACCATCGGCCAAATGATCCGCGCCAAGAAACATTTCTGCCGAAAGATAGCGGTCGGTTGTCGGGGCAATCTCGGAAGTGACAGCTTCATCCAAACTTGGCAGAAATCGCCGTAGGTCTTTCGGCAGAACCATACCGCCTTGGTGTCCAGCGGCACTGCCTGTATCGTTGTGAGCTAGGCATTTGAAGAATGGCGAGTCCCATTCCACACTTGCCAAAAAGGCTTCCATGTTCATTTCGCGGACCTTCGCTTGGCCTTGGAAATCAAATACGGCTTCATGATTCTCGCGACTTCCGAAACAACTGGCACGGCGACTGAGTTCCCG
>JACRIH010000204.1 GCA_016235885.1 Planctomycetales bacterium | reverse complement strand
CCGCTGTCACGGAGGCAAGCTACTGGCTGGTCAGCTTCAATTCAATCTCTTTGCCACCTTTCGCGACATCGGCAGTCAAATCTGTTGTTTCGGCGACGGTGTACTTTTCAGGAACGTTTTCTTTCAACTGTCCCTGCATTTTCAATTGCTCCATGTCCAAGCCGGTGGTCGGGTCAGTCTTGATCGGCGATCCATCAGCCATCGTCTGCTTGCTCACCATCACTTTGAATTTTCCGACGATTGTGCCCGGTTTGTTATCGGTCAGCACTTGGAATTTCCCACTGGCGTCCGTACGCCCACCGCTCCCAGAAAAGCCCGCGGGAGGCGGCGATTGGAAAACAAGACTGACATCCGCATCGGTCAGGGGTTTTCCATCGAGAGTAACCGTGCCGCTCGCGGGTACCAATTCGAACGTCGGCGCGGCCGGACCTTTTGAACAGCCGGCGTTACCGACGACGCATGTCAACAGCAGGCCAGAGATGCAACTTCGCAGGTGCCTCATGATGCAGACGGTCCTCCAATGATGGTTCTGGGAGAGTGGGTGAACAGCCAGTGATACTTCAAACGGCCGTGACTGAGAGATTAGATCAACTTGCCGCGTGGGCAACGCCCCGCGAGTTTCGGGTGGACCAACTCGACGCGCGGGCCGCTGGCCACGCGGTTATTGGAACTCAGATTGATGTTTGTGCAAACGGTGTTGTGAGCGGCAAGGCGCTAGCCGCCGGTCTGCTGGAGACACCGGCGGCTAGCGCCTTGCCGCTCACGAGGAATTGCGAAATCAGCGTAAACATCAACCTGAGTCCCAATAAACGAAACAAATGACACCACGGGAGGAATACGATATCAACAGACAGCCCGGCTTGCATACGCAAGCCGGGCTGGAAATCACTTCTCGAACATCAGTACTAGAAGTTGGTGGTCACCGTCTTCCCGTCGCGGAGGCGTGCCAGATACACCATCACGCTATCGTAATCGATGTTTTCGTTAATGAACTTCACGGCACCGTCCCCCATTACGAAGTGGGCACCGCCGACGTGATAACTTCCAAACTGCCATGCATACTGCCGCTTTGTCCCGTCGCAATTGTTGTCCCAGTTGATGGCACCATAACGCTTTCCATCCGGTGTACCACACCCGGTGATGGTCGCGGAAATGGGAGTTCGGCCATGACAGCAGGTATGCACACCCGCTCCCCAGTACGGCCCGAAGGAGGTACTCGTGTTGCGAAGCTGGGTGGCCTCGCCAACCGCAAGCGTGTTGCTCGAACCGTCAAGAATATCGCCAACCTTGGCCGCCCCATCGTTGCCAAACACACCGCGTTGATTGGCGGTCGTGCCCTCGTAAGAGGCGTTGTAGTCTGTGTACGCACCCGTAGAAAACAAGTAGTTGCTCCGACGCACACCGTTCCGGGAATAAAAGTCGCCAGCATTGCCCGCACCACTTGTGACAGCCGGACCATTATCTGGATCGCTGGAGCAAAGCATGGCCGTGAGCTTTGTGTTGTAGATCGGCCGGTTGATTGTGTCATTACACGTGAAACCAGGGATGACCCGAGTGTATGCCGCGGGATTGGACGCACTGGAACACATGCTGAAGTTGTACTGGTCGTACATTGCCTGCTGATCGAGGTACGGCAGGAGCATGACCCACCCGGTTGTATTCAGCACGGGATCTCGATCAGTCACATACTGGGCGGTGTTGTACCTGCCAGACATGATGAGTGCCGGCGGAAACATCCCCGACCGATCATGATAGTTGTGCAGGGCAACACCAATTTGCTTGAGGTTGTTCCGGCACTGCGTCCGCCGGGCCGCCTCCCGCGCTTGCTGCACCGCGGGGAGCAGCAGAGCGATCAAGACCGCGATGATCGCGATCACCACCAGCAACTCAATCAACGTGAAAGCTCGACGCGCTCGTGACATGGTCTACTCCTTCCTCAAGTGAACGATGGGACAAAAACCGACGGGGAGACGCCAGAGAGCGCCTGGAGGTTGTACTCTCAAATGGAAACTGACGTGGGATGAAATTCTTCGAAATCTGGAAAAATCTTAAAAAAGCGGCTCTCCGTCATTCCTGTTGAACAACTCCCGTGAGCGGCAAGGCGCTAGCCGCCGGTCTGCTGGAAATGACCGGCGGCTAGCGCCTTGCCGCTCACTTCACACAACTTTCAACTGGAATGGCGGAGAACCAAAATAGCGAGGGTGACTCATCATTTCACGTGGACCGGAATGTGGAACGTCAAAGACTCCCGACCCCCTCCTTCAAGACCACGAAGTGAGCGACTTGATCGGGCCATTTTGCCAATCCGACCCAAGAGTTGTCAAACGTCCCGGCCCAGATTCGGCTGAGCGGGATGCAGCGGAGGCTCATCCGAATGTAGGATGGGCACCTTGCCCGTCCGGATTGTGTCCGCTGCGGGTGCGTCGTCAATGCTTGATTTTGGGATTGAGCGGCAAGGCGATAGCCGCCGGTCTTCCACTACTAACCGGCGGCTAGCGCCTTGCCGCTCACCCAGCGAGCCTCAATTCTCAGCTTTGACGACGGGGACTAGCCGACACACGACGGACGGGCAAGGTGCCCATCCTACAACCGCACGGACCTCATTCTTGCACCGCCCGCATGGACACAACCCCGGACTTCACGATCCGTCATCTGTCGCAGTGGGCAGGCTGGACGATCTCCTTGCTGCTGGTGATGTTGACCGGATGTCACCGCGGAGACGACGGAAAACAACTTCCCAAGCCCGAGCTGGGAAAGATATCGCCCGAGGTGGACGAGACATTTTTCACCGACGTCACCCACAAGGTTGATCTGAATTTCACGCACCACGCGGGAGGCGGAACGCAATTCTATTTTCCGTCGGTCATGTCACCCGGAGCAGCGTGGGTGGACTACGACCGCGATGGGGACTTGGACCTGCTGTTGACAGACGGTTGGCTGGCCAGCGAGCAGACCCACCCGAATCGTGGGCCGGACCCCTTGGTCCGGCCGTCCAGCGTGCCGATCATGTCCACTCGCATCACAAGACCCGGATCGTCCGGACCAGGGGGTCCGGACCACTTGGCATGCCGGCTGTATCGGCAGGACGCCTCGGGAGAATTCGCCGATGTGACGCTCGAAACCGGCTTGCAGCATTTCGGATTTGGAATGGGACTCGCGATCGGTGATGTCAACAACGACGGGTTCCCGGACATCTATCTGACCTGTGTTGGTCCCGACCGATTGTTCCTGAACCAAAACGGCGAGTCCTTTTCCGACGTGAGTGAAGCGGCGAACATCGATAACGCGCGGTGGGGCACCTCGGCGACGTTCTTGGATTACGACCGGGATGGCTGGCTGGATTTGTTCGTGACGAATTACGTGGACTACGATCCGTCGCAGCCATGCATCACGGCGAATGGACTCCAGGATTTCTGCAATCCCGCGATCTTCCCTCGAACGGCGGCCAAGCTGTATCGCAATGTGACGGCGAGCCTCGCGAGAGATGCCGGCGACCAGGGCACGCCCCGGACGGTCGCGTTCCAAGACGTGAGCGTGGACTCGGGAATCGCATCTCAGGCGGGAGCCGGGTTGGGTGTCACCTGCGGAGATTTCAACCGCGATGGCTGGGTTGATATTTACGTGGCCAATGACGGCCACGACAACTTTCTGTGGATGAATCAGCGGGACGGAACGTTTCGCGACGAGGCGGTGTTGCTGGGCGCGGGGACCGACGCACTCGGTCGCGGTCAGGGGAGCATGGGCGTCGCTGTCGCCGACCTGAATGGCGACCGGGGGCCGGATATTTTTGTGACCAATCTCGATGGCGAAATCAATGCGTTGTATCTGAGTCAACCCGAAGGCGGATTCAAAGAGTCCGCAGCGGCATCGGGTTTGGGGCTGCCGAGTTTTTCGTTCACGGGGTTCGGAACCGCGTTCCTCGACCTCGAACACGACGGCGATTCGGATCTCCTCGTCGTGAATGGCCGCGTGAAACGATCGACCCGGTCGGGTATGCACGTCGGACCGATGCCCGCCGAGATTCCCGAGTTCTGGCGTCCCTACGTCGAAACCAATCACATCTTTCTCAACGAGGGGGCCGGCCGCTTCCGATTGGTTCGAGGACTGAAGGATGACTTTGCCAGTAGTCGGGGCATCGCTCGCGCCTTGGCCGCCGGTGATTTCGACAACGACGGCGATGTCGATCTGGTCGTGACCAATACGGCGGGTGCTGTGCGGTTGTATCGCAACGATGCCGCCAAGCGCGGCCATTGGTTCATGGTCCGGGCCATCGACCCGCGATTTGGCGGACGTGACGCGATCGGTGCGGAGGTGACGCTGCAATGCGGCGACAAACAGTGGACCGGGTCCGTCCATCCCGGATCGAGTTATTTGTCGTCACACGATCCGCGGCTGCACTTTGGACTCGGCGGTGCGGCCGAGGTGGATCGAATTGACGTGCTTTGGCCGGATGGTCAGCGCGAACAATTCGCGGGTGGTCCAACCGACACCCTCCGGACTGTGTCGTATGGGCAAGGGAACAAGCCATGACGTGTCTCCGAATCGCGAATGCCTTGCGAGTTCTCGCCCAGCGCGATCGGCCGTCACGGCGGCGTGGCCAGACGTCTTCCAAGATGATCGGAATACTGAGTGCCGGGCTGCTGTTGCTCGTGCTGCTGGGGGGAGTTTTGTGGCGTGGAAAATCGCGGGAATCGCTTGACGAACCACCGGACATCGACTCGAGCGCCACGTCGCCGTCAGTTGCACGGGCCATCAAGGACGCACGTCAACGGGTGCTGGTGCAACCACGGTCGGCCGAAGCGTGGGGGCGACTGGGCATGCTGCTGCTGGCGCACGAGTTCGACGAGCAAGCCAACACCTGTTTGATACGAGCTGCGGAGTTGAACCCACAAGAGTTTCGGTGGCCATACCTGCTGGGCCTCCAT
>JACRIH010000022.1 GCA_016235885.1 Planctomycetales bacterium | reverse complement strand
CTCGCGATTGTTCCGCGAACTGTGCCACGACCTTGCCACCATTCGGTCGCGAGATTGGGGGCGCACTCTCGTTTCCTACCTGAACGATCTCGTCAGCCGCGGCCACAACAGTTTCTACAGCTCGCCGCCGGGAAACCTGGCGTACCTCCTGCGGTTCCTCGCATCGGGATTTCCGCGCCTGTTTCGAGCCAACATCTTTTACTTCTGGATCTCCTGCTCGCTCTTCTTTCTGCCGCTTGCGATCACCTGGGCCGTTGTGCAGTACGACCCGACGCTCATCAATCACATCATCCCTCCGGACCAGCAGGAAATGATGGACGTGATGTATTCGGAGGAAGGGCAGGAGATGGTTCGGTCGAATGACGGTTCGGGTTTTGGTGAGGAACGCGCGGGAATGGCCGGGTTTTACGTGCAGCACAACGTCGGCATCGCACTCGCCTGTTTCGGTCGCGGAATCCTGTTTGGCATCGGGACGATTTACACGCTGATCGAAAACGGCATCGCTCTGGGAGCCATTTCCGGTTTCATCATTTCTCGTGGACATGGGGAGCGGTTTCTGAGCTTTGTCATTTCGCACGGCTCGTTCGAATTGACCGCGATCGCCGTGGCTGGCGGAGCCGGGTTGATCCTCGGAGATTCTCTGATCCGCCCCGGCCGGCGAACGCGGATCGAGTCGTTGCGGCATCGCGGGTTCGAGGCGATCCAAATCGCCAGCGGTTCCGCGGTCATGCTGATGGTGGCCGCGATGATCGAGGCGTTCTGGTCGCCATCGAGTGTGCCCAACGTGTTGAAGTACTCGATGGGCGGCGCGCTGTGGCTGCTGGTATTCATCTACCTCACGTTCGCCGGGCGGAATGAGGTGCGACGATGAGGTTCGATCAGGTCGCGATTTCGCTGGATCCCCGGACCACGGCCAACTGCCTGGACCTGGCGTTGCTGATCCTGCGTCGGCAAGCGCGTCCGTTGCTGGCGTTGTGGGCGTTGATCGCGATCCCGGCCTGCACTCTGACCTACATACTGGTTGATCAATTCCAATGCTCGCTCTGGACCGGGCTTCTGATCTTCCTCGTCACCAGTTCACCGCTGGGTGTGCTCGCGGTGATGGGCGTGGCCCCGAGTATGTTCGGTGAACCGTTCACCGCACGCGACGTCTGGCGGCGAATGAACTCTGGCGGTTGGCGCTTGCTTGTGACAACTCAATTGCTGCGGATCGGAGCCATCTTCGCCGGGACGGTGTTGTGTGTCATCCCAGGCGCCCTGCTCGCCGTCCGTTACGGTTTTTTGACTGAACAGTTTGCGTTGGCCAATCTGTCGAAGGACTTGTTCGATTCGAATCTGAAAGACTTGATCAAGGCCGAGTTCAGCGATCTGTGTGCTCGATCCGTGTGGATCACGCTGTTTTGCGGCCTGCTGTGGGTGTCGCTGTTCATGCTGGCGGACATGGTCGGTTATTACGTGTTGTTTGGCATGGGACTGGTCACCGGACGCCTCAGCGTCGACACACAGTATCGCGAACTGGACGAGGCCTTTGCGACCATCGTGGATTTCATCTGGCACGATGCACGCGTCGTGGCGGCACTTCTGGCCTGCGGACTGCTGGTGTACGTGCTCGGACGGCTCGCATGGTTTCTGGTTTACATCGACCTGCGTGTCCGCCGCGATTGCTGGGATATGGAATTGCAAATCGTCCACGAGGCCGAGCGGTTGGAGGCGGTGTGATGATTTTGGATGGCGGATGTTTCAAGCATCGCGAACACCCAGCCCCAACGGGTTTGGATTCGAAATCGCACGGCGCAGCCCTTGGGAATCTTTCACGCCACCCCGCTTGCCGGGGTGGTTCAACGGCTTTTGCACTACTCGATTTCCAGCGGAATGTGAGTAGTGCAAAAGCCGTCGAGCCACCGGGACAAGCCCGGTGGCGTTTTCTTCACGGTCTCGCAGCCCTCTGTCAGCAATTCATCAGGCCACACCGCCGCACTGGAGCTCAATTCACATTCGTTGGACTCGTCATCTGGCTGGCATTCTGTGGCTCGCTGGCGAAGGCTCAAGATAATCCGTCCGTCGAGGCCAATGTCACACCAGTCGTCGCTGAATCTCCGGACGCCTCACAGATTCGCGCCGAACTCGACGACATCCTGTCCGATCCGGAATTCAGACGCGTGTATTTCAAGCCGGCGAAACAAGAAGAAACCAAATGGCCCAAGTGGCTGACAGACTTTTTCGAGTGGCTCGGCGATCTGCTCAGTCCGTTCTTCAATCTCCTGAGTGGCCTCGGAATTGGGATTCAAGCCCTCGCGTGGACGGTGCTGGCCATCATCTGCGGATTGATCGTCTACGTGGTCGTGCGGGTGATTTCGAACTATCAAAAATCCGAAGCCGCACGCAAGACGGTGGGGCACGTGTTCGATCAAGGGGAACTCCCCGCCGCGCCGGGCGAACTGGCGGCGGACGTGTATTTGCAGCGGGCTCTCGCACTCGCAGCCCAGGGTTTGTATCGCGAGGCAATCGGCCTGCTCCTGCTGGGGTTGATGAGTCACGCCGAACGGAGCGGCCTGATTCGGCATCGGCGCGGTTTGACCCACCGCGACTACTTGCGAGCCGTTCGCGGACAGGTCTCACTGCACCAGGCGTTTCGCGAACTCGTATCCACATACGAACCGATCTGTTTCGGCCGCCGCGACGCCCATCTCGATCAATTCGATTCGTCGCTGACCGGTTACCATTCGGGATTAAAGCATGACTAGACGCTGGTGGAACTGGGAATGGCTGGCGCTCGCCGTGCTTGTCGCGGTGCTGGTGATGCACGTTTGGTTCCCTCGCGTCGGTCCCGGACCGTTGAACGACACATACAACGTCGACGTGGGAGGCCGCAAGGCGTTCTATCGCCTGGCCGAACGGCGGCTGAACATTGTCGATCGCAATCAGCGGTCGCTGGAGGCTGCGCTCCCGAATCTTCCAACTGATGCCACGCTCTGCTTTCTTGGTCCGGCTCGTTATCCACAGCCTCGGGAGTGGCAGGCGTTGCTCAACTGGGTGGCACAGGGCGGCTCGCTCCTCTTCGCGGCTCGCTGGGATGAACCCGAGTTGTCCGTTGAAGGATTGAACCTGACTATCGAACCCACGTCGAGCGAGTCGGTTCTCGATCGCATGCGGGCTTCGCGGGAGATGAAACAACGGAAGAAGAAGGACAAGGACAAGCCGAAGGAGTTGGGCAAGGACGACGACTCTGACAAGTCGAGCAAGTCCGACGCGGAAGCCAAAGATCGCAAGCCGTCGGAGTCGGTCGAAACGAAAATGGCAACGAGTTCCGCGCTGACTTGGAAGTCGAAAGGGAAAGTCGTCGTTTCTGGGAACGCGACGGTGGACGTGCTCCTGTCCGACGAGAACGGTCCGCAAGTGGTCCGCACCGCGTACGGCGCAGGGAATATCGTGCTGCTCGCGTCGGACTACATTTTCTCCAACGAATCGCTGGCTGCGCGGGAGAAGCAGAACGGCGTGCTGGCGTTCCGATTGCTCGAAGCGGCCGATGCGCACGAGTCCGTCGTGTTTGACGAATCACTCAATGCCACCGGCACCCCGAAGGTCGTGGGATTGGTGCTGGATGCAACTCTGCGCCCGATCACGCTGCAAGTCCTCGTTGTGTTCGTCGTGTTTGCCTGGCGCGGCAACCGGCGCTTCGGCGGCTTGCTGCCCAAGGAACTGTCGAGCCGGCACGACATCGCAGACCACACCAATGCGCTCGGCAATCTGTACTACAAAGTGGGCGACCCCGCCGCCGTCCTCCGATCCTACCTCGAACAACGGCGCATCGAATGGCACCTGCGATTCGTCGCTGGCGCGAAGGACACTCGTGGACTGGAACCGCTCGCCCGCCGACTGCGAACGCCCGTCGACGAGTTGAAGCAATTGCTCGCGGAGGCCGAGGGCGCTTCGCAACAGAAAAAACTTCACCGCCGCGACGCGGCAAAACTGATCCGACGTCTGGCTTCGCTGCGTCACAAGAAAAGTTGAACCCCGGTGAGAAAGGGGAGTCGCGACATTGGCCCGCGAAACACGCGAAATTACGCGAAAAGTCTTGGACGAGATCCGAACCCAGTTTCGCGTCTTTTCGCGTGTTTCGCGGGCTACTCGTCAGTTGGCGAAGCCATGTGGCAGAAAAAAACGACCCGGTGCAATTCACACCGGGTCGTGTATTCCATTCGAATCAGCAGGCCAGTCGCCTGTCGCTACTGGTTAGTACATGTCGTGGTCGCCGTGACCACCCTTCTTCTTGTCGTCCTTCGGCATTTCGGCGATCAGGGCGTCGCTGGTGAGCAGGAGCGTGGCCACGCTGGCCGCGTTCTGCAAAGCCGACCGAGTCACCTTGGTCGGATCGATGATGCCCGACTTGACGAGGTCTTCAAACTTGCCGGTCGCGGCGTTGTAGCCCACGTTGCCTTCTTTTTCGGAAACCTTCTCGCAAATCACTCCGCCATCGACGCCGGCGTTGTTTGCAATCTGCGTGACGGGAGCACGGCAGGCTCGCAGAATGATGTTGTAGCCCACGACGGCGTCTTCCGAGATGCTACCGGGCTTGACCGAGCAGGATGCACGCAGCAACGCCACGCCACCACCCGGCAGGATGCCTTCCGCAACAGCCGCGCGAGTCGCATGCAAGGCGTCTTCGACGCGAGCCTTCTTCTCTTTCATTTCGCTTTCGGTCGCCGCACCGACGTTCACTTGGGCGACGCCCCCGGACAGCTTGGCGATCCGTTCGTCGAGCTTCTCCTTGTCGTAGTCGCTCGTCGAGTTCTCACGTTCCCGGCGAATCTGCTCGATGCGAGCCTTCAGGTCCGCCGTCTTGCCAGAGCCTTCGATGATTGTCGTGTTGTCCTTGTCGATGACGATCTTCTTGGCACGGCCGAGATCGGAGAGCTGCACGTTTTCGAGCTTGATTCCCAAGTCTTCGAAGACTGCGGTGCCACCAACCATGATCGCGACATCTTGCAGCATGGCCTTGCGGCGGTCACCGTATCCCGGTGCCTTGACCGCACAAACTTTGAAAGTTCCCCGCAGCCGATTGATCACCAGCGTGGCGAGGGCTTCGCCTTCGACTTCTTCGGCGATGATCAACAGCGGCTTGCCCGCGTTCACAACCTTCTCGAGAACCGGAACCATGTCCTTGATGTTCGAGATCTTCTTCTCGTGGATCAGGACGTAGGCGTCTTCGAGCACGCATTCCATCGTGTTCGGATCGGTGACGAAGTACGGCGACAGATAGCCGCGGTCGAACTGCATTCCTTCGACGACCGTGAATTCCGTGGTCAGGCTCTTGCCTTCTTCGACCGTGATCACGCCGTCCTTGCCGACCTGCTCCATCGCGTCGGCCAGAATGCTGCCGATTTGGTCGTCACCGTTCGCGGCCACCGTGGCCACTTGAGCGATCGATTTCTTGCTGCGGCATTCGATCGACATTGTCTTCAGCTTGGCGACGATGTCTTCCACCGCCTTGTCCATGCCGCGTTTCATCTCGACCGGGCTGACACCGGCCGTCACGGCCTTGAGCCCTTCCAGGTAGATCGCTTCCGCCATGATTGTGGCAGTCGTGGTGCCGTCGCCGGCGGTGTCGCTCGTCTTGCTGGCGACTTCCTTCACCATGCGGGCGCCCATGTCTTCGAACTTGTCCGCGAGTTCGATTTCGCGAGCCACGGTCACACCGTCCTTCGTCACGGTGGGGGATCCGAAGCTCTTCTGCAAAATCACGTTTCGCCCCTTCGGACCGAGTGTCACTCGCACGGCGCGAGCCAACTTGCTGACACCCGCCTTGATTTTGTCCTGGGCTTCCTGATCGAAGGCAATCATCTTCGCCATGAGATCACTTCTCCTCTGGGTTTCGAGTCTGAACTCGTTTGACTGATGGATTCGTAGGTCAGGCTTTCCAGCCTGACGAAACAACGATTGACGAGGTCAGGCGGGAAGGCCGGACCTGCGTGAAAACTAAAACACCGCGAGGATGTCACTTTCACGGAGCAGGAGGTATTCGTTATCGCCGACAGTGATTTCATCACCGGCGTAGGAACTGAAGATGACATGGTCGCCGGCATCAACCGACAACGGGAGTCGTTTGCCGTCGCGGGTCACGTGTCCATTGCCGACAGCAATGACCGTCCCCTTTTGTGGTTTGTCCTTGGCGCTGTCGGGCAGAACGATGCCGCCGGCTGTGGTCGAGAGGGCATCTTCCCGCTTCAGTACCACGCGGTCACCGAGCGGCACGATCGAACACTTCTTGGATGCAGACTCTTTCTTCGCCATCGAAATCTTCCTCCTAATGGTCCGGCTGAATCTTCGCAGTCGTTTGTGAGCAGGTGTCTCGCGAAGCCTTATGACTTCGCGTGGCGGTTGATCCGCCGTTCCCGTGGTCGAGGCTGTGGGACGCCGATGCGACCGCAGAATGAGACGTCGCGGCGTTTAGCGAACCGCGTTCCATTTGAGTCGAAACTTGTAAGCCCTGACTGAGTGGTATGTTGCAGACTCAGGAAAATAAAAGCAGCCTGCCAAGATGTGGCCCGGATTGGGCGAGTCTCGGCAAGCCGCTGCCAAACTGACAGAACTGTTTCGCAGTTCGAGAACCTCAATCCATTGGCCGACGCTGCGGATCGTTCGGCTGCCCGGTTCGGCCCTGACCGCGGCCAGCATTCCGTTGAATCCAACCAGCGTCAGGGTCTTTGATCCGAATCAGTTCGTATTTCTGTTGGATCGCCAGGCACCAGCCTTGTTCATCATTACATGCGTAGTAGTCCACAGTGACCTTGATTGGCGTGTCGACAGGCCAGCCTGTCACATCGATCAGGAATTCTCGCGGGTCGATGTCGGCGGGCGTCTCTACCTTCGGACCGTCGAGCGTTGTCGAACTAAGTTCCGTTCCATCCGGTGCCGTCAGCCGCACCTTGATCGGCTTGGTGAGGTTGTTCCAGTGGACGTGGTACAGCGGATCGAGATGAAACCCGAGATAGAGTTTTCCCGATCCCGATCGAATCAAATTCGATTCCGCTTCGGCGCGGAGCTTGGCGTAAAACGGCTTGCCCTTCTCCTTGATTTCCGGTTCCACCCAGATCGCTTGCAGATTTTGAGGCCGCACGATTCTTTCCACCACACCCCGTGCCGCGACCTTGGGTGGCGGCTGTACTTTCAAATCGAGATCGGCGACACGGGTTGGATTTTCCACCGGGCCGACGAGTTCTTCCAAATCCTTTCGCAACTGACCGGGATTGCTCCAACCCCGCTTGCGGACCACGCGGCCTTCTGCATCGAGGATGAACTCGGAGTTCGGCGCGTCGCCGAGCGCATGCTTGAGGTCGTTCTGCATCGAATCGCAAATCCACGGGATGCGCGAACCGAGTGTGCGACCGGCTTCCTTCACGTGCAACAACCGCTCGTCGAGCGTGAACGGCTGGATGTAGCCACTGTTTTCCGGATGGGCCAACGCCTTGTAGATGTAGAAGAATTGGACGCCACGGCTGCTGTAATCGCGTTCGATCGTCTCCAAACTGGAGACGTTTCTGAGGAATGGGGGTCAGGTCAGGCAACCGAAAACGAGCACCGTGTGTCGTCCGCGCAGTTCGCGGAGGCGAATCGGCTTGCCATTCGCATCATATCCCGCGACGTCTGGAATCATCTCGTCAAGTGGTGGTGAAGTCCGATCAAATGAGGAATTGACCCGCTCCCGAGGCGATGCTTGACCGTCTCGAGACGTGGTGCCGTCCCGTTCCACCTGCGGCGGTGGATCGGTCTTTGTTTCATCGTCGGCGACGGCTCGTAACGAATCGTCGGCCGGAGCGAGAGCCGTCAGCAAGACAACGCCCATCCACATTGAGAAGCAACGTCGCATGACATGGACCTCCTGAATGAACTTGTGTCGTGAACCACAAAAATTGGTCCGCCGTAGGCGGTCCATAACATGTCAACACCGTGACCCCAGCAAGGTTTCGATGACAGCGGAGAGATTGTACTGCGCCGTCGCACGACAATGTTCGTGATTGTCAGCAGTTTGGCGCGTTGATAGAATTCGTCGCATTCAGACCACAATGCAAGGAAAGACGCATCTGACATTGAACGTACGCCGGGCGAGTTCGCGAGTTATTTCGCTTCGGACTTCGGCGGCAACTGCACACCGACGGACGTGGTTTCCCTTCGGGAGGTAGGTTGATGAGTTCAGGCCCCAGTCCGGCGATGCAATCGAGCGTGCTCGTGTTGAATCGGTTGTACCTTGCCATTCAGGTCATGTCGGTTCGACGCGCGCTCTGCTTGTTGGCCAAGGATTTGGCGGAGGTGGTCAGCGTCGAGAACGGTTCTTTTTTGACCTACGACTTTCAAAGCTGGCGGGAAGTTAGTGAATGGAGAGCGATGGCCGAAGGATTGGGCGACCAAGAAGACTGGATTCAGTCGGTCAACTTCCCGATCCAGGTGCCGCGAGTCATCCGCCTGTTGAAATACGACCACCTGCCCCGCAACGTGGTGAAGTTTAATCGGCGGAACATTTTTCTCCGAGATGAAAACCGCTGCCAGTACTGTGGGCACAAGTTTCCGCCACATCAACTCAGTCTGGATCACATCAAGCCGCGCAGCCAGGGTGGCCTGACGACTTGGGACAACATTGTTTGCGCGTGTTTGAAATGCAATGTCCGCAAAGGTGGCCGCACTCCGCATGAGGCTGGAATGCGGCTGTTCCGCAAACCGTTCAAACCGAAACGCAGCCCCATGCTGAGCCACCAACTGACTTATCAGAAGTACGAATCGTGGAAAACCTTTCTCGACGAAGCGTATTGGACCGTCGAATTGCAGCGTTGACCGCAACCGCCACAGTGATTGTGTTTGTCTCAAACCAAAGTTTGCCGAATCGTTGTGACTCGATCGGTGTTTGAAACTGGGATCGCCTTGCCTTCCACCACGTTGTAACTCCCAGTCTGTTGATCATCCAAAGGAAATGCACATGACCAAACGACATTCAATCGCCAGCGAAAGGCAAGTGTTCGGCTTGGCCCGACGCGGCTTTACCCTGATCGAACTGCTGGTGGTGATGGCGATCATCGCCATTCTGGCCGCTCTGTTGTTGCCCGCCATTCAGCAGGCCCGGGAAGCGGCGCGGCGCACTCAATGCCTCAACAACATGAAGAATATCGGGCTGGCTGCTCAGAACTACCTGTCGGCCCACAAAATCTTTCCGTCCGGTTGGATTTGTGCCGGACCAGTTTGTTCGGGGACAAATACCTCCAATTGCTGCAACACAAATGCCCCTTCGGCTGGGTCTCTGGCGGTCACATTCGCCAACGATCAGCGTCTCATCAAAGACCCCATCACCGGACAAGTCACCGTGATTTCCGCGGGCACACAGTGGGCGATCTCAGACATGTGGGGTTGGCACTCTCTGATGCTGTCGGAAATGGACGCTCAGAACGCAGGCGTAGATTTCAAGCAGCTCAAGAATTCGACAAACAACCTGGCGGCAATTCAAACCGTGATTCCGGTCTACAATTGCCCGAGCGCTTCGTTGTCGACGACCCGACCAGGCGATCTCGCCTACTCGACCTATCGCGGCAACACAGGTTCCACCGCGACCAATGGCACCATTTTTATGAATAGCGCCATTTCGTTCCGTGACATTCGCGATGGCACGACCACAACGATTCTGTTTGGCGAAGCTCCGTTCGGTTTTTGGGGCGATGCGTTGAGTTGCTGCTCGCGACAAAAAGATCCCGCCAATTCGGCTGACACCGCCCGGCCGCCTGTGGATTACATGAGTCCCCCGCAAACCGCGAACTCCGGAGTGTTCATCTATTTCGGTTTCGGAAGCTGGCACACCGTGGTCGTCAATTTTGCCATGGCAGACGGCTCGACTCGCTCGATCCAAAAATCGGTCGACGAAACCATCTTCAAGGCGCTCGCCACCCGTGACGGCACCGAACGCGTGAACGACGATTTTTAGTTCAACCTCCAATGCAAACCCGGTTCCATCGTGAACCGGGTTTTTCATGCGCGGTCGAACGGGAACGCAATGACCTCGGCGACAGAGGTCACTCCGAGAGCGATTTGGAGCAGCCGGTCCACGCCCAGTGCAACTCCGGCACACGCGGGGAGACCGGCATCCATCGCGGCAAGCAGGAGACTGTCGTCCGGCAACGGTGGGTGACCGTCCAGCGTCCGCGATGTTGATTCGTCGCGGATGCGTTGCCGGAGTTCGTTGGCATCGGTCAGTTCGTGGTATCCGTTGCAGATTTCGATCCCGTTGATGTACAGCTCGAATCGCTCGGCAACGGGCGG
>JACRIH010000197.1 GCA_016235885.1 Planctomycetales bacterium | reverse complement strand
GGCCGCACAGAACTTCAGAACGGAAGGGAGAAATAAAACGGCGGCAGTCTAACGATTCGGGGACGAAGTCAACAAGGCATTCCCAAACCGTCGATTTCCGCGGCCACTTCTGCGAAATCTGGCAAAGAACGTGGACGAATTCCGCTGTGCGAAATGGATGAAATTCCGCGAACACAGACGGGGCGCGACGACACGAAAATGGAACCGGCTCGCAGCCGACTCAATCAACACGAGCGAGACTGGTCAACTGCGAAGTGACCTCGTCACGTCAGCTCTGCGGCATTTCGGGCAACTTGTCCTGCACGTTCTTGGCCAGGCCGAGAAACTTCAGCGTGGCGATCACCATGTAGGTCATGTCGATTTCGTACCAGCGATGTCCATGCCGTGCGAGTCGTTGATGAGCGTGGTGATTATTGTGCCAGCCCTCGCCGTAGCTCATCAAGGCGACCCACCACAGGTTTCGCGAGCGGTCGGTCGTTTCGTAATTGCGGTAGCCCCAAATGTGCGTGGCCGAATTCACGAACCATGTCGAGTGATACGCCACGACCATGCGGGCACACAGGCCCCACATCACCCACGACAATCCTGCCTGGAAGAAGTAGTTGCCGATTCCGTACAGGATCGCGCCGAGAATGATCGGATAGAAAATGAACGTCTTGTCGAAGAATCGCTGCACCGGATCGCGGTACAAATCGGGAGCCCAGCGCTTGTAGAGGGCTTGCAGTTGTTCCGGCGTATCGGCCGGCGAGAACCAGAGCATGTGCGACCACAGGACGCCGTCATTCGGTGAATGCGGATCGTCTTCGAGATCGGAGTGAACATGATGTTTGCGATGCGTCGCGACCCACATCAACGGGCTGCCTTCAGCGGACAGCATGCCACAAATCGAAAAGAAATACTTGAGCGGCTTGGGGACGATCAGACTGCCATGCGTCAGCAAACGGTGGTAACCAAGCGTAATCCCCAAACAGGCGGTCACCCAATGCAGGAAGACGAACACCCCGAAGGCGGACCAAGTGAAGTGCCACAGCGCGACGACGGCACCGATGTGCATTCCGAGCATCCACGCGGAGACGATCCAGTTGACGCCCTGCGGATAGCGACTCTTCAGGCTGGTATCGCGCCGGCGGGAACCTTCCTCGGTCGCGGAGGGCCGTGAAGCTGTCAGCGGGGTGGCCACGGATTCCGTCGAAACGAGGGCTTCGTCCACTTGTTCTTCGATCGATTCGGCAACTGCGGGGGGCATGCGGCAAGCTCCGGATTGGGTCTCAGGGAAGCTGCAAATTCAGCGGAAGGAACAAACCCAGTTATTGCGAGAATCTTAACTTGCATCGTCGCGGGGATTGTCACGGGAGTGTAAAAGTTCGGTCATACTTTGGTGTCGTTTGCGAGGGTGACGGGGACTCCCCGCAGGCTGTCGATCGCCAGTAGAAAGATCACCCACAGAGCCGAATACACTTCGCGCTTGTTGATTTTCGACGTGCCGAATCGCCGGTCCTCGAACACGATGGGGGTCTCTTCGAACCGGCACCCGATGCGACGGCAGCGGTACAGCACCTCTTCCTGAAAGGCGTAGCCTTTGGCGCGAAAGCGGGTCAGGTCGAGTTCGCGGAGTTTGGCGACTCGATAGCAGCGGTAGGAACCGCTGTTGTCTCGCGTCCTCAGACGCAGCAGCAGTCTGGCGTACCAGTTGATGCCGCGGCTCATGAAATGCCGCCACCAGTTCCAACCGACCACGCCTCCTCCGGCCACGTACCGCGATCCGATGGACACATCGACACGGCTCAGGCATTCGAGCATCGCTGGCAGATGCCGCGGATGGTGGCTGAAGTCCGCGTCCATGTTGATCAGCAGTTCGTAGTCGTGTTCGATTGCGTAGCGGAACCCAGCGAGGATCGCGGTCCCGAGTCCCTGCTTGCCGGCTCGATGCAGCACGCGGACACGGGCATCGCCGGCCGCGATCTCGTCCGCGAGTTGACCGGTACCGTCGGGCGAATTGTCATCGACGACGACAACGTGTGCGAAGGGCATGACGGCGTGAATCTCGCGAATCATCCCCGGCAGGTTTTCCCGCTCGTTGTACGTGCAGAGTGACACGAGCAGCCGTGGATGATCGGGAGGGGATTGCGTCATGCAGAGAAATCAATCCAACAAAGACGTGTTGGGGATGGTCGCTGAGCCGGCCAAGTGTTCGGGCTAGCGAGGACCGCTGAATTCTGTCGAATTCGGCGACGTGCCATTGCCAGTCTCCCCGGCCGCTATTTGGGAAGGGGCGGGTTTTCCGAGCGTGGTTGGATCGGTACGAGATCAGTCAGTGGTGAGGGTTCCAAGTTGCCTTCGGGAGTTTGAAGAGAACGTTCTTCAAATGCTTGCACGATCACTTGCAACCGATTCAGTGCGGCTTCGGTCTTCTTGAGTCGCACGCGCAACGACTCCGCATCCTTGCGAAGCTGCTCGATGGCCTGTTTCGCATCACTTGACGTTTGCTTGACGAACTCCTCGGCGGCGCGCTCGGGATCGTCGGCCAGCAGTCGCTGCAACTTGCTCGCCTGTACCGGTGCCATTTCGGCGAAATCATCAATTGGATTGGATACCCTCGGAGCTTGCCGTGTTGGTTTTTGTGGGCTGCCGAACGGGTCTTCGTTTCTGTCGATTGATTGTGACTTTGAGCTTGCGAATGGGACGGTTTGCTTCTGTGCGAAAGTCACCCGAGACCAATGACCGGCGACAACGCACACCACCACGATTGCGGGAAGGACAAGGCAAGTCAGCAGCGTACGACGTTTCATGCGAGACTCCTTTCAATCAAATTGGCAAGCCGTGACAGAGATCCGAAAGGGCGGCAGGATGCCGGCCTCACGCGTTCGATCACGTGGCAGGTTCCGTGACGGGGCGGGATTATCAACCCGTCGGCAAAACGGGTCAAGACGCGATTCAATCCCGCAACGGTTTGCTCTTGGTTTCCGGAGCGAACGGCAACGCCGCCGACTGACTATTCATCGGCCAGCAACTCTTTCAGCATTGGTTCGGTACGGGTAAGGAACGCCTTGGTGATGAAGTAGTGATCGGTGTCCTGCCATGCGACGCGAGTCAGGCCGTTGGAGTCGACTTGGTAAATCCAAGCATCGGGATACGCCATGATGATCGGCGAGTGCGTGGCGATCAGAAACTGCGAGCCGGCTTGCACGAGCAGATGCAGTTGCGTCAGGAAACTCATTTGCCGTTTGGGCGACAGCGCGGCTTCTGGTTCGTCGAGCAGATACAGTCCACGACCGAAGAAGCGATTCTGAAACAGGGCGAAGAACGATTCGCCGTGTGATTGCTCGTGCAAAGACCTCCCGCCATAAGCCGTAATCAATTTCGATGCGTCCCCCTCTTTGTCGAGATTCTCGATTTCTGTCGCGACGTTGTAAAACGTCTCGGCCCGCAAGAAGAAGCTGTCTCGGGGCCGAATCGGCGAGCAATTGAGCGTCAGCTTTTCATGCAATGTCGAATGGGACTGGCGTGTGGAGAACTTGAAGTTCTGGCTGCCACCTTCTGGATTCAGACCCCAGCCGACAGCGATGGCTTCCAGCAACGTGGATTTCCCGGAGCCGTTTTCACCGACGAAATACGTCACCTTGGGATGCAACTCCAGCCGAGAGAGGTTGCGAACGACAGCCAGATTGAAAGGGTACTCGTCGAACGATGGAACTCGATCACGATCCAAGACAACGTCGAGCAGATACGGCCCGGAATGCCCCATCGGGCCGTTGATGTCGATGTGTCGGGAGGTCGTCCGTCGAGGCATGGCTCATTCCGGTAGAGGTTTCCCCTTGGTTTCGGGCGCGAACGGGAGAACGAGCATTCCGAGGACGAAGAACGAACACATCGTCACACCCGCGTAGCGCCAGCTCAGAACTTCACCGTGGCTACCGAACACGAGACTGGCCAGCGTGCCGAGCAGCAGCGGACCGGGAGCGGCCAGGTAGCGGCCGACGTTGTAACAAAACGACACCCCCGTGCTGCGCAGCCGCGTCGGGAATAACTCGGGGAAGTAGATCGCGTAGCCGCCAAAGAGTGCGATCTGGCAGAACCCCATCATCGGCACCATCCAAAAAATGTCGTTGAAGTGTTTCAGATTCCAGAATGTGAACGCGGTCGCGAACATCGCCAGTACGAACGTGATGGCAAACGCCGGACGTCGGCCGATGCGGTGCGTAATCTTGGCGAAGCTGTAAATCCCGAAGAACGCGCCGATGTTGAACAGCAGGCCATTGATGCCGGCCCACAACGTCAGGCGGCCGTCCATTTCTTTCGAGCGTTTGGCGATCTCGTCGAAGTTCGGAATCGACTCTTTTGAAGCCGAGGTGGGTTCGCCGAGAAACGTTGTTCGCCGTTGTTTGTCTGCGGCGGTCTGTCCCTTTTTGTCCAGTCCAGCCAGCACTGCGTCGATCGTGACCGCCTGCTTTGTGTCACGCAAGGACAACGCCGCCCCGTACAACGCGCGGGCATCCGGCTGAATCATGGCGTTCGCCGCGCGGATTTTGGTGACCGCCGTGTCGAGCAGTTCGGGTTGATGCAGCACGGTACGCACGAACTCCCGATCGAGCGAATCCGTGCCGGCGACGCGAGCTTCTTCTTCGAAGGTCTGCCGGAACACCGAGCGCACCAGGTCGAAGCTGAAGAACCCGATCCCCCACAAGCCGACAACACCTGATGTGGCGAGGATCAACCCCACGATGGCGTTGCGGCGATAGACAGGATGGCCGAACAATTCGGAGATCGATCCGAGCTTGTGTGTCTTGCTGGCCCGCATCGCCGTCCATTTCTCTGGCTCTTGCAGACGGCGGCGAATCAGCAGTGCCAAAAACGCGGGCAGTGCTCCGACGACGAACATGAACCGCCACGGTTTCCACTCGCCCAGCATGCCGGCGGATTCGAGCGGGGCGAGGCCCATGCTGATGAATGCCGCCGTAATGTTGCCAATCGCCGAGCAGGCTTGCAGCCAGCCGAGGGCGTGTGGCCGAGCACGTTCCGGCATGACTTCGGCGACCAACGCCACCCCCACCGCGAATTCGCCGCCGACTCCCAATCCAGTGAGGAATCGATAGAACACAAAGTCCCAATAGGTGACGGACAGAGCACTCAGCCCGGTAAACAGTGAGTACAACAGAATCGTCATCATCATGGTTTTCGCGCGGCCGACGCGATCACCCAAAACGCCGAACACCATCCCTCCCGTCGCCCAGCCGAGCATGAACACCATCGTCGCCAGCCCGCCATAAAACTGAAAGTCGGCACTCGTCCCACGCAACTCGTTGATCGCCGGGCCGCGGGCCAGGTTGAACAACTGCTGATCCATCGTGTCGAACAGCCAACCCAGCACGGACACCAACAGCACAAACCAGTGGTAGCGATTCAATTCTTTGTACCACGGGCCGGAATCTCCGGTGGCGGGAAGCGAGCTGGGGACGTCATCGAAGCCGTGCATGGGGTGTGTCTCCGCGCGGGCGGGGCGTGAATAGGAGGCCATTCCCATTGGAATGGAAGAGGGCACAGTACAACGCAGCCCCTGCGATTTATCAAGGGCTTGCGCGGAGAAGTGGCGACGGCGCGGAATCACCGGCGGTCGCTCAAGCGATACGCCTTCAATCTGTGTTGCGATCAGTCGCCGATGGTTGCTGGTGACGCGGCTCAGCACCTGGCGGATCCACCGGCGTGGTGTACCAGATGGCGTTGGCTTCTCGCTTGAGCCGGTCGAGAAGCCGCTTGGCCCATACAAACTCCGTTGCCAGAATGGCCAGCCCGGCGGGGATCACGATGAACGCCGGTCCCGGCAGAACAATCATCGCCACTCCCACCAGCAACACACTGGTTCCGAGAACTGTGATGACGACTCTTTTGGCGTGGCGATACATTGGAGAGCGATCGAAACTGCAAATTGGACACGAACCTCGGCTGACGAATTGTCTCCAATCATTCGTCACCGGGATGATTGTGGCAAGGCCAACGTGGAGCCGAATTGACGGCAACGGAATCGTCTTCTCGCCCAGGGGGTCCCCTGCTACCATCCGCCGCTTTTCGTTTTACCATTCCGATAGCTTCCGATGGGAAGCCAGAGCTTCCATGCCATCCACACTGAGTACGAGTCCGCTTAGCGAGCGAGTCGATTCGGCCCACGAGAGTTCCGGTCACGGTCCCATTTTTACCGCCCCGACGTCAAACAAGTTGCCCCGACCCCGCAAGCGTTCCCGCGTGCTGCGGAAGAATCTGCGCGCCAGCCTCGGTGACGGAGCGGCGTTCAGTGTCATGGTGGGGATCGGCGAGACCTACCTTTCGGCGTTCGCGCTGGCGTTGGGAATTGGCGAGATCACCGCTGGATTAGTGGCGTCGATCCCGCTGCTGGTCGGTGCCGTGCTGCAAATGGTCTCGCCGTACGCCGTGTCGTGGTTGAAGTCGCACCAACGGTGGGTGATACTGTCGGTGATGACTCAGGCCGCCAGCTTCGTGCCTCTGATCGTCGCCGCGCGAGTGGGACACATTCCAGTCATCGCGCTGTTCGCGATTGTGTCGGTCTATTGGGGTGCCGGCATGGGAGCCGGTCCCGCGTGGAATACGTGGATGGAAGCGGTCGTGCCGCGAAAAGTCCGCGCTCCGTATTTCGCCTGGCGCACGCGAGTCAGCCAGGCGGGAATGCTGGTCGGATTCGTGGCCGGTGGACTGGCGTTGCAGTACGGCAGGAATTCTGGAAGGACGCTGGATGCGTTTGCCGTAATCTTTAGCATTGCGGCCGTTTGCCGTTTCCTCTCCGCACGCTTCCTGTCCCGTCAGTCCGAACAACGGGTGGTGCGCATCGAGCAATCGCACATCAACGTGGTCGACTTCGCGAAGCGGCTGTGGCACGGACGGTCGGAGCGGATGCTGCTCTACTTTCTCGCTGTGCAGGTCGCGGTGCAGATTTCCGGACCGTACTTCACACCGTTCATGATCAAGCAGTTGAGGTTCGATTACGTCACGTTCATGGCCCTGCTGGCCGCTTCATTCGCCGGGAAAATCCTGGCAGTGCCGGCGTTCGGCCGCTATGCCCACCGCTTCGGAGCACACAGCCTTGTCTGGCTGGGTGGCTTGGGGATTATCCCGGTCTCTGGGCTGTGGTTGTTCACAGACAATTTCGCGTATCTGCTCGTCTTGCAATTCTTTGGCGGCGTGGTGTGGGCCGCCTACGAACTGGCGATGGTGCTGCTGTTCTTCGAGACCGTCCAGCGCGAAGAACGCACGAGCTTCCTGACGCTGTTCAACCTGGCCAACGCGCTGGCGCTGGTGCTGGGTTCAATCATCGGCGGCACGCTGCTCAAGATACTCGGCGAGAACCCGTCCGCGTACCTCGCGCTATTCGCGCTGTCGACGTACGCCCGAGCCTTCATGCTCGTGTTTTTGTGGCGAGTCCCACGGCAAGACGAAACACTCACCCTCCCGTCCGCCGAAATCGAAAGCCAGGCCCGCGCCGAACTGCAACTCGGCGAAGTCCGGGCACCGACGGAGTAAGTTGAAAAGTGAAGAGTGAAAGAAACCATTTCACGACTACCGCTTGGTTCACTCTTCAAAAGTAAATTTCGCCGCCATCGGCATTCGGCGGCCGCTGCCGAACGCTCGCTGAGACAGCTTGATTCCCGGAGGCATTTGCCGGCGCTTGAATTCGTTGCGGTCGAGGCGACTCGCCACCCAGCGCACGGTTTCGGCGGGGAATTCACGGCTGAGTTTTTCCACGGACGCTTCACGCTCGATCAAGCCTTCGAGGATCGCGTCGAGCAGGTCGTACGGCGGCAGGGTGTCCTGATCGAATTGGTTCGGCGCGAGTTCTGCGCTCGGCGCCTTCGAGAGCGTTCCGGCTGGGATCATTTCGCGACGCTCGACTGCGTTGTTGATGTGCCGGGCCATTAGATAGACGTCGCGTTTGAACACGTCGCACAGCACGGCGAATCCTCCCGCCATGTCGCCGTACAGGGTGCAGTACCCGACTGCCAATTCGCTCTTGTTCCCGGTCGCGAGTGCCAACCAGCCGTTTCGATTACTGCGGATCATCACGAGCGCTCCGCGAATGCGAGCTTGCAGATTCTGGTCGGCGAGGCCCCCCGGTTGCGTGGCCAGGTCGTGTTCGACAATGCGAGTCGACTCGTACGCGCGGTGGATGTCGTCGATCGGGATGATTTCAAAATCGACACCGAGCGATTCCGCAAGCTGCTTCGCGTCCGCAACGCTGTGATCGCTGCTGTACCGGCTGGGCATCGCGAGTGCATGAACCTGTTTGGCACCAAACGCTCGCGCCGCGATGTAGCACGCGAGCGCACTGTCGATTCCTCCCGACAGCCCGAGCACACACTCGCGAAAGCCGCTCTTGCGAGCGTAGTCCCGCAGACCGAGCGTCAACGCATCCAGTAGATCGGCTGCTCGCGATCGCTGTGTCATCGTCGCGGGTGTCGCTCCACTCTCCCCTGCCCGACCCGCAATTTCGCACATTTGCAGGTCGTCCGCGAACGGCGCCAGTTGCAACACGGGCTGCCCGGTGGCATCCAACAAAAAACTGTTCCCGTCGAACACCAGATCGTCGTTGCCGCCGACTTGGTTGACGAACACGAACGGCAGCTGATGCCGCGCGGCGTGTCGTTCGGCGAGACGCTCGCGGCGATGCGGTTTGTCGATCTCGAACGGGCTGGCTGACAGATTGATCAGGACATCGGCACCCGCCTCCCCGAGCTGCGCGACCGGGTCCGGTCGTGGTGTTGGTTCGAGATGATGCGGCGTCCCCGGTTCACCCCACCAGGCGTCTTCACAGATGTGGACCCCGAGACGCCGATCACAAAACGAAATCGGTTCGGCTCGGTCCGCCGGCAAGAAGTACCGCCGCTCATCGAACACGTCATAATTCGGCAGCAGACATTTTTTCGCCGCGCCGACGACTGCACCGCCGAACAGCAAGCTGGCCGCGTTCGCGATCCGCCCCGGCGGCATGTCCATCGCCGTGGGGTGTCCGATCAACACACCGATCTCCGGCGGCAGGCTCTGCGCCAGCCTGACCACTTCGCGGTCGCAGGCGGCTACGAATCCCTCGCGCAGCAGCAGGTCTTTCGGAGGGTAGCCGCTGACGATCAATTCGGAAGTGACGACCAGTTCGGCACCGGCTTGCCGCGCCCGCCCGACCGCGTCGCGAACCAGTGCGACGTTGCCCGCGAGATCACCGACGGTGGGATTGAGCTGCGCGAGAGCAATCTTCATGCGTCGCAGAATACCCCGAGCTCACGACTCGCGCCAAGCTGCTGCCACACGCTGTCGATGAGTACAGGGCCAAGTGGCGACAGGCCGCGATCCATCACGCCGGGCAACCCCGGTTTCATTTCGCGAGTTGGGATCGACTCGTCATCAAACACATCTCCGTCCGAAATTGGTTGCAGCGCTTGGTTGTCGCGAAGTGACACGTCGAAACTGAACGCCAATGGCAGTTGTGAGCCATCCGTCGTCGTCACCGTATCGTCCCCGAGGCGGACCTCTTGGACAAACGTGGTGGTCGATCTGGCATCAGACAAGGCGGATGCCGTCGACTGTACCGAGGAAGTCGCCGCGGCGC
>JACRIH010000195.1 GCA_016235885.1 Planctomycetales bacterium | reverse complement strand
GTGGGCACTCGACCACATGCCGCCGCGCAGTGGACTGCTGCGATTCGTCGAGATCGTTACCGACCCACAACGCGAGCAACTTCCGCATTCTTCGACAATTAAACTTGATCATCATTGTCTCCAGCCAACGGGGCCGTGATGGGCAGCAGTTTGCCTCCCTGTTGACGCTGTTGCCACAAGTGGTGAAACATATTTCGGGCCTCGGCCAGACGCCAGCGTACCGTCGCTTCTTTGCGATGGATGATCGCCGAGACTTCGGACGAGGAAAAGTTCTCCATGTCTCGCAGGATGAGCACCGTGCGGTATTTTTCCGGCATGGCTTCCAGCACCAGCCGGACTTCTTGTTCGAGATCCAAGGCCCGACGCGGGTCGGGCGTGCCCGGATCGGGCGGCTTATCGACGCTCGACCGGCGATCGCTGAAAAGTCGAATCCACCCCCGCCGATTTCGCTTTCGCAGGTAGTCCAACGTCAGGTTGACCCCGATCCGAAACAGCCACGGACCAAACCGCCGCGACGCATCGAATTGGTTGAGTCGTTGGTACACCCGAAGGAACGTCTCTTGAGCCAGATCGCGGGCCAATTCTCGATCTCGGACAAATTGCAGAATCACTCTCAACAAACGTCCCTCGTATCGCTTCACTAATTGTCCAAAGGCGTCTGAATCGCCGCGGCGGACCACTTCCACCAGACGCGCATCACTGGCTGCCCGTTCCACTTCAGGAAACGGGAGTTGATCAGTTTCTGGGGTGGCCATGCGAATCATGCGGGGTCATCCTGCTTGCGTCGACCTTTCGTACGCCGGACGGGATCACCGTGTTGGATGCGGTTTGTGTTCGCAGGCCATTTTGGGGGGGAGATGAGTCCGCGCCAAGTCCATTCCCTGCCGAAATGAGGCGGCTATACTGGTCGAACCTTTCCTGCCGACTGGTGTCGGACGGGGTAATCAGCAAAAAATGAACGAATCGGCCGCGTGCCGGATTTGTTCTCGCCATCCGCCTGACAACGAACCAACCACCATGCAATTCACGAAAATGCACGGCGCGGGCAACGACTACGTGTATGTCAATGCCTTTGCGGAGAAACTTCCGGCGGACATTCCGACCCTGGCGGTGGCGATTAGTGACCGTCACACCGGCGTCGGCGGCGACGGATTGATTCTGATTTGCCCGTCCGAAGTGGCCGACGCACGCATGCGCATGTTCAACGCGGACGGCAGCGAATCCGAAATGTGCGGCAATGGCGTGCGGTGTGTGGCGAAGTATGTTTACGACCACGGCATCTGCCGGAGAAACGAGTTGAAAATCGAGACGGGGCGCGGTGTGTTGACGCTCCAGCTTGAGATCAAGAGCGGCCGGGCGGAGCGGGTGCGGGTGAACATGGGACCGCCAATTCTTGAAAGCTCGAAAATCCCGACGACGCTCGCCGGCAATCCGCCGCTGCGGCAGAGGCTGAGTGCCGCGGGTCGCGAATTCGAGGTCACCTGTGTGTCGATGGGGAACCCACATTGCATTACGTTCGTGGACGAACTGAACGACGATTGGGTGCTGCGTGTCGGGCCGCAGGTCGAAAAACATCCGGCGTTCCCGAGACGGGTGAATGCCGAGTTCGTTCAGGTGCTGTCACGCGGCGAGATTCGGATGCGCGTCTGGGAGCGAGGCTCGGGCGAAACGCTCGCTTGTGGCACCGGTGCCAGCGCGACGTGCGTCGCTGCCGTACTGAATGACCTCACCGATCGACGCATCATCGCCCACCTGCCCGGCGGCGATCTGGAATTGGAGTGGGCCGCATCGAACGATGTCTTCCTGACCGGTCCGGCGGTGGAAGTGTTCAGCGGCACGTGGCCAGATGCGGGTTAGATTTATTGGCGCACCATCCAGACCGGTTCCCTTGCCGGATACCTACTGGACCAACAGAGCTGAATAGACACGTAGCCGCACTCGCCAGAATGCGGGTGTCCCGCGTTCTGGCGAAACGCGGCTACCTGTCATCTCAGGTTTGATCAAGCACTACCCGACGCGCAACATCAAACTTGGTGCTGCGGGTTGGTATGCGAGAAAAAGGTCCGAGCCAGAGGTGTGCGGACCACTCCTCCCTCCAAACCCCTCTGCCCCAAGGGGAGAGGGGTTTGGTGTGTAGAGACCACCGCCCTCTTGGCATGCGAGATCGAGGCGGCTTAGAATCGCCGCAGGATTGTCACCCAGTCGGCGTTCAGCATGACGGGATTGCGTGCAATGAATACTTCGGAGGTAGTGCGATCGGTCTCTGCGTGGCCTCGCTTTTTGCACGTGGCCGCTGTGGCCGTCATTTATTACGCGGCGGCACGTCTCGGGTTGACATTGCAGTTGCCCGACACGAACGCGTCGCCGGTGTGGCCGCCGTCGGGGATCGGATTTGCCGCGGTGATGCTCGCGGGCTATCGCGTTTGGCCGGGGATTGCGATCGGGGCGTTTCTTGCCAACCTGCACACGCTGCCTTCCACTGCGGCGGGATTTGCCACGTCGTGTGGTATTTGTGTGGGCAACACGTTGGAACCCGTGGTTGGACTGTTCGTGTTACGGCGTCTGGTCTCCGTTCGCAATCCGCTCGAACGGGCGCGAAACGTGTTCCGATTTGTGGCAGCCGCAACCGCGGGTTGCCTGATCGCGAGCACGAACGGAGCCACGAATCTGTGGGCGTGGGAAATCATCCCGAGTGCGCTCTACCGACAGGCTTGGCTGACGTGGTGCCTGGGGGACATGGCTGGCTTGTTGATTCTTGCGCCAGTGATCTTCATGCTGTTCCAGAAATCTGATTTCGACTGGACTCGTTCGCGAACGCTGGAAGCGGTGGCCTTGTTCGCACTGCTCGCGGCGGCCACTCAGTTTCTGTTTGGCGATTACCGCGACTGGATCGATCTGGAACTGATGGACTCGCTGGCCTACGCAGTCGTTCCGGGACTGGCGTGGGCTGCGTTTCGCTTCGGGCCACGCGAGACGGCTCTCGCGGCGGCACTCGTGTCGGCCGTCGCCATCGTGAACACGAGCAACGAATCCGGCCCATTCTATCCTCAACCAGCGAGGATTAGTTCTCAACAACTGCGACCCACACACGCCCTGAGTGCCACGGTGGCGAGCGATTTCAAGCAGCGGTTGCGTGCGGAGTCGCTGCTCATGTTGCAGATTTTCGTGCTCGCCATTGCGATCACGGCGGCCATACTGGCGGGGGCTGTGACCGAACGCAATCGCTCGGAGCAAGCGCTGCGCGACCTCAACGCCACGCTGGAGCTGCGCGTGGTCGAGCGAACTGCCGAGTTGAATCAGGCCAACGCGGCGCTCGAGCGGAGCAATCAGGAACTGGACGACTTCGCCTACATCGCGTCGCACGATTTGAAGGAGCCGTTGCGCGGCATTAACACCTACTCGGGCTACCTGCTGGAAGACTACGGCGACAAGCTCGATGCGGAGGGGCAGTCGAAGTTGAACACGTTGCAGCGACTCACGCGGCGCATGGAATCGCTGATCGAATCTCTGCTGACGTACTCGCGAGTCGGCCAGACCGAATTGGCGGTGCAGGACACGAACTTGAGCGAGGTGCTCGCGGAAATTCTCGATTCGTTGGTCGTGGTGTTGCAGGAGCGCGGGGTCGAGATCCGGATTCCGCAGCCGTTGCCGATTCTGTACTGCGACCGGGTGCGAGTCGGCGAAGTCTTCCGCAACCTCATCACGAATGCGATGAAGTACAATGAGAGTCCCGAAAAATGGATCGAGATCGGCTTTTGCAACGGCTCTGCCGGCGATGGGGATTCCGGCGGGAATGGGGCGCTGACCAAGGGTTCGCCAACGGTCTTCCATGTGCGAGATAATGGCATTGGCATCCGCGAGAAGCATTTGAATTCGGTGTTCAAAATGTTCAAACGCCTGAACGCCCGCGATCAATATGGCGGCGGCACGGGTGTCGGTCTGACGATCGTCAAGAAAATTGTCGAGCGACATGGCGGACGAATCTGGCTGGAGTCAACCTTCGGAGAAGGCACGACATTCTTCTTCACTCTTCAACAGGGGCCATCCGATGCCACTTCCTCCTGACCAAGTGATTCTGCTGGTGGACGACAGTCCCGAGGACCGCGAGGCCACGTTGCGGGCGATCAAAAAGGCGGGACTGCCTAATCTCGTCGTCTGGTGTGAGGACGGGGACCAAGCCCTGGATTACGTGTACCAGCGCGGCGAGTATTCCAATCCCGGCAAGGCCCCGCGGCCAGGCATCATCCTGCTCGACTTGAACATGCCGGGCACCGATGGTCGCGAGGTGTTGGACGTGGTCAAGAATGACGCGAATCTGAAAACGATTCCGATCGTCGTGCTGACCACTTCGTCCGATGATCGAGATATTGACGCCTTCTTTGCGTCGGGCGCGAACAGCTACATCGTCAAACCCGCAACCGTTGAGGGAATCATCAAGGCCGTTCAGAAATTAGAAAACCTCTGGAGCTTCCGTTTTTGAAGTGCTGCCAGATTGAAGACTGAACCACAAACGAAGTCCGTCGGAGCGAATCCCTGCGCCAGCACGGGAACAGGGCAATTCCCAAGACATTGATCTCAAGGCCGGAATGCGTGATTTAGATTTACAGAGGGGTGGCTGTCGAACTCGGCGCAATGCCAATCGATTCGTATCATGGTGCGGCCGGGGCTTTCTGGTTTTGGGTCGGCGAGTTCTCTCTTGTCGAGTGTCGGTGCCTCTCGCGAAGATCGTGATGTAACGTCACATTGAGGAGGTTGTCTGATGGGGAGCTTGGAGAAACGGAACCAAGGATGGCTGGGTGGTGACAGGCAATGGGCAGAGATTCACGGGGCCGGACAGAGGTTCTGCTCTCAATGTGTCACGCTCCTTGCCCTCACGATTCTGGGCGCCATGCCACTGGCGGCTTTGGGAGAATCCACACGGGATGACTCCACGCAGTTGGAATTCTTCGAGAAGAGCGTCCGTCCGCTGCTGGCGAGGAATTGCCACACCTGCCACTCCGCTGACACGAATTCCAAGGGGGGGCTGCGAGTCGACGATCGCAACGGTTTGATCGCAGGTGGCGGACGGGGGCCGGCGATTGTCCCCGGTCAGCCGGATGAGAGTCTGTTGATCAAGGCGATCCGTCGCGACGACAAGTTGAAGATGCCACCAGAAAAACCCCTTTCCGAAGACGAAGTCGCAGTCCTGACGAAATGGGTTGCCGACGGTGCGGTGTGGACGAAACTGAGAGTCCCCGCGTCGATCGGAAAACCGCCAGCGAAGTACGAAAGACTCCGCAAGGAACACTGGGCCTGGCAGCCGCTTGTCGCAACCGCCGTTCCGCAGATCAAAGACATTGCCTGGCCGCGCGATGGCATCGACCGATTCATTTTGTCGAAACTGGAAGACCAGCGGTTGCGACCGGTCGGAGATGCGGACAAGCTCGCGCTTATCCGCCGCGTGACGTTTGATCTGACCGGCCTGCCGCCGACACTCGCAGAGATCGATGAGTTCGTCGCGGACACGTCGACCGATGCGTTCGCGAAACTGGTGGATCGTCTGCTGGCGTCATCCGCATTTGGCGAACGCTGGGGTCGGCACTGGCTCGACGTGGCCCGCTATGGAGAGTCCACGGGGTCGGCGCGAAACCTTCCGTACCCGCATGCCTGGCGATATCGCGATTACGTCATCGATGCCTTCAACAGCGACAAGCCGTACGATCGGTTCCTCCGCGAACAGATCGCCGGCGATCTGCTCCCCGCGAATTCTCCGACGGTGAGGGCCGAGCAGTTGATCGCGACCGGGTTTCTCGCGCTGGGAG
>JACRIH010000193.1 GCA_016235885.1 Planctomycetales bacterium | reverse complement strand
CTCCCCAAAGGGGAGAGGGAGCGACAAGGTGTCTCACGGCACGAGCACAATCTTCCCGTGCAACGTGCCTTTCTTGTCGAGCGTGTTGTCCTGCTGAAGCTGATGCGCGGCGGCCGCCTCGGACAGCGGGAACGTCTTTCCGATTTGCGGCTGCCACGCGCCGCGATCGAACATTGCGTTGATTCCGTTCGCGCACTCTCGCTGTTCGTCCGGCGAAGCGTTGAACATGGCGAACCCGTGCAGCGACAAATCTTTCACGTAGAACGGTCCCCAAGGAAACTCCGGTCGCACCTGCCGACCGGCCATCGCGAGGATTCTGCCGCGCGGCGCCATCAGGCTCACCGTGCGATCCAGCGTCGGCTCACGGAGCGATTCGAACCAGACGTTGATCCCGCCCCGATCGGCCACGAATTTGCGAATCTCATCGTCCATGCCGGGCGAACGATAGTCCAAAACCAGGTCCGCTCCGAATCGCCGACACAGCTCCTGTTTTTCCGCGCTTCCGGCGGTGGTGATGACGGTGGCTCCCGCCCCCTTGGCCATCTGAATCACCGACGAACCGACGCCGCCGGCCCCGCCATTCACAAACACGATCTCTCCCGGTTGCAACTTCGCGAACTGAAACAGTCCGAGGTGCGCTGTGATCCCGACGAGCGCCCCCGCCGCCGCTTCGGCCTCCGATTCTTTTGTCGGAGTCGGGTAGAGCCACTGCTCGTGGACTGCGGCCAACTCGGCGAACGTGCCGCGCCGGCCGAACAGGCTTTGATTGCTCCCCCACACGCGGTCGCCGACCTTGAACCGCGTAACGCCCGTCCCGACCGCCGTCACCGTCCCCGCCAAGTCGCAACCGATGATGAACGGGAACGACAGCGGCATCGCGATCGCCCCCGCGCGGAGGTACGTGTCGATCGGGTTCACCGCGACGGCTCCCACTTTCACGAGCACCTCGCCGGCGCCCGGCTGCGGCTGCGGGAGGTCTCCATACTTGATGACGCTGGGTACTCCGGTCTCGGTGATGTACGCGGCTTTCATCGGTCTGGTCCTTGAGAAACACGAGTCGAAACGGAATTGAAACCACGAGGCGAGGATACCGGATGCGGCGCGGTGACGAAAGCGGCCGGTGGCTTACTCCGAAGGAGTTGCGTCTCATAGCCCGGAGTTGCGAGCAGAGCGAGCTACCCCGGGTCAGCGAGGTCATATGGCTCCGTACCCCAACGGGGTTCCGTCACCCGTCGCTCGCCGAGGACGAAACCCTTTCAGGGTAGATCGGTCCATCGCAACTCAAACCCAGAGTAGCCCGCGTTGCGGGCAACTCTGGGCTGTGAGACGCAACTCCTTCGGAGTAGTCGCACGATTCGGATCACCCGTCTCGCGGCAATCCGCATCTGTTTGGGTTGCGGGCGAAGCCCGCGCCGAGTGTGAACGAACTCGAAAACGACGCGGACAAGTTTTCGGGAATTTTCTCGAACCGCCGCGCATCCAACTGGTGCCGTTCGTTGACTGCTTCGCGACTCGGCTGCAAATCAACTCATTTCACCCGCGCCCGTCTGCGCTGTCCTCCGCTTGCCATGCGCTCGGGGTGCGCGCCAACCACAGGAGACCGACCATGCCTCGCTCACGTTCTATGATTGCTGTCGTTGTCACATTGTTCACGCTCGCGGGATGTGGCGGGACTGACCCTGCCTCGTCACCACCCGCCAAGTACGGCAACTTCTCTTCCGCACCACAGGCAACGATGTCAGGAGCCGATCCCTCCACTCGATATTCGGATCGTGGTCCATCGGACGACAGTTTTGCGTTGCCGGCGAGTGGCGCCGCCAGCGCGATGGGGAGTGGTCCGGCAGACGCCGCGCGGAAGTCTAGCCCCACGGAAGTCGCCTGCAGTTCACCACCACCGTTGAAGCCGCGGGCCGCGACAGAAATCGCTCGCCCGGCGTCGCCGCCACGCGAACCCATTCCTGCGCAGCACACGCCGCTGCCGCCATCCTTTTCCGCGAGCGGTCAGTTTCGTTCGGGGACGTTGACCGCCGGCAGCCTCGACGATCATGCGAAGTACGATGAGTTCTCTGCGTACCTGTCGAAAGCAATGCAGCACGATCGACGAGAAGAACTGCCACGGTTCTCGGTGGGGCGGCGAGCCGTCGTGCGCGTGGTGAACGATCAGGGGCAACCGATGGGTGACGCGCAGGTCGTGATCCGTGCGGCCGACGGACGCGCCCTCGCGGCGGCGGGACAGGGGATTGTCGTGGGAGATTCGGCGGCACTGCTGAACATGAAGACGGGAGCGGACGGAAAGGTCGTGTTTCTGTCCGGGCTGGACGCACCAGCGGGCGGTTCGGAATTCGTGCTGACCGTCTTCCCGTCCGACGCCGGCGAACCGATCACGCAGCGAGTGTCGCTCGATCAGACACCGTGGCAGGTCACACTGCCTCAAGCCGCGCAGCAGTTGCCGCGTCAACTCGACCTGGCGCTCGTCATCGACACGACCGGCAGCATGGGCGATGAACTCAACTATCTCAAAGTCGAAATTGACCACATCGCCGCCGAGGTTCACGAACGATTTCCGAACGTGGACCAGCGCTTCGGCCTGATTCTGTACCGCGACCAGGGGGACGAGTACATCACGCGGTCGTACGACTTCACGCCGTCGCTGACCGATTTCCGCCGCACGCTCGCCGCGCAGTCGGCCAACGGTGGCGGTGATTATCCGGAAGCGATGCACATGGCCCTCGAACAGACCACACAACTTTCATGGCGTGGTGCCGGGACAGCCCGCGTGGTGTTCCTCGTCGCGGACGCTCCGCCGCACGGTCAGTTCGCACAGCGTACGCTCGACGCCGTGCAAAAGCTGCGTCGCGCGGGCGTGACCGTGTTCCCCGTCGCCTCCAGCGGCGTGAAGGATCAAGCCGAGTTCATCATGCGCGCCGTCGGCTTCCTGACGCAGGGTCAGTATCTGTTCCTGACCGACCACTCCGGCGTCGGCAATCCGCACGCCAAGCCGCAAGCGCCAAGCTACTCCGTCGAGAAGCTCGATCAACTGATGATCCGAATGATCGCGGAAAAACTCTCCGGCCACGTCAGCCTGCCACAGGAAGTGATCGCAGTCGAAGAACCGGGGGCGACTCCGCAGGTCGACACAACATCCGAGCCAACTGTCGTCCCCAACCAACCGGTCACGGTGCCCGAATCGCCATCGACCATCGTCCCGATGTTCGTTGCGCCGACTTCCGCGTCGCAGCCGAGCGTCTTCGTTGAAATCTTCGCAGTGCTTCGCGAATTCAACTGGTGGGGTCTCGCGCAGACATTACTTTTCGTTGGTGCTGCCGTGTTGCTGATCGTGGTCGAGCGAGTGCGCGGGATCTAACCTGCGTTGTGGCACACTCCGCGTTGTGGCACGGTTTCCTGACCGTGCCACACGCACGACCTTCGGTCAGACCTCGTGGCAGGGTCGGGAGACCACTGCCACAACAGGGAAGCCCTGCCACGCCAGGATCGGTCAGCGAGTCTCGAATGTGTGAACCTTGCCATCTGGGATGATTCGCACAGTGTAGCTGTTGCCGTCCGGTGCGACCGAAGCCTTCACGTTGATCCCCTTGCACTCGGCGGTTGTGCCGCTGTTGGCGATGAATTCCGCGGGGGTTTGTTCGTCGGGTTTCAAGGCCACGTTGCGGTGGAGTTGGAACAATGCTTGAAGCGACTTCACTTGCCGCAGCGTTTCCTGAGTTTGCTTGTGACCACCTTTCGTCGGGCCGTTGCACATCACGGCGACGCGCGGGTCGATGGCTTTCACGAGGACCGGATTGTTGCTGACTTCCAGGCCGTGGTGCGTGACCATGAACATTTCGACCTTGCCGAGCGGGTTGTTGGGGGTCATCAGTTTGGCTTCGGTATTCCACGTCAAGTCGCCGCAGCAGAGGAACGAAAACTTGCCGAACTTCAGCAGGAAGCTGACGCTCTTCGCGTTGTCCGATTTGTCTTCGGCCTGCGGTTTGTGCTCGGCGGCGAACGGGTTGGCGGGGCCGTCGTTGGGGATCACGTCGCCGCTGGCGGTGACGATCTTCACGGACAGCGGCGTCTTCCCTGGCTTGAGCGGCAGCATGTCGCCGGGCTTGAGAGCTTTGGATTTGTTCTGCGATGCCGCGCGATAGTCCACGATCCGCGTGTCGAAATTCTTGTCTTCAGTCAGCGAATCAGGGATGCCTCGGTCCCAGAAATTCTTGATCGGGATTTGTGTGCTGAGCGCGGCGTGGTTGCCGTAGTGATCGAGATGCCAGTGCGAGACGGCCGCATGGTCGATCTGCGTTCGGCCGGCGACCTCTTTGGCGACCTTCAGGATGCGGTCCCGATCGCGTCCGCCGAGGTCGGGGTATCCCGAATCGATCAGCAGCGATTCCCCCTGCGGCGTCACGAACAGCGTGGCCGCGCCACCTTCGACGTCAATGAAGTAGATGTCCAGTCGGCCGTCTTTTTCATCGGCCTGCGTGGTTGCGCCGCCGAGCAAACACATCACCACCGCCAACCACACATGCTGACTTCGTTTGTTAATCCGGCTTGCGATCATCGGTTGCTCTCCCCTGCAAGAACTTGTTTATGGTTCGGAAAAAATGTTGATTGAGCATCAGGTTGTGATTCGCTCGAACCCCACCGGGCTTGTCCCGGTGGATTCAGGCCTTTGCGCTACTCGGCAGTCGTATCGGTTGAAGTAGTGCAGAAGCCCGCGAGCCACCGAGGCAAGCCCGGTGGGGGCGCAAAGATCAATCTGACGCTCGGTCAACAAGGCATACGCACACCTCACCCACGGAGAGGCAGAATAACAGAATGTCCACGTCATCGACTATCATCCCGACTCCTCACACAATCGCACCGATGATTATTCATCCGCAACCAATCACAGAGGTGTTCGTCCTCCGCTCCCGAATCGGCGCGCCAGCGGGCACCGTCTTCGACTGGCACGCGCGGCCGGGGGCGTTTGAGCGGTTGTCGCCGCCGTGGGAGGACGTGCGGGTGGTGTTGCCGTCGCCTGGCATTGCCGAGGGGACGCAGGCGATCATTTCGGTGCCGGTCGGGCCGTTTCGCCGCGAGTGGGTGGCCGAGCATCGGGACGTCGAGACGGGGGTGCAGTTTCGAGACGTTCAATTGAGCGGACCATTCGCGCGGTGGGAGCATACGCATCGCATGGAATCGGTCGGGCCGGGTGCCTGTGACCTCGAAGACCGCATCGAGTATGCTCTGCCGGGCGGGTGGATCGGCAAGACAATCGGTGGTGGCTTCGTCCGGAAGACCTTGTCGCGAGCGTTCCATTATCGACACGCCGTCACCGCCGCGGACCTGGCCGCGCACCAACGCACACCGCAGGAATCTCGTTCCATGAACATTTTGATTTCCGGTTCGACCGGGTTGGTCGCTTCGTCGCTGATTCCGTTCCTCACGACGGGCGGACACGAAGTGATTCGACTGCTGCGCGTGAAGGCGTCGAGTACGCTTCAGTCCACGTCGAAAGAGGTCGTGCATTGGGACCCCGATGGAGGGCGGATCAATCTGGATGACCTCAACGGGTTGGACGCCGTGGTGCATCTCGCGGGGGAACCGGTCGCGTCCGGACGCTGGACGGCGGCGAAGAAGGCTCGCATTCGAGACAGTCGCGTGATCGGGACGCGGCTGCTGTGCGAAGCGCTCGCGAAATGTGATCGGCCGCCGCCGGTGCTGGTGTCGGCGTCGGCGATCGGGTTCTACGGTGATCGTGGTGATAACGTCGTGACCGAAGCATCCGCAGGCGGACACGGGTTCCTTTCCGAGGTGTGCCGCGAGTGGGAAGAGGCCACGCGACCCGCCGCCGAGAAGGGAATTCGCGTGGTGAATCTGCGTGTCGGCGTGGTGCTGACTCCGGCTGGGGGGGCACTGGCCAAGATGCTGACCCCGTTCAAAATGGGAGTCGGCGGCGTGCTCGGTTCCGGCCAGCAGTATCTCAGTTGGATTTCGATCGACGACATGATTGGCGCGATCCACCACGCGATCATCACGCCGGGATTGCACGGCCCGGTGAACGCGGTGGCTCCCGCGCCGGTGACCAACCGCGAGTTCACAAAGACGCTCGGCCGCGTGTTGCGTCGCCCGACGATTTTCCCGATGCCTGCCTTCGCCGCCCGTCTGGCCTTCGGCGAAATGGCGGATGAACTTCTGCTCACCGGCCAGCGCGTGCAGCCGCAACGGTTGCTCGACAGCGGTTATCCATTCCGTCACACGACGCTTGAAGCGGCGCTGCGGCACGTGCTGGGGCGGTGAATAGCAGGACGGGCAAGAGTGCCCATCCTACACAAAAACAGGAGATCGCGATGAGACGACGTGCCTTGGCGACAACTTTGTATGCGACAGGGGTCTTGCTTTGCGGGTTTGCCGGTCTGCCATCCGCACAGCCGTCCGCGACCGCCGCGGACCCGATCGAAAAACGACCGGGTGTTTTGTTTCGCGAAAGCTTTGATGACCAGCGACTACTCCAGCGAGGCTGGTACGATGGCGACAAATTCAGCATCTCTGCAAATGAGCGCTACGCCGGCGAAGGGTGTGTCGAGTACTTCTGGAAAAACGATGCCACCACGCCCACCAGTTCGTCGGGGATTCGGCATCTCTTTGAACCGACTGACACCGTCTTTCTGCGATGCTACATCAAGCTGTCCAAAAGTTGGGGCTGGACGAGGCGCGACTATCATCCCCACCTGATGCAGTTCATGACGACCGAGAATTCAAAGTTTCACGGGCCGGCTGGCAGCCATCTGACCGTCTACGTCGAGCCACAGAATGGCAAGTTGCGATTGGCGGCTCAGGACATTCAAAACAAAGATCAGCCCCACGGCCTCACTCAAGGTCCGCTACGAGGTGGTTTCAACGGCCAGCTCTACGACAGCAAAGAAATGCTCTTCAACGACGACCGGTGGCACTGCGTCGAAGCCATGTTTCAGCTCAACAGCCTCGACTTGAAGACGGACAAGCCGAACTCTGACGGTATTGTGCGGGGATGGTTCGACGGCAAGTTGGTGATCGACCGGACCGATGTCGTCTTGCGCTCGACCGATTTCCCGAAGATGAAGTTCAACCAGTTTTTGTTGTTGCCGTATTTTGGACCGGGATTACTCCCGCACGAACAGACGTTGTGGATCGACGAACTGGCCGTGGGGACGCAGCGGCTTGGTTTGGTCGAAGCCAGATAGGTCAGGTGTAGGGTGGGACCAGCGCAGCGCCGGCCCACCACTGAGGGCAAACATGGTGGGCCGGCGCTGCGCTGGTCCCACCCTACGCTTGTTCAACATCTCGTTGGTTGCCACACAGGAGGATCTTGCCATGCTGGATCGAATCGTCACCATCGCACTCTCGGTCGCAGTCACGTTGGGGTTGATGAAGGTTGGCGGCGAACAGCCGAAGGAACTCACCGTTGAACGGTTGATCGTGACCAAAGAACTGATCGTGTCCGACACCGGGATGCCGTGGGAAAAGGGATATGAATCGCATCAGATACCACGCGGAATTTATGCGCGTTCGTTGTGGGATGGGCCAGGTGGATTGTGGGTTCGCAGCCGGTTGATCAAGGGCGAGCTCGACGATCCGTTTGACGACCGGTTTCATGCCCTCGAGAAGGATGGCAGCATGCGTGGTTCTCCCGGGCACATTTCATGGAACATCTGGATTGATGGGGCATGGAGGCAAATGGCGATCATCCAGGGCGAGGGACTCGAACCTTCCGAAATGCCGCCCAAGGAGTTGACGGGGGGAAACCATCCCGGCCGGCTCCGCTTTCAAACCTTCCGACCGCGGCATAGCGAGCCGCTGACCGATGCGCTGATCGGTCAGGGGATGATGTCCATCGGTGGAGGCGGCTATGGTGGGGGCGGATTGCCCTACCCCAGCGACGTCCTTCAACTGTGGGGAGGTGACATGCAGCGCTCGGCGATTCCGACTCCCGCTGCACCGACCGTGGTGAGTGACGACGGTTCGGGCGAGCATCAGTATGCGATCATCGCCATCGGAGTTCAGGGTCGTCGCACGGCTGGTTCCCGCACCACGAAGGCCGGCGGACTGGCAAAGCTCCGTTGGGACAGCGTGCCTGGCGGCGATGCCTATGTTGTCCTGCGCGACGGGAAAGAGGTCGCCGGCCCATTGCGGATCGAAGGATCGCAGAAAGAGTGGACGGACAAACTCGTGCCGTAAGCCGGCTGTTGAGCCGACCAGCGAGTCCAGCCACAACGGCTGCTCGACAGTGGTTATCTGTTCCGTCACACTACGCTCGAAGAGACGTTGCGACACGTGCTGGGGGGATGAAGGTCTTTTCCCGGCCACGCTTCGATTCGTCTGCCAGCAGGAAATGATTGACCAGTAGCCGAACTCGTGAGAGTTCGGAGATCGCACATCCGCAGTGACACGACAGCGGCGTTGGAGGTCGAATGACCGTCGATGAAAAACTGAGGCGATCGTTGAGCGCCCTGTCCGGGGCTTCGTTTGGCAACCTGTTTTGGTACGGGCTGCTGGCGGGCGGGCTGTGGCTATTTTTCTACGTGGCTTTCCGGGCGACGTTCCGCCACCGCCGCATCGCCGATCGTGAACCGACGCAACGGCAGGTGACGCGGGAGATTCTCCACTCGCTCCGCAGTATCGCCATTTTCGGGTTGGTTACGGGGGCCGTCGTCTACGCTGCCTATTCTGGCTGGACTCGCATTTATGTGAACGTGGACCGGTACGGTTGGGTTTGGTTCGTCCTGAGCATCGGGCTGATGATCGTCCTGCACGACGCATACTTTTATTGGACTCACCGCCTGATGCACCACCCGCGGCTGTTCCGGACGTTGCACCGGACTCATCACCGGTCGACAAGCCCGACGCCGTGGGCCGCGTATGCCTTCAGCCCGCTGGAGGCCGTGGTGCAGGCGGGGATCGGGCCGCTGATCGTGGTCACGATCCCGGTTCATCCGGCGGCGTTCTCGTTGTTCATGGCGTGGCAGATTGCGTTCAACGTGTTCGGGCATTGTGGCTACGAAATCTTCCCGCGGAGGTTCTTGCGGAGCCGCGCGGGTCTGTTCCTGAACTCGGTGACCCATCATGCTCAGCACCACGAGAAGTTCCGGGCGAATTTTGGTCTGTACTTCAACGTCTGGGATCGACTCATGGGCACGAATCACCCTGAGTATGAGCAGCGATTCGAGTCGGTGACTGGTCCCGATGGTTCATTCGTTGAAGCGGCGACGGGCGACATCGTGATCAGTGCCAGTGGCCAAAACAATCGGCACACTTCGCCCCAGTCAACTTCACTTTACGAACTCCCGCAGAATTGAGACGATCGGCAACCGCCAAACCTGCCGATCACAAAAGGGGGAGCGATCATGCTGAGCATTCTTGGTCACGGAACAAAGTTGTGTGACGGAATCACTCGCCGCGAACTGCTGCGAGTCGGCGGATTGGGGTTCGCCGGACTCACACTGGCCGACGTCTTGCGACTTCGCGCCGGCGCGGCACCGGATTCCGGTCGCGGCAAGTCGGTGATCATGATCTGGCTGCGAGGCGGAGCGTCACACATCGACAGCTACGACATGAAACCCGATGCGCCCTCCGAAGTGCGCGGCGAGTTCCGGCCCATTGCCACGAACGTGGCGGGCATCCAGATTTGCGAGCATTTGCCGTTGCAGGCTCAGCTCATGGACAAGCTGGCCATCGTGCGCGGCATCAAGTCGAATGACTTGGGGGATCACACGCCGCACTACATCGTGACCGGCTTTCCAGACCGCGGGAAACGCCCGGCCTTCGGATCGGTCGTCAGCCACCTGCGACCGCAGTCGGACGGACTGCCTCCGTATGTCAGCCTGATGTACAAGCCACCGGGTTTGTATGACAACGAAAGCCCGGCCTACACCGGCCCCGCGCACCGGCCATTTGTCCCCAAGTCGGAGGGACTGGCGAACCTCAGCCTGGTGAAGGAGATTTCTCGCGACCGCCTGCACGACCGTCGGCAACTCCTCCGGGAATTCGACACGCTGAGTCGCGAGGTCGATCACAACGGAGCCATGCCGGCGATTGACGCCTACACACAGCGCGCGCTGGAGATGATCACGTCTCCCAGGGTGCGCGAGGCATTCGACATTTCGCAGGAGTCGCCCGAGACGCACGCCCGGTACGGAAAATACTGCGAGAACTTCCTGTTCGCACGACGGTTGGTCGAGGCGGGTGTCTCGGTGGTGACGCTGAAGGTCGGTGACTGGGACACGCACGAAAAGAATTTTGTGGACATGAAGGATCAACTGCCGCAACTCGATCGGGGTGTCCACGCCCTGATCACGGATTTGTACGACCGCGGCTTGCAGAACGATGTCGCGGTGGTGATGTGGGGTGAGTTTGGCCGCGCGCCCCGGATCTCGCGCGGCGACGGTCGCGATCACTGGCCCGAAGCGGGCGCGGGTGTCATTGCGGGGGGCGGCTTCAAAGTCGGGCAGGTGATCGGCGAGACCGATGCACACGGAGGCCAGTCGAAGGGCCGGCCCTACACACCGAGCAACGTCCTCGCGAGCCTGTATCGTCACCTGGGCATCGATCCGACCACCACCATTCTCGACCATAGCCGGCGGCCGATGCACGTTCTGGACGACCGAGAACCCGTGCGCGAACTCACATCGGCCTGACCAACTATGATTCTCGGCCGGACTTTGCAGGGAGTGGTCAGTGCCGTGGCGCGTCGGGTGGCGATACCGATTTACGCGCGTCGCTTTGGTCGGTTCGAGAAGTTGTTGTCTGAGGCACGCCGGGTCCAACAAGAATGGCTGTTGGACCGCCTGCAGCGCTGTCGCGACACACGCTTCGGGCACGATCACGGGTTCGCGAGTATCCGCACGCTCGCCGACTTCCGCCGGCAGGTGCCGGTGTCACGATACGACTACTTTGCCCCATACATTGATGCGGTCGGACGCGGAGAGTTCGCGGCCCTTGTTCCTGCCGACGAGCGGTTGCTGCGATTCACCATCACCACGGGCAGCACCGGGACACCCAAACTCAACCCCGTCACCACGGCTTGGCTGAGGGAATACCGTCAGGCGTGGGACTACTGGGGCGTCAAAATGCTCATCGACCACCCCGAGAAGGTGGGGACAAAAATCCTGCACATGCCCGGGACGTGGGACATGGGGCGCACGCCCGGCGGAATTCCGATCAGCATGGTCAGCACTCTGGGCGCTCGCTACCAACACCCGCTCGTGAAGCCGTTCTACGCGATCCCGAATGAGGTCGGCGATATCCGCGATCCCGTCGCCCGCTACTACACGATGCTTCGCCTGAGCCTGCCCGAGCGGATCGGGCTGATTGTGCTGATGAATCCAGGGACGCTCTTGCGACTGGTCGAACTGGGTGACCAACACCGCGAGTCGCTCATCCGTGACATCCGCGACGGTACGGTGTCGAGTGCCTTCGACATTCCCGCGGACATCCGGAAGAATCTCTCGACGCGAACTCGGCGGGCCGATCCGTACCGCGCCCGCGAATTGGAACAGATCATCGAACGGACCGGCCGACTGTTCCCGAAAGACTACTGGAACGCCCCACTGATCACCTGCTGGTTGGGCGGCACTGCCGGATACCAGTCTCGTTACTTCGCCGATTATTTCGGCGACGTCCCCCAGCGCGACATGGGGCTGGTTTCGAGCGAAGGGCGACACACGATTCCCATTGCCGATGACAAGCCCGAAGGCGTGCTGGCGATCACGGCGGGATTCTACGAGTTCCTTCCCGTTGCCGAAATCGACTCGCCGCAACCCACCGTGCTCGCAGGACACGAACTGGAAATCGATCACGACTATTCGCTGTTGATGACGACTTCCGCCGGCTACTACCGGTTCCATATTGGCGACCTCGTCCGCTGTCGCGGATTCGTCGGCGAAGCACCCGTCTTGGAGTTTCTCCAAAAGGTTGACCGTTGCGGCGATCTCGAAGGCGAGAAGGTCACGGAACATCAGTTCGTTCAGGCGGTGGGTGATGCCGCGGGCGCGTTGGGAATCCGGTTGGGATATGTGACTGCGATCCCCTGGCGTCCCGGTCGCGAGCCTCCCTGTTACGCGGTCATCATCGAGCACAGTGACATCGCGGACGAGACGCTGGCACGCCGGTTTCTCGATGCGCTCGACCGCGGGTTGATGGAGACGAACTTCCTGTATCGCGCCCGGCGTCGGGAAGGCGTGCTTGGTCCGCCCCGGCTGGTGCGTATTCCCCAGGGCGCGTGGGGCGACTTTGTGCAGGCGGAAGTCGACCGCCGTGGCACCGGCGACGTCCAGTACAAACATCCGGGACTGGTGCAGGACGCGTCGTGGTTGCAGCGATTCACTCCCGTTGACACGATCACGCTGGATATCGCCACGCCGTCGGTTTGAGCACGTCCCACGCCGGATTTCTCGCAAATCCATAAGTGAGCCCGCATCGTGGAATAGGCTTCCAGCCTGTCGGATTCCACTTGAAACGACAGGCTGGAAGCCTATCCCACTGCCTGCTTTTCTCTGTGGGTTCACTTGGCAGTAGCCGAACTCGTGAGAGTTCGGACGGATGCCACAATCTCCGAAGTCTCACGACTTCGGCTACCCCTCTCGCTCACCAGGATTTGTGGGCACACCCCCTCGCGCCGAGGACGCGATGCCGACTTGTGCCCGGAGAAATGAGTCGCTTCCCAATTCGTGCTGCTTTCCCGTCAATGTGCTTGTGGACGCTCTGCGCCACTGGCTACGATCCGTGGACTGCAATGAGTTGATTTGTTTCGCGACACCATTTTTGATCAAGGATGTCTGCACCGTGTTCTGGGAAACTGCGATTCGCGCCGGGATGACCGCCGTGGCCAAGACGGCTGCAATTCCGTATTACCATGCCAAACTCAGGCGTTTCGAACGCCTTCTCGACCAGGCGCAGGCGGTGCAGCAGAACGCACTCTTTGAGAAGCTTCACCGCTGCGCCGACAGCCGCTTCGGCCGCGATCACGCTTTCGCACAGATCAAGACGGTCGCCGATTTCCGCAGGCAGGTTCCCATTGCGGAGTACGAGTATTTTTCGCCGTACATTCGGGAAGTGAGTGAAGGCAAGATCGACTCGCTGTTCCATCCGAGCGAAAAGATACATGCGTTCGCTTGCACCACCGGCACCACGGGCGAACCCAAGCTCAACCCTGTCACGCAAAGCTGGCTTCGCGAGTACCGCCGCGGTTGGGAGATTTGGGGCATCAAAGCGATCGTCGATCATTCCGAGATGATCGGCACGCGGATGTTGCAGATGACGGGGCCGGCCAATCTCGGTCAAACGCCCAGCGGTTTGTCGATCGGTATGGTCAGCGCCATTGCCGTGCGGCATCAAAACCGCGTGATGCGCTGGTTCTATGCCGTGCCATTCGAGGTTGCCGACATTGGCGACCCGGTCGCGAAATACTATTCGATCCTGCGGTTGTCGATGGTCACGCCGGTCGGTTTTCTTGTCGCCATCACTCCGGCGAGTCTGATTCGTCTCGCCAGTGTTGGCAACGAGCATCGCGAAAGTCTGATCCGCGACATCCGTGATGGCACGCTACGTGGCGATCTGGATCTGCCCGCGCCGTTCCGACAACTGGTCGCCCGTGAGATCGGTGTCAAACGTCCCGACCGCGCACGGCAGCTCGAAAAAATTATCGAGCAGACCGGCACGCTGTATCCCAAGGACTACTGGCCCCTGTCGCTCATCACCTACTGGCTGGGAGGCACGATCGGATACCAGTCGGGCGAACTGCCACGGTATTTCGGTTCGACCCCCGCACGGGATCTGGGGCTGGTTTCGACCGAGGGCCGGCACACCGTTCCGTTGCACGACAACCGGCCGGAAGGAGTCCTGGCCGTGGACGGCAACTATTATGAATTCGTCCCGGTCGGAGAGATGGGTTCTCCGAACCCGACGGTTCTGGAATGCCACGAGTTGCAGCCGGGGCACGAGTATTATCTGCTGATGACGACGTCGAGTGGCTTGTACCGCTACCACATCGACGATGTGGTTCGCTGCCAGGGATTCGTGGGTCAGGCACCGGTGCTGGAGTTTCTTCACAAGGGAAGCCAATGCGCCGACATGGAAGGGGAGAAAGTCAGCGGCAATCAGGTGGCGCAGGCGGTCGAAACGGCATCCCGCGAACTGGGGCTGTCGGTGGACTGCTTCACCGCAGTGGCGGTGCGTCGCAATGGCGACCTACCCCACTACGCTCTGCTCGTCGAGCGACCCGCCATCGAAGACGTGACCGCCGCTCGAAAATTTCTCGAGATCGTGGATCGCGAGTTGGTGCGGCAGAACGTGATGTACGCGGGAAAGCGCAACGACCGCTACGTGGACGCGCCGCGCCTGATGCGTCTGGCCCCTGGCACCTGGTCCGCATTTGCCGCTGTCGAAACCCAACATCGCGGCACCGGTGACTCGCAATACAAACACCCGACTCTGGTCCCTGACACCACCTGGCTCGACCGCTTCCAGCCGCTGGATACAGTCACCGTCGACGGCGAGAACAAGCATCAGAGGCCCTCGTCGTAGGGTGTGCCGAGCGCAGTGAGTCACACCGCCAAACTTAGAACGGCAGCTTCTGGCCCAACCCGGCAGCTAGGGCCAGTTCGACGAGCTTGACCGCCATCGCCACGTCTTCGATGGCGAGGCCCACGGATTTGAACAACGTGATGCTCTCCGCTTGCGGACGGCCGGTCTCATTGCCGGCGACAATATCGCCCAGGTTTTTCATCAACGCCCAGTCGGTCGCTCCCTCTTCAATCGCTTGCGTGAAGTCGCCTGCTTCCAGCTTGCACTGGTCGATGCTGTCGCAGGCGATCACGTCGGCGCGGCGGATCGTGGTCACGTCGACCTCGGCCTTGTCCAGGAAGTTCGAGCCGATCACGTTCAGATGTGTCCCTTCATCGAGCACGCGGCCGTCGAAGAGCGGCGTGCGGCTGGTGGTCGCGCAGATCACAATGTCTTTTTCGGCGGCGGCCTGATCGGGGACATGGACCGCCACGCATTTCGTGTTGCACCACTCGGACATTTCCGCCGCGAACGCCTGCCGCCGCTCTTCGTTCTGGCTGTAGACTTCGACACGCTCGATCTTGCGGACCGCGCACACCGCCTTGAGCTGCGTGCGTGCCTGCAAGCCCGTGCCAAACATCCCGACAACCTTCGCGTCCGGCCGGGCCATGCACTCGGTAGCCACCGCGCTGGCCGCACCGGTTCGCAACTGGCCCAGAAAGTTCGCTTCGATCAATGCGACGAGTTCGCCGGTCTGGCTCGAATACAGTCCGACATGAAAATGATGTCCCGCCTTCGTCGTCGTGTACGCTTTCCAGCCGACGTGCCCCAGATACTCCGCCGTCGCAGACATCGTGTGCAGATAAATCCCCGGAGCCGTCGCCCGCGCTCGCGGCACGTTCATCGCGCGCCCTTCGGCCAACTGCAAGAACGCCTCCTCCACGACATCAATGGCCATTTCCATATCGAGCAGTTCGCGAACATCGTCTTCGGAAATGTACAGAGCAGGCATGGTGGTCGATCTCGGTGTGTGGCGGTTGGAGTGGACTCGGGTGCAATGTACAGCGAGAGCGCGCGGGCGTCCACAAGCGAAAATGATGTGATATCGCGTCACATGTTGTTCGGCTCAACGAAACACCGACGCGCCCCTCTCCCCCTTTTGGGGAGAGGGGCCGGGGGGTGAGGTGCGGTCCAAGCATCTCGATGCGAGAGTCCGCGATCTTTCCGGCAGAATCCGCCGACCACAACCCGCATCCGTTGCGGGTTCATCTTTCCGCGATCATCCGATCGCAGTACAAATCCGCCTCGATTTCGCGACCACTTTGGCGGACAAGGACAGGCCGCTTCAACCTGGAAGAAGGAACGGATTCCCATGCAACGATCGATCGAGCTGCGCGGTGTGGTCTGGTTTTTAACTCTCAGTCTGGCGGCGTTTGTCGGTTGCCGCGGCAAGCAACATGCCCACGTTCTGAAACCGAACGAAGCCGACATGGTCGGCAGTCACACCGCCGGAGCGGAAACTTACAAACCGCTGATCGAAGAATCGGTCGCGAAACTGCTCGGGCGGCAAGCCGACTCGGCGGGAGTTCAGCAAGCGGGGTTGGGACCGGACGGAGCGTGCAAGCGAATCTGCTTCGTGGGAGTCGAGAACCGCAGCGCCGAGGAAATTGGCGACTTCAAGGAACAGATTTACGAGATCATCGACTCGCACATCGCTGGGTCCGGCGCGTTCAAACCGGTGAGCAAACGGTTAGTCGATGCGGCGTTGCAGGAGACCCGGCTTCGTCCCGACAACCTGTTTCTGCCGAACACTCAGCGCGCCTTCGCCGCCGCGCTGGAACAGGCTGGACAGCCATTCGACTACCTCTTGTTCGCCAAGATCACGTCGGGCACGACCGGCAGCAACGGCGACTACCAGCGCGACTATGTGCTGACTCTCGATCTGGTGAACATCAACACCGGCGACTACGACAAGGAATCGGCGACGCTCCGCAAGGGCTACCACAAGTCGGCGCTGGGGAAGCTGAAACACTATTGATCGGGAGGGAATGACGAATGCCGAAGTTCTAATGACGAATGAATGACGAAGCTCGAATGCCGAAACTCGAACAGCAATTCACGTCCGTCTTCGCGTCCGGTTGCGTCAAGGAGTCCCACCGCCTTCGCCATTCGTTATTTGTCATTCTTTCATCATTCGTCATTTGCCATTTGTCATTCGCTCTCACCGGCTGTGCGACGCACACCGACCGGCTGCGAGACTTCCGCATCGCGTATTTCGCGGGCGATCTGGATCGGGCGGAGAAACTGCTCGCCGGGGAACTCGCCAAGCGGCAGAGTGATGCCGACGTACTAAAACTCGATCGGGCGATGATCGAGCTGTCTTCCGGACACCCTGCCGCTGCCGAGCGGACGTTGCGGGAGGTTCGCGATCAGTTCGATCATCTTGAACAGCGCGACGTGGCCGAGGAGGCCGTGTCACTGGTGACCGACGATCAGCGTCGCGCCTACGCGGGGGAAGACTACGAGAAAGTGCTCGTGCGAGCGTTTCTCGCGTTGTCGAATCTGATGACCGACGGGCAGGACGCGGGGGCTTACGGCTTGCAGGTCGCGGCCAAGCAGCAGGAGATCATTCAGGCGGGCTGCCGGGGAACAGACGAGAACCCGAAACTGTCGTACCAACGTGTCGCCGTCGGAGCGTACATCAACGGCATTCTGCGCGAAGCGTCGCACTCGAACTACGACGATGCCGAGCGGGCGATTCAGCAGGTCGTTCACTGGCAGCCCGACTTTCGCTACGGCGCGGACGATCTCGAACGAATCCAGCACGGCCGGCATTCCGAGCGCGGGAACGGTGTGTTGTACGTGTTCACGCTCGTCGGACGCGGCCCGCGCAAGGAGGAAGCCGTCGAGGCGCCGACATCGGCCGCGTTGCTGATCGCCGACCGCATCTTGAGTGTCACCGGAAAACACACGCTGCCGCCGACGATTGCACCGATCAAAGTTCCGCGCGTCGTGTGCCCGCCGAATTTCATCACGAACGTGAGCGTGGCCGTCGATGGTCAACCGCGCGGCACGACGGAGACGATTACCGATGTGACCCGGCTCGCCCTCCAACAAGGCGAGGCGTTGGCCCCGCACGTCCTCGGCCGTGCCGTCGCCCGCCGTGTCGTGAAGAAAGGGGCGATCTATGCCACGAAGGAAGCAATCGACGGTGGGCGAAATCCGCTGATGGAGTTCGGTCTCGACATGGTCGGTGTCGCGTGGG
>JACRIH010000199.1 GCA_016235885.1 Planctomycetales bacterium | reverse complement strand
CGTGACCAGGGCATTCTGCGGTTGGGCGGGATCGACGATCGTGCAGTCTGATTTGTAATTCCCCTTCGCGTCCGGTTGCGATACGTTATCTCAACCGTATCTTTTCACGACGACCAGTTCTGGAAGTTGATCCGTGTCCGCAACTCGATTTGTCCCGCCGATCCCCGCTGTTGCCCGGGGCGTTCCCCGGCGTCAGCACAAGCTGGTGACGGCCATGATCGTCGTCGTGGGAATGGCAATGGGGACGATCTGCGGTTGGGTGTGGTGGGAAGATCGTCCGCTGCGTCTTGCGGAAGCAGCGTTGCTTCGAAACGACAGCCGCGAGGCTCTACGGCTGGCCAACGCGTACCTGGCCGGAGACTCGCAGAATGGCCGCGCTCAGGGATTGAAGGCTCGGGCGCTGGTCGGTTTGAATCGTTGGGACGAGGCGATTCAGATTTTCAGTCGCCACGGTGCGGCCTCGTTCGAGGAACTGCATGCGCTCGCCCAGGCACTGCTGCACCTGCATCACTGGTCGGAGGCGCTGCCGGTCCTCGATGATTTGTTGAAACGCCAGCCAAAACATGCCGACGTTCTGCACGAGATCACCGCCTGCCGCTCGTTTCTCGGTCGGCATGACGAAGCATTGCGGAGCGCCCAGCAACTGGCGGAATTGCCCGGTTTCGAGGCCCGTGGATTTGTGCAGCTTGGGACGTTGCATCAAGCCCAGCGCAACCGTCAGTCGGCGGTCGAGGCGTGGAGTCGTGTGCTGACGTTCGTACCCGACGCCACAAATTTGCAGATTCCGCCGCACGAATTTTTCCTCGCGTACGGTGGAGCCTTGCTCGACAACGGCCAACCGCGCGAAGCCATCCCCGTGCTGGAACGGAGTGTGAAGTCGCAGGATAACGCCGAGGCTCACACGCGGCTGGCCGAGGCATTGACACAACTCGGCGACGCGGACCGATCGCTCGTCGAGTGGAAACGAGTTGTGGAACTCGACCCGCCAAATCGACTGGCTCGCGAAACGCTCGCCCAATTGGCGCTGGAACAAGGGGAGGCGACTCAAGCGTTCGACTGGTTGCGACCGCTCGCGGTGACGTCTGGTCTCCCGAGCACGACGACGTATCTGCTGCAGCGAATTCATCTGCTGCTCGGTCACGCCGACGAAGCCGCCCTTTGGCAGCAACGCACGGACGATGCGCGGCGTCGAGAAAAATTGACCTCCAGCGTCAATCAGGTGCTGCGTGAAGCTCCGCTGTCTTTCTGGGCTCGTGCGGTCCGTGCCTACCGTTTCGCCGAACAGGGAAACTGGATCGAAGCGGACCATCTGACACAATCTCTGGCACGGGAAGCGCCGCAGGAGCCGTTTGTCCGGGAACTTTCCGTGGCGGTCGGCAAGCGCGGTCCACTGCCCTCCCTCGAACTGTTGCCGATCAAGTTGTTTTGATGCCGGTCAGGCTGTTCAAACTGACCACTCGCGTTTTGTTGCAACTCGTCAAATCTCAGGCGGGAAGCCGAACCCACGGAATTAAACATGCGAGGATTTGTCGCCTTTCTCGTGGCCGCGTTTTTGTTCGGGGTGGGCCTTGTGGCGTGGTTCTATCTTGCGCGGGCCGGTGCTGGCACATCGGCGACAACTCCCACTTCGATCGTTGGCGGCGGCCAATCACAAAGCGAGCATCTTCCGCAACCTGACAATTCGACTCCGAGTCCGATCCAGTTTGCGTGGATTCAGGATTCGGGCATCGACTTTGTTCACGTCAGCGGCACATCGAGCGAGAAACCGTTTCCGTCCGCGAACGGCAGCGGGGTTGCGGCACTCGACTACGACCTGGATGGTCTGTACGACTTGTATTTCGCCACCGGGACTCAATTCCCACTCGATGAAAAACGCACCAGCCCGATCAATCGGATGTTCCGAAACGGTGGCGGCTGGAGATTTACTGATGTGACGGCACTGACCGGCCTCGGGCACAACGGCTACAGTGCCGGCTTGGCTGTTGGCGATTTTGACGCCGACGGCTTTCCTGATGTGTACGTCAACTGCTACGGTCCAGACGTGTTGTTCCACAACTGCGGCGATGGCACATTCGAGCCATTGGCAGCAGCGTCCGGGATCGGTGACCCACGTTGGGGCACCAGTGCCGCGTTCTTCGATTTCGACAACGACGGGTTGCTCGACATTTATGTCTGCCACTACGCGGACTGGACGCCCGAAACAAACCAGTTTTGCGGTGACCGGGCCAAGGGAGTGCGCGTGTTTTGCACACCCAATACCGTCTCTCCGGTGGGTGATGCCTTGCTGCACAACGAGGGAGATGGCACGTTTCGCGACGTCACGCAAGAAACCGGAGTCGGAGTGCGGTCTGGGCGGGCGCAGGGCGTCGTGGCGGCAGACGTGGATCGGGACGGGTTCATGGACCTTTATGTCGGAAATGACCTGCACCCCAACTCACTCTTTTTGGGAGACGGAAACGGACGCTTTCGCGATGCGACCGAGTTGTCGGGAGTAGCGTACGATCATCTCGGCCGCAGTCAGGCCAGCATGGGCGTTGACGCGGCGGACGTGAATCGTGATGGACGAATCGACCTGTTCGTCACCAACTACGAAGGGGAACACAACGCCTTCTACGAAAACCTCGGCAACGGGGTGTTCATGGATCGGTCTCATTCGCGCGGGCTGGCCACGGCGAGTATTCCGTGGGTGGGCTGGGGGACAGCGTTTGCTGACTTCGACCTCGATGGCTGGCTGGATGTGATCGTCACCAATGGACACACGGACGACAACCTGCGTGATGTTGGCCGCGACGTGACGTACGCAGAGCCACCGCTCGTCTGGCGAAATGTCAACGGACGTTTCGAGGTGCTGGGTCGAAACGTGGGACCGTACTTTGCCAAAGACCACGTGGGGCGTGCGCTGGCGCTGGTGGATCTCGACAATGATGGCGATCACGACGTGGTCATCGGCCATCAGGATGGGGCTCCGGCGCTGCTGCGGAACGAACGGTGTGACGAATCGCGACCGAATCGCGCCAGCGTCACGTTGCGATTGGTCGGCACGCGCAGTAACCGCGACGCGATAGGTGCCACGATCATTGTGTCGGCGGATGACTTGTCGCTTGTGTGGCTGATCAAAGGAGGAGCCAGCTACCTGTCCGCGAACGATTTGCGTTTGGTTTTGCCCGCCAGTCTGCCACAGCCAATGACAGTCGAGATTCACTGGCCGAGCGGGACGGTCTCGCGATTGGATCGACTGGAATTGAGAACTCGGTACACTGTCGTCGAGCCTTGACACACGGGTGACAGGTGTCGCCAGACTTCGGTGTCTGAATACTGGCGAGTCCAGCTACGCTCGTCTGAAAGCTCACCGATCAGTAAAAAGAATTCGAAGAGAAAGAGGCTCGCGAATGAGCACAGACGGCAACAACGACCAATCCCAGAGCCAACTCCAGGCTGGCACGTCGTCACAGCCGTTCAGCATGCGGCGGGTGATCAAGCTGGCGACGATTCCGTTGGTTCTCTTTGTGTTGATTGCCGCCGGTGTTTCCCTGGGCTGGGAGAATGCTTTGAAGCAGTGGATACGGCCTCAACTGGTCCCGGTCACTGGCGAAATCCAGTACCAAGGCAAGCCGATGACCGTTGGGTTCGTGAGCACCCGGTATCTTGACGGCCAAGGGGGAACGGCGTTGGGACCGCTGGACAGCGAAGGACGATTCAGCTTGTCGACAAATGGCGTTCCGGGAGCGTTTGTCGGTCAGCATAAGGTACTTGTGCTGTGCTTTGATGGCAGTGTCTTTCCGCCCAGGTCGATTATTCCGGAAAGGTACACTCAGGAAGGTACCACTCCGCTAATGATCAAGGTCACTTCCTCGAAAGAAAAGAATCATTTTTCATTCAAGATCGACGACCAATGACTGCCGGATACATCAACATTGACTCTCGTCCCTTTGCTTGGGTCTCCCGGGTTTCGGCGCGAGTTGTAGTTCCCGCATGATCTGCTTGACAGTAGCAGGTACCTGACGGTCAAATACTTTTAACTTGGAAGTGTCTTCGGGTTCAGTAGAGTCTTCGGTTTTGACGAAATTTGTGGAGTGCGTGACTTATTCATTTGTCACTTTATTGTTCTTGTCACAGAAAACGGAAAGGAGTGTCGGACATGGCCGTGGTACATAGGTTCTTTCGCCGCAGCGGGTTCACGCTGATCGAGTTGCTGGTGGTTATTGCGATCATTGCAATTCTCATCGCTCTGCTTCTGCCGGCTGTTCAACAGGCTCGCGAGGCAGCTCGTCGGACGCAGTGCCGCAATAATCTCAAACAGATTGGAATTGCCCTGCACAATTATCACGACACGTACTCGATCCTACCTTGCAGTATCGGATGGAGTGGAAACGACAACTTCCGCGGTGCGTGGTCGGACAAGGTATTCCTCCTGCCGTATATCGATCGAGACGTCGAATTCAGGGGAACAAATCTCAATCAAATGCCGTGGGATTCAGGTGGTTGGAATGGAAATGACAACATTGTGGTGCATAGCCCCAAGATCCCTGTATTCAACTGCCCGTCTCAGAGATTTGAATTGTTTGGCGGTCAGGCGAATTTCACTTACGCGATCAATCACGGGACCAGCCACATCGCCCCCGGTAATCAGACAGGTAATGGGAATCACAACGGTATCGCGTCCTTCGTATTTGGTGCTGGTTCTGGTTGGGGCTGCGACAAAAAAGTCAACTTCGCAAAAGTGGCGGATGGACTCAGCAACACGGCTGCGTACTCAGAATTCGTGATTCAGGACGGTAACGGCACCGCCGTGCTGAAGAACGTCAAGTCGCAAGTGTATACTTGGGCGAGTGGTAATGATGTGGCAGCGATGCGACAAAACTGCCTCTCCCAAACGGGTTTGAGCGGGCGAAACGACATGCGCGGGCGATCTTGGGCCTGGTCGTTCATGGGAGTCGGTTCCGCATACAATCACACGATGATGCCCAATGAAAAGTCGTGTCACTCCTACACCGACGACTGGGGCGGGTCGAATCTGATGTCCGCCAGCAGCGCTCATGTGGGAGGCGTGCATGTGTTGCTTGCAGACGGTGCCGTACGATTCGTGAATGAAAACGTCAACCAGGAGATTTGGTGGGGAATCGGAACTCGTGACGGAAACGAAACGATCACCGACTTCTAATTGATTGGCCATGATTGTGGTTCCGCCAAGGAACTTTTTGACCCTCCGGAGTTTCCACTGGATGCTCTGGAGGGTTCTTTTCTGGCTGTTGCCGCCAGTCATTTCTGGTTGTGGATCACCCACGACGTCGCCACCATTGGCGGCTGGTCGGGGAGTGGTTGACGATCGGCATACCGCTCATTCTGCAAGCGATGCTGCGAATTCTCTCGCTGCTCTCCAGGCAACTCAGGTTTCGGAAAAACCAGGCGCACACGGGCGGCTTGATGTCATTCCGCAATTGATCGACATCTCCGCTGAGGCGGGTGTTGCGGTGCGGTTCTTCAACGATGAAGTGCCTGGGCGTTTCTTTTTGCCGGAAGTCATGGGGGGGGGCGTGGGGTGGATTGACTTCGACGGTGATGGCCTTCTGGATCTGTACGTCATGAATGGTTGCCGGCTTGTCGGCTCACCTTTGCCGGGCGATCGGCACGAGCCTCATCTGTTTCGCAATCTCGGAGGCGGTCACTTCGCTGACGTTTCCAGTTCGGCACAGGCCATTCATTTCGGATATGGACAGGGTTGTGCCATCGGCGATTTCGACAGCGACGGATTCCCCGACGTCTACCTCGCCTGCTGGGGCTCCGATGGTCTGCTGCACAACAATGGCGACGGCACATTCAGCGATGTGACTGTGTCCAGTGGCATCGACAACTCATTGTGGGCCAGCAGTGCTGTGTGGTTTGATGCGGATGGCGATCACGATTTGGACTTGTACGTTGTCAATTATATGGACGTCCGCGTGGACAATCGCCGGGTCTGTGAATTCAGCGGCAAACCCGGTTATTGTGGTCCGGGCGAATACGACGCGGTTCCGGATCGTCTGTTTGAAAACCGTGGTGACGGCACGTTTGCGGACATGCTCGATGAGTGGGGCTTCACAGCCGAGAACGGCAAAGGTCTCGCAGTTGCGATTCTTGATCTCGACGATGATCTGCTCCCCGAAGTGTATGTCGGCAACGACATGGCCCCCAACTATCTGTTCACGCGATCACACGTGACCGGTCGCCCGGAGACGGACAAGCTCTACGCGGAGATCGCGACCAATTCGGGCTGTGCCGTGGCTGACAACGGGCAGAACGAGGCGAGCATGGGCATTGCCTGTGCCGATTATGACAACGATGGGCGAACCGACATTTACCTGTCACATTTTTTCGGTCAAAAGAACACGCTCTACCGAAACCTCGGGGGATTGATGTTCGTCGACGACAGCCGTCGTACCCGGGTGGCCGCGACCAGCTTCGAGTTCAACGGATTCGGATCGGTGGCGTTCGACTTTGACCGTGATGGGTGGATGGACATTTTTGTGACGAACGGACATGTACTGGGTCCACAGCAGCAACCGCATGCGATGCGGGCTCAACTTTTGCGCAACGACCGAGCCGGACGCTTCCATGACATCTCCTCGTCAGCGGGGCCATACTTTCAAGATCTGTTGCTGGGGCGCTCTGCCGCGTCGGCCGATTTCGATAACGACGGTGACCTCGATCTGGCCGTGTCGCACCTGCACCGTCCGCTGGCACTGCTGCGGAACGACACGGTCACGCAACGGCACTTCCTTGGACTTCGATTGACGACACCCGATCGGATTCCCCCGATTGGCGGACGTGTCGTGGTCACGGCGAGTGGACATCGTCAGGTGTTGCACTTGGTGGCGGGAAGCAGCTATCTGGCCACACACGACGATCGTTTGCTGGTCGGATTGGGTGAGCACGGCGATCCGGCGGCAGTCACCATTCACTGGCCATCGGGACGAGTCGATGAATTCGTTCTCGAACCTGACCAGTATTGGCATGTGCGGGAAGGGTTCGCTCCAGAAACTCGCGGATCGAGCGACTGAGCGATTCGGGGAGAAGGAACATTTCTGTGCGACCACATCCGCGAACAGTCATCGCCCGATTTGTCGGGCTGATCCTGGCAACCGGTGTTGCGGTGTGGTTCGGCGTATCGTCGTTCGCAAACTACCAATGGTCACAGGCTGAGCAGTCCGCCGCGCGCGGTCGCTGGACGCGAGTGCGGGGGCACCTCGAACGGTACCTGACCATCCGACCCTCCGATGCGCGTGCGCGTCTGCTTCTTGCGGAAGCCCTGGTCAAAGACGAGGCCAGTCTGCAACATGAGGACGCCGCCCAATCCGCACTGCGGCATCTCGAACTCATTCCCGATGCAACTCCGCAGGGGGCCACCGCGCGCGTGCAGGAGGCGCGCATCCGATTTCTGATCCTGCATCAACCCGCGGCCGCGGAGAAGTTGCTACGCCATGCAATGAAATTGGACACCAAATCATCCGACGCGCCGTACCTGCTCTGGAAATTGCTGGACCTCACCGGCCGATCCGACTGGGCCGAGGAGACATTTTGGAAAGTCTACGCAGTCACGCCCAAACGCGAGCGGGCCGAGCGACTGCGTGAGTGGTACATGAGTCAGTTTTTCCCGGCGTACGCGAACCCCGACCTCGACCGGTTGATGGGTTTCCTGAGCGGACAAGAGCAACCCAGCGTGAAGAGTGAATTTCAGCGGCTGCAACATTTTCGCGAAACGGAACCGGACTCGCCGGTGGCTCACGCCGCGGTTGCCAAGTGGTTCCAACGCGAAGGCGATCCGAAGTTCGCCCTGCAGTTGCTCGACGAAGTCGAACCAAAACTCCCAGCACCATTTGACGAGCCGTTCTATGTGGCAACTCTCGTGGCGATCTTGATCGACCTCGGTGAATTCGAGCGGGCCGAGGCGGTTTTCGAACGCTGGCCGCAACCTCGGAACGGCTATGAATTCCTGAAATGGCAGGCTATTATCCTCGACGAATTACGACAGCAGCCTGACCAGGCTGTGGAGTTTTATGATCGCTCCTTGCTGGTCTGGCCGGGAATTGCCGACTGGCGTACGCAGTATCGAAAGGCACAGTGCTTGACCCGCCTGGGTCGAGTTCCGGAAGCCGACGCCACGCGGAACGCGGCCCGAAAAATCGAAAAACTCATGGAGCAGGACTACCATAGTGAGCTCCGTCAGGCATTCGGAAACTTGATCGATGTGCGTCAACTGCGAAAGGTTTGTGATTTCTACCGAGAACTCTCCCGCCACCAGGAGTTGAGTGCGTGGACCGATGTGATTCGCGATCTTGAGGGGCAATCCACGGGTGGAAACTGACGATCTGTCCCGACTAGAACAGTTCCAATTCGGATGTGGCGGCGAAAGGTAGCTGAACTCGTGAGATTTCAGTTCGGAACTCTCACGAGTTCCGCTACAGCCAGCTTGGAACCGCTCTAGGAAAGAGGAGTCGAGCGATCACTTCGCAACGCGGAACGTCACCAACCAGTATTTCCATTTCGTTCAGCAACACTCTGGAGATTCAACATGCTGCGATTTGCTCAATTCGGTTTGATGTGTGTTCTACTGACATCGGCCAGTTTCGGCTGTGGTTCCAGCAAGGGGCTTCCCCCCGCAACGAAGACACCCGAGGTCGATCAAGCTGAAATCAAAAAGCAAATGGAAGAAAGCAAAAAGAAGGCCATGGAAATGGGGCGACCTCCAGCCGGTGCGAATCCTGGTGCGCCGCCAAGCGGGTCGTGAGTCGATGGCGACCGCTCGCATCAACGGCGGAGTGGCGCACCCGGCGGCGGTTGCGACTCGATGGCGCGCAATCGCTGCGCCGTCCGCCGGTGGTGCTGGCTGCGCTGCCGATCCCCCTTCCGGGCCAAGGCACTGGCCAGCCAGTCGTGGGCGAACGATCGTGACGGATCGAGTTCCACGCCGCGCAGAGCGGCCTTGACCGCCGCCTCGGTACGCCCCTGCGTTTCGCAGACCTGCGCATACTGCGCCTGATAATTCGCTGACCACGGATTGATCTGAATTAACTGCGCCAGTCGCTCTCCGGCTTCAGTGAGATTCCCGGTTTGGCGAGTCAACATTGCCAACGACTGCATGGCGGTCTCGTTGCGGGAGTCTCGTGTCAACACTCCGCGCCAATGTCGCTCGGCGTTCGCCCGATCACCTGTCACGAATTCCGAGATCGCCAGGGCGTCCAGCACGGTGACATCGTCGGGATTGATGAGCAACACGCCTCGCAACAGTTCCACCGCGGAAGCTGCAACCGTCGGGTTTGAATTGTGCTCGGCTTGATGGGCCAGCAGCAACCCGCGGGCACGTCGATCTTCGATCGGGGACAAGGCCACTTCTCCCTGTCCAAACCACCGTTGACTGTTCGTACTCGGTGTCGGCGGCGTTACGTTGTCAGATGCAGAATGCTTGCGAATGCGGTGGTCGGTCTGAGTCGTGTGCGGCACGTCGGACGCCGCTAGGCGTGGCATGTGACACTGGATGCATGAATCACTCTCTGTGTCCCGTCGTTTCTCGATTGATTCCCGGCAGTCGTCATCACCATGACAGCGCAGGCATCGTTCACGGTAGAAGGCAGGTCGTTCCGACTCCGCGGGAATCGAATGAGGATCGTGACATGAGATGCAACCCAATCGTCCACCACTCGCCTGCGCACAGCGACTGGATAACATTTGCTCAACTTGGCTGACGGCGACTGTGGACTTTGTTGACTGCGTATCCTGCGATCCCAGGAACACGGTCCACACTTCTGCGAGGTGCATACCCGGACGGAAATCGAAATCCGTCCGACCATACCGCAGTACCTCGTCAGCCCCTTGCAGGTGACACTGATTGCACACGCTGTCGCGGCGTTCCGGATCGAGTCGTAACGGATTGATGATCGGATCGGGAGCAGACACTTCGCGTGCTTCGCGATGCCTCGCCACATGCTGTTCGCCCGGTCCGTGACACCGTTCGCAGCCGATCGACAATTCCACAAACGGCGGCTCCAGGAACCGATCCCTGTCCGATGGCACTGGTGCCGCACGTCCGACATGGCAAACCACGCAGCGCGACGCGACCCTCCGCTCGAATCGCAGGTGCCCCGCCGTGGCGTACATCGGCGAGAGATCCCAGCGTTGCCCCTGCGTGTACCAAGAAATCGGGGACATGAACAGCAGTCCCTCGCGGTCGATGACGTACGAGCGGCCCCGTTTTCCCGACCCCATCGCATATTTCACCGGCACCGCTTGATCGTAGATCACCCCCTCGGCGTCTCGGCCGATCTCGTAGTGCAACACCGCATCCGTAGTTCGTTCGACACGATACTCCCGATGGGGCGTGTGCGAAAACGAAGTCGTTGTGATGTAGTCTTCGATCGATCCGTCATCTGGAAGGCGGACCATCGAGTTCGCCATGGGATGGCGCTGATACGATTCCGCAATCGATGCATGACAATCCCGGCACACGCCACTGCCAACAAAGCCAGCCGACGACTGAGCCAGCTCAGACTGCGGAACGACAGTCGGGCGCTGCGGTGTTTCGGCCGGCTCTGGATTGCGGGGTGAGTCCCGATCACCTCGGTGCCATAGGGCCACACCGCACACGATCACCGCCAGGATCAACCCCATCGCCAACATGCGTCGGCCAGGAAGTTGGCTTTGTCCATGAATCGTCGACATGAACGCAGTCTATTTCCAGCCGCTGCACCTTGCCACTTGCTTTTTGTTCTGAAACAACGGTCTCGCAGCATACTGCACGTCAGCCACCGCGTCCTCCCGTCTGTGAGTTGTAAAACACGGACCAACGGACCAGGTAGTCGCTCCGTCGACCGCACGTGTTCGTCTAGCCCCAGCGCGGGGCAGACGATACAAAGCCACCCGATTATCAGACAGACTCGTGAATCCGTTTACAACGCAACCGTCAAGCTTTCGGTGACGACACTCATCACACAGGGCATGATGGCGATGCAGGGGAAGACCACTCGTTGATCAGGAGGGAACCGCAATGAGCCTCGACGCCGTATCAGTAACGGATGACTTCCCACAAGACAAAGCTCCGCGTCTACTCGGACCGGTGCCCGGTCCGCTGTCGAAGCAACTCATCGAGACCGACGAACGGTACGTGTCGCCATCGTACACGCGATATTTTCCACTGGCGGTGAAGCGTGGTCGTGGATGCGTCGTTGAAGACATGGACG
>JACRIH010000198.1 GCA_016235885.1 Planctomycetales bacterium | reverse complement strand
GTGTGTTCCCATCCGGCGTCGCCACCAATCGCGTCACGCCATTCTTGTGCCCGTCGAGGCGCCGCGCGGGAGGCGGGGTTTCAAAGCCATCGACTTCCTTGCCCTGATCGTCCTTGATCTTGATCGCCACCGGAGTCTCCGGCAGATCCCAAACCAAAACCACGCCTTCCTGATTGGCAGCCGCCAATCGACGATGCGAGCCAAGAAACGCCACCGCCATCGGCCACTCCCCCTCAAAGGGAAGTTGCCACGCGGCGCGGATGTTTTCTGGTTTCAGTTCAGCCATTGGTATGACCTCATTTCTTGCTTTCTCCCCTCTCCTCTTTGGGGAGAGGGGCCGGGGGTGAGGGGTGCCCCGCGCGGTTTCGCAGCTTGAAATCCAACGCAGAAACGCTTGAACCGCCCCTCACCCCCTAACCCCTCTCCCCAAAGGAGAGAGGGGGACTACGCCGTGCTACGCCAACAACTCCTTCACCACATTCGACCCGAACGGAGCGATCGGCACCGGGCGTGATCCGGCGAAGTGTTCGGTGTTGGGAGCGATCCCGAGCGCTTCGTAAATCGTGGCGAAGAAATCTCCCTCCGTCACCTTGCCGGACTTCACGTCGTGGCCATCCGCATCCGATTCGCCGTAGACGAGGCCCCCCTTTACGCCGCAACCGGCGAGTGCGGTGCTCCACGCGCGAACGTAGTGGTCGCGGCCGGCGCGGTTATTGATCTGCGGCGTTCTTCCAATCTCACCCATCCACACGATCAGCGTGCGGTCGAGCAGTCCGCGTTCGGACAGGTCGGTCATCAGGCCAGCCCACGCGTGATCCATCGGCGCGAGCAGCCCCTTGTGGCCGACAAAGTTGTCGGCGTGGGTGTCGTAGCCACTGTGACCGATTTCGACAAACGGCACGCCGGCTTCGACGAGTTGCCTTGCCAGCAGACAATTCCGTCCGAAGAAACTGTCGCCGTACAGCGGCTCGTACTTCTTCCACTGTTCGTCGATCTTGAACGTGTCGAGCGCACTTTGCAGGCGGCGGGCGCTGGCGTACGCTTCGACGTGCATGCGGGCCGTCTCCGCCTTGTGCGTTTGAGCGTACCTGTCCTCCACAAACTCTCGCAGCGCGTTTCGCCTCAATTCGACTTCCGGCTTGAGCGGCGATCGGGCGAACGTGGGCAAATGGCCGTCGTGTCCCATACCGAACGGCTGGTACTTCGGGCCGAGGAATCCGGCCCCTGACTCGCCGTTCGATCCCATCTTGATGAAGTTCGGCAGCGCCGAGTCATCGCGGCCGAGATACTTGGCGATCACGGCACCCAGTTCCGGAAAGCGAATGTTCGCCGCCTCGGAGTAGGCCGTGTGCATCAGGTGGATCCCCTGCGGGTGATCGATCTGCGACGTGCGCATCGAGCGGATCACGCACAGCTTGTCCATCTGCTGCGACATCTTCGGCAGGAGTTCGCAGACTTGCGATCCGGCGACATTCGTCGCAATCGGACGAAACGGTCCACCCGTCGGTCGGCCAACCTTCATGTCAAACGTTTCAAACTGGCTCGCCCCGCCGTTCATCCACAGCAGAATGCAATGCTTCTGCGTCTTGCGGACTTCATCGGCCAGCGCGTGCGATCCGAACAGGCCGCCCCAGTTCATCAGCGTCCCACCCGCCGTCGTGGCCACGCAGCCCTTGAGCAGCGACCGCCGGGAAAGGTGTTCGTGTCGTGGACAGGGTCGTTCCATGTGAATGCTCCCACCGATTGTTCCACGCGGGCTGTAGCGGAACTCGTGAGAGTTCCGAACTGAAGTCTCACGACTTCAGCTACCCTTGGCCGCTACGTCCGAACTGGAACCGCTAATGATTAAATCGAAACTCGCTGCTCGTCATCAAAACCCAGATCGCCTCGCGCAGACGTTCCTGCGGTTGGTCCTTGGTATCGAGGAATTCCACGAACCGGCTTCGCTCGTCATCGCTCGGAGGTCGGTTGAGGATCGACAGGTACAGCCGGTCGATTCGCGCGGGCCACGGTTCCTCGGACTTGGCCACCGCGTCGACCAGCGAACCCTTGTCCGCCACGATCAGCCGTCCGAGTTCGCCATTGTTGAGGTACAGATGTTCCTGCAACCCGCCCTGGAAATCGCCGACACCATTGTTGGGCTCACCGAAGAATCTCCGCACGTAGTCCCACGTCACGCCGTGGAATCGGTTGTCGACTTTCTTGCCGGAGAGAGCCACCGTTTCATCGTAGCCGGTCGCCACGCGCCACGACTCCAACAATTCCTCGGCCGACAGCGGCCGCGTGCGAGCCCGCTCGAACCAGCGCGGCTTCGCGTCGGTCACGTCTCCGGTCGTGCCGAGTTGATACACACGACTGTTGCACATCTCGCGGATCAACCACTTCAAATCGAACTGATGAGCCACGAACTCGCGGGCCAATTGGTCGAGCAGTTCCGGATGGCTGGGTGGATTCGACGCGCTCATGTTGTCCACGGGGTGAACCAACCCGCGGCCGAGAAACTGCGACCACACGCGATTCACCACCGCGCGGGAGAACAGCGGGTTCTCCGCCGCCGTGACCCACTCCGCGAGCTTGTCCTTGCGCGAGAATTTCGGAGGCGCGGGAGGTTCGCCATCCTTCGGTCGCTTCTCGTCTTTGAACTCGGCGGTCAGATCGGGTTCGTCGAGCGCGGCGGCGAGCAGGAACTTCGGTTTGACGACGTCCCCCGTCTTGCCCGGCTTGGCGTCTCCCGCCGGACCAGTGAACTTGATTTCCCCCGTGTTCATTTCGGCGACAAAAATCTTGTCGAGCGTTCCCGCCTTGCCTGCCCGAACCGTCGTCAGCCGCGAGAAGAACGCCGCCAGCCCAAAAAAGTCCTGCTGCGTCCAGTCCTCACGCGGATGGTTGTGACATCGAGCACATTGCAACTGCACTCCCAAAAACGTCTGGCTCACCGCCATCGAGGCATCTTCGGGCCGGCCGACGTACTGCACGAGATACATCGGAGCACCCTGCTCGGCAGTGTTCCCTTCGGCTCGCAACAGCGACCGGGCGAGCTGATCGTACGGCACATTCTTCGCGAACGCTTCTCGCAGCCACGTCTGAAAGCCCTCGCGTTTGGGCGAGTCGTAGCCGGGCGGATTCCGGCCGAAGTAGATCATGTCCCACACGTCCGCCTGATGCCGCGCGTAGCGTGAGTCGTCCAGCAACCGGTCGATCAGCTTCGTCCGCTTCTGATCGTCCGCGTCGTCGAGGAATGCTTTCGCCTCGTCGTGAGTCGGAATCACACCGACCAGATCCAGAAAGACGCGACGCAAGAACGTGGCCTCGTCGGCCGGAGACGCGGACACAATTTTCTCGCGATCCCAAACGACTCGAACTTGTGAATCGATCGCGTCCCGCAGCGGCGTTTCAGCCGGCAGCAGGGATGGCAGACACCACAGGACGGTGGCGGCGAGGACTCGCAACAGGTTCGTCGGTCGACTCACGTCAGCCTCCCTCGGAGAGAAATCGTCGGTCGGCGATTCTAAGCGAGAACCCGGTCACTCGCAATTTCGACTCGGGTTTGGATGCAACAGCGCTGACAGGTTGGCCCAATCGAACGACGGTTCTTGTGCGTCCACGCGGAGTATGGAACGACATCTAAATCCCGTCTGGATCTTGCGGCAGCGCTGGAACTCAGAAGTTGTCTGATGGCATTGAAAAACAACGACTCTCGTGGAATCATGCTCGCCAACGATATCAAAGGACACCGACCAATGTGGTCAACCGAAGTGATGGTCACGGTGATCAGAGGAAGCAACTAAAAGCGTATTTCGCCTAGGGTTGAGCAATGGTTTCCCAGAAGACATTCAACTTGGGAGTTGCCATTCTTTGCTTGCTGTCTCTGCTTTCATGGCTTTACTTTTGGCTCTTCATTGCTTCATTGAATTCAGGCCGTATCACGATTCAAACGCCTCAACCTAACGGCCAGCCTCCCAAAATCGTCGTGCATTATGATGCAGCCCAGCGGTTTAGCAGCCCGTCGAAGAATGAGTGTTTATTGAGCGAGTTGTAATTCCACGTGAAGCTGTGAGCGGTCGGTGACGGTTTGGCGTAGAAACGGTGGGACTTGTCTTCGCAGGCCAAGGATGGTTTGGAACAGCGACAGGGCAAGC
>JACRIH010000194.1 GCA_016235885.1 Planctomycetales bacterium | reverse complement strand
GAGGAACACGCCGTCGGGCTTGTGCGACAACACTTGTTCGGCGGTGGCCGTGCCGGGGACGACGGTCACGCGGCAGCCCAGCTCGCGCAGGTGGCGGGGGATGTTCCATTTCATGCCGTAATCAATCGCGACGACGTGCGGACCGGATGTTTTCACCGCCGCTCGGTTGCTCTCCGCTGTTCCGAGACTTCCGAAGTCTTGAAGACTTCGGAAGTCTGCGGCGGCTGCGCGGTTGCTCTCCGGCCCGCCGCACTTGGCGAGGTCGTGCAGCGATTCGTCCCAGCCGTACGCTTTCGACGGCATGACTTCGCGGACCAGATCGCGTCCCACCAGTCCGGGGCTGGCCTGAGCCTTCGCCACGAGCGATGCGTCGTCGAGGTCGCGCGTCGAGAGCACCCCTTTCATCGCCCCGCGAATTCGCAGCCGGCGCACGAGCGTGCGCGTGTCGATCCCCTCCAGCCCGATGACTCCGGCGTCCGCGAGATATTTGTCGAGGCTGCCGGTCGAACGATAATTGCTCGGCTCACGGCAAAGTTCGCGCACGACAAACCCGGACAGAAAGATGCCCCGGCTCTCGACGTCCTGCGGGTTGACGCCGTAGTTGCCGATCTGCGGGTACGTCATCGTGACGATCTGTCCGCGGTACGACGGATCGGTCAGGATTTCCTGATACCCAGTCATGCTCGTGTTGAAGCAGACTTCGCCGTCCACTTCGCCGTCGGCCCCGAACGCCGAACCAGTGAAGACCGTTCCATCTTCGAGAGCAAGTTTCGCAGTGCGCAGCATCAGCGGGATCCTACAATTGGGGGATGCGGATGGCCTACGAACTCCCTGCCGACAGCCATCGCGGTGGGTCGGTTTTAGCAAAGCGGCGGAGAGATGAAAAGGACTGGAGTGGGCGGTTGCGAATCACGTGCAAAGAGTCGAAGTCGAACTATCGTTGCTTGCGTGATCTGATCGGTCATAGAATTCGTTCGAGCAAGCGTTACATGGCGCGTAATTGCACCCTTCTCGTGGTGTCAGTGCATATCAAGTTGAAGGAGTTGAGACAGCTATGGAGAACCAACGCAATCAGTTCAACGAGTATTCGGTAGCCGCGGATAACGTAAGGCACCAAGACACGATAATTTTCGCAAATATGACTGTCTTTGCCACCATTACCGGTGGCCTCATTGCGTTCATTTTCAACTCAAATCCCGTGATTACGGGATGGTTGCGAATCGTTGCGGAGACGGCTGGCGGGCTGACTGGTTTGGCTTTTTGGATAAATGCCGAGATCTACTTCTATCGGTTTCATCATTTCCTCAAACGATTAGCGGATCTCGATCCCGAACTAGGATTTCGCCAATACTGCACCATACGTGAAATTGCACGGCCAAAGTTTCGTCCTGGAATGTGGGCTTGGCGAATTTTATTCTTCGCTGTTACTCTGTTTTGGGTTGCACGTGCTGTGATCGACGCACAGGGATAAACAAGAGGGAGTGGATTTGACTGCTGTCAAATCCACCAGACTCGTGCGGCGTTTTTGAAATCATTGGTGATTTGCACGCCGGACGAACTTTTGGGGAACGAATCATGACGTGTGATCCCATCGTGGACGAAGTGCGAGCCATTCGAGAGGCGTATGCCAAGCAGTTCAATTTCGACGTTCGTGCTCTCTGTCGTGATTTGCAGGAACAGGAAAAGGCGAGTGGCCGCTCGACAGTCTCGTTCCCTCCGAAGCGGTTGCGACCTGCGGAAATGTTGACGCCCGTTCGTCCGTGAACGCATGTCAATGAGAATCCGGTGTGCTTCCGGACACTGGAGTTGAATCCGAACATCATGCAACGAATCACAGTCTTGACCGCCAGTCTGCTTGTCATGTGGTTGGCTCAGTCGGCAGAATCGCAGGTGTCGGTCCAACTTCCTCGGCAGAGCGTGTTCTCGGTTGGCACGACGGTGTCGGTGCCGGATCGGGGTGGGGTGTTTCTGGGTGGGGTCAGTCGGGTAGCGTCGAGTCGGTCGAGTAATGGGATCGGGCCGCTGCGGTCGGGGAGTTCCGTGGGATTCGAACGGAGTTTTTCGGGTGCGTCGGCGCACGTTTTCATTCACGACTTGGACGAGATGGACCGGATGCTGCTCAACGCACCGGTCGATCGCGGGTTGGCTGCGACGGAACCGCCGCTGAATGGCCTCGCGGGTCATGCGCACAGACAACTTGTCCAGCAGCACGCGCGGATTGCTGACAGCGAGCGATTCTCGATCGCCGTCGCGAGCGGCGGGCGTAAGCCCCCCGGTTCGTCCAACATGGTGCGCGACGCTAAGGTGCGCGACGCGAAGTCCATTCTCGAACCACCGGGGGCCTTATGGCCCCCGCTCGCCAAAGCCGTTGTCGCCAAGCCTGCTATCGCTGACCCGGTCATGGCCAGCCGCTACCGACGCGAAGCGGCCCGCGCTTCCGAACGCGGCCAGCAAGAGATCGCCAACCTCTACCTCCGGCTGGCTCAACAGTGCGAGGGTGAATCAACTCCGCGCGACCGCGACGTCACTCTGACGCAGCGAGCACGTCGGGAGTCGGAATGACATCTCCCGTTGTGTTCTGGCTCGGTTGGTTTCTGTTCGCCGTGTGGTGTGTTTTCACGCTGCCGATCGTGCCGTTTCTGGCGACGCAGTGGTTGCGTCGCCGCACCGATCCGCTGCTCGCTCGCGGGCGTGATGCATGGCCGTCGGTGACCGTGATCGTCGCGGCTCGCGATGAAGCGGCGAAGATCGAGGAGTCGCTGCGCTCGCTGTTGGCGTCCGATTATCCGCGGATGCAATTGATCGCCGTGGATGATCGCTCGAACGACGCGACGGGTTCGATCATGGATCGGGTCGCGGTGGATGACGAGCGATTGCGGATCGTTCACGTGCGCGAACTGCCCGCCGGCTGGCTGGGGAAATGCCACGCGATGCATCTCGCCGCGCAACAGGCCAACGGCGATTTCATGCTGTTCACCGACGGTGACATCCTGCACGCTCCCGACACGCTGCGGCGGACCGTCGCGTACATGGAAGAGCATCGCGTCGATCACCTGTGTCTGTTCGCGGACTTCATCCCCGGCGGGTATTGGGAAAACGCGCTCAACGCGTTCTTTGCGTTTGTATTCTTCGCGGCGACGAAACCGTGGCTCGTGTCCACACGGATGAAGTTCGCGTACGTCGGCGTCGGCGCGTTCAACCTCGTGCGAACGACTGCGTATCAGGCGATCGGCGGCCATGTGCCGATCCGGCTCGATATTCTCGACGACGTGAAACTCGGCAAGCTCGTCAAGGATCACGGCTACCAGCAGGCCGTGTTGATGAGCGGCGATCTGTTGCGAGTCAAATGGCAGGCGTCGTTGATGGGGAGTATCCGCGGTCTCGAAAAGAATGCGTTCGCCGGCGCGGAGTATTCTCTGACGCGGCTCGCACTGGCGACGGGCGGCGTGACGTTTCTCGTGTTCGCTCCGTACGTGTTCGCGATCCTCGCTCCCGGCAACTCGCGCTGGGGATTCGTCGCCGCGCTGCTGACATTGCACGCGACGTACGGCCTCATCGGCTGGTGCTGGAACGTCGGCTTTCGAATCACCCTCGGCCTGCCCGTGGCGACGCTGCTGCTGCTGTGGTCGTTCTGGCGATCGGCTGTGATCGTGCTCCGGCAAGGGGGCGTGCGTTGGCGGGACACGTTTTATCCGCTCGATTCGCTGCGGGAGAATTTGTATCGGTGAGAAGCGTGGAAGGTGGATGGAAAACGGTGTGCGGTGGATTTCCGTCCACCGGCCACCATCCACTAATCACCGTCCATATCCGCAACATGACGCAGCCCGCCTCCTGTGAGCCGGTACACGGACCATTCGTCCATCGCGATGGCTCCGAGCGAGCGGTAGAACTGAATCGCCGGTTCGTTCCAGTTCAAGACGGACCATTCCATCCGGCCGCAACCACGTTCGACGGCCAATCGGGCGACGGCGATAAGCAATGCCTTGCCGTGACCGCGCCCGCGGAACTCCGGTTCGACGAACAAGTCTTCCAGATACAGACCCGGCTTGCCGACGAAGGTCGAATAGTTGTGGAAGAACAATGCGAAGCCGACGACGATCCCGTCGTCTTCGGCCAGCAACACTTCGGCGAACGGTCGCGGACCGAACAGGTGTTCGCGCACGTGGAACTCGTCGAACACGACCGCGTGCGACAATCGCTCGTATTCGGCGAGCGCTCGAATCAGCCGGCAGATCGTCGGCAGGTCGTCCGGTGTGGCGGGTCGGATCATTGGACTTCTTGGCTTTTGAATGGTGTCGTGGTTGGGGCAAGTTTTGGCAACTTCAACGTAGCCATCACCGCTCCGCGTGATGAGCCGAATTGGTCAAATCGCGTCGGTGCAACGCTCGGCTCGTCACGCGGAGCGGTGACGGCTACGTTGGGAAATGAAAACGGGGACGGTTCTCAACGAACCATCCCCATTTCGATTCTGACTTGGACT
>JACRIH010000025.1 GCA_016235885.1 Planctomycetales bacterium | reverse complement strand
GTCCGTCCTCCCCTCTCCCTCCGGGAGAGGGGCCGGGGGTGAGGGAGCGTCGCGCAGTCAGTCCGGCCTGCTCACATTCCAACCGGTGTCAGAAGAAACCTCGCGACAATTCTCGCACATCGAAGTTCTCTCGCCGACCGGCGACCTGCGCGAAGCCGCCGCCAACTTCTTCGCCGCGCTCCGGCGACTGGATGCAGCCGGACTGGACGTAATCGTCGCCCATCCGTTTCCCAACACCGGCCTCGGTCTCGCGCTGAACGACCGACTGCACCGAGCCGAAACTCGATTGCCGTGACGTCAGAGGGAATTCAGCCACTGATGAAACACGGATGAAACACGGATGAGGTTTGAAAGGGTTACTTTCCTGACCAAATGATGCGACACAAAATCCGTGTTTCATCCGTGTTCAATCCGTGGCCAAAAACCGTCCGTCGCGAATCGGAAAACGCCTGCACTGTGCTCTATTTCTGTTGCTTCCGCCTCCCAAACTCCCCCTTCAAAAAGTCGAACAGCAGGTCGCCGGGGAGCGGAGCCTTCAGGTCGGCGGGAGACTTCGCCGCCTCGCGCGAAACCACCTCGATGAACGCAATGCACATTTCGTCCGTGGTCTGTTCGCCCCATTTCACGAGTTGTGGTGGGTTGCGCGGATTGGTCGGGTTCTCGGCCGAGTTGTCGAAATGGGCGACCATGTCGACCCGCGTCCCGCGCGGCAGCGAGACCGGTTCGCGGAAAGCGTACCCTTCCTGCCAGTTGAAGTCCCAGTTCTGAATGTGAATCAACGGCACGACGGTGTCGTCGGGAAGTTTCGCGGTCACTTTCATGTCGCGGCCGATCAGGTGCATGTGCGGAGTGATCGCGATGGCCATCAAGTCGCGTGGCAACGTCAGCGACGCGGTCACTTCGTGGTACTTTGCTCCGGCGGGAATCTTCATCCCCGACAGCGGACCGCCTGCGGGCATCACGGGAATCGAACGCACGGCGCGGGTGACGGGTGGCTTCGCGAAATGCAATCCGAGTCGCGTCAGGTCCGTTTCGGGCTTGCCGGACGGATGGTAATGCACCTGCATCACGATGTTGGCTCCCTTCGGCAACACCTTGGCCATCCCCTCGGGCAGACGTCGCGGTGAGTTTCCGGGAGCCCACCCACCCAAACCCCCCGCCGGAAAGAAACCCGGAAAGCCGGCGTTCGTCGCATAGCCGAGACCGGGATCGGCGGCGTCGAGTTCTTCGCTGCGGTGCGACGTGTCGAGAAACGCGATCACGTGATGCACGACCTTTGCGCTGCCGGGCAGCACTTCCAGCGCGGTCACGTACACGTCGTGATCGAAATTCGTCGGGATGACGAAGCAGCGGTAAATATCCTTTCCCGACGCATACACTTCGAACGATTCGCTCGGCTGGATGATCACGTCGGGTTCGCCCATCGTCCACGAATCGTTGAACGTCAACGGTTCGGGCAAGTCCTTCGCGTTCCCTTCGGGACATCCGGCCTTGACCCACGCGGCAAGCTGGTCGATTTCGGCCTGCGGCATCACGCGGCGGTTGTGAAATTCTCCAAACCCATCGACCGGTTTCCACGGCGGCATCGTCCGGTCGGCCGTGAACGACTGGATGTCGTCCGCCCACGACACCGCCTGATCGTACGTCAGCAACGCAAACGGCCCGATCCCTCCCGGCCGGTGGCATTGCTGGCAATGTTTCTGAAGCACCCGCGAAACATCGCGAGAGTAAGTAATCAACTGTTCTCCTCCCCTCTCCCCTTTTTGGGGGAGAGGGGCCGGGGGTGAGGGGTCGTTCGTCGCAGTCTTCACCCGCTTCGTCGCCACACTCCGCGCTACAATCGGACACCCCACCGCTTCCGTCTTCGCCACCGACACCGCTTTCCCCGTGAGCAGTTCGTCAATCGCCCGTTTCAAATCGTGAGACCGCACGTCCTTCGCGGCCCCGCCGCGCCGCATGTACCGGTCGTCGATCCGGCCCTGGTAGCGCAGTTCGCCGTGAGCGTCGAACACGAACGCCTCGGGACAATGCGTCGCGTTCAGCTTCCCAGCCAGTTTCGCCCCCGCATCTTTGAGGACGCGGTAGCCGATCTGAAACTCGCGCACATGCTCGGCGATTTCCTTGAGACTCTGCCCATCGTTTGGATTCACCCCCACCACGGCCACGCCTCGCGAGGCGTAATCCTTCGCGATCTCGTTCAACGTCGGCACGTATCCATTCGAGATCGGACACTCGGCCGAAATGAACACGAGCACGGTGGCCTGTTCGCCGTACAGCGATTTGAGCGAAACGGACTGACCGCCGGCCGCCGGCAATTCGATGTCCGGCAATCGAACGCGAACGGAATCGCCATCGCGTGGAACCACAGACGACGCCACCTTCGGCTTGTCCGCCGGAGGCGGTTCGGCCGTCTGAAGCAACGACGTCGTGATGATCGTCAGCAGGAGCAGGAACGAAAGTTGTGCGACGCGAGTGAGCGTGCGCTGGGTTCCACGAGAGTCGTGAGCTGATTGCCGATACGGCATGACTGAATCCTCCGGTTCGGGGGTGCGATGTGTTCCGTCAACAAGGCCCGCGAAGTTTGGCTCGCACTCGGTGACTGATACCACGGACAGTCGGCGTCGGTTTCAAACGAAACAAATGAAGTCGGCGAGCCGGGCGGCGTTAGCCCCCGGACCTGCGTGAGTCGCTGACAAGTCCGGGG
>JACRIH010000192.1 GCA_016235885.1 Planctomycetales bacterium | reverse complement strand
CACTCGCCGAGATCGACTCGGTCATCGCCGCTTCCCAAACCGGTGCGACATCAATCCCCAATTTGTCTGCTGCCTCTTTCGACGCCACGCGCACGCGGCTACCGCGTGCCAGGCATTGCGGATTGTTGACCGCACGTTCTCGCGCCGCGAACGCCTTCTGGACTCGCTCCAGCTCGTCAACGGACGCCGGTTCCAATGGCTTCATCGCTTGTGCCAGCGACCGATCACACAGCGGACACGCCGCGATGCCATGCTGCTCGCACCATTTGCCCACCGACAACGCGCCGGTTTCGGTCGTCAACAACTCCTCCGGTTTATTGGCCGGCGATGAGTTCGGTCCGTCACGATGCGCGGTCAAAACCTTCCACTCCGTGTGATGTCCCCAATACGCGACCCCCGCCAACAGCGCGAACGTCAGCAGCATCGGCACCGAGCCAACGACGACTCGGAACCAGCTTTGCTGTTCCGGCGATTGATGTTCATGGCCCGCAGTCTCAGCCGGAGCCGAAACGGGCGAAGTCGAAGAATTGGACATGATCCGTCCCGCAAAAGAACCGCGAGAGGTCCGCGCTCATCGAACTTCGACGGCGCGGAAATGAAAAGCCTCACGCTACGACGCCAACACGAGACGCGGCCCACAGCCGCGAACGAGCGTCACGCGGAACAGCGATTACACGCGCAAGACAACGGTCGCCAGCACCGCCAACTGCGGCGACTCATGGGGCCTCGACAGCACTCGCTGAAGGCTCGCGTTTTCCAAAGCTCGGATCGTCGCGACGAAATCCACAGTCGTCGGCACCGGCATGGAAGCCAGGAATTGAGACAGACCACTCGAAGCCAGAGATTTCAATTGAAACTGCGGAGCCGACTCCAGCGGAGAATGCTGACACGAGCAAGCCTGCTCCGCGATCTGCGGACAATCAGGAACTTGTTGCTCGTGGTCTTGGCACTGCTCGCAGCACTTCGCGACCGAACAGGCCTGCGACAACGGCTCACGCTCCTGGCAATCGCAGCGCTGACACCCCTGGCCAGCCAGTTCCACGCACTCGTGCCCGTTCGCCGAAACACAGCGAACAAAGCACACCGGCGACGCCAAGGCCATGCCTTGAGCCACCAGAGCGATCAGAACTGTCAACCAGCGAGCCATGATTCTGCAAAGACCTCCAACGGTTCTTTTTTCGGCATTTTCCGAACTCAGACTGAGCCAACCTTAGCAGAGATCCAAAATTGATTGTAGAGCATCCCCAAAACTTGAAGATCTTGCCCAACTCGATCAACGCGGACCTCACGTTGCTGAACGAATACTGGCTGGCCATCGTCGATCTGGCCGAACTGCTGCAATTGGATGACGTGTTTGGGAACATCCCGGGTGCGTGGGAGACGTCGGTCACCGCGCCGCCAGAACCGCTGCCGCCGCAATGACCTCCCCTCTCCCCTGTGGGGGAGAGGGTGGACGAATCATTTCTCCGTGAACGCCACCGGCGACGAACCGAGCAGCTTGTCGATCGCCTCGCGAACCGGTTTGAAATCCTGCCGATCCGGACCCGACCGGGCCGCGTTATGCAGGACTTTGTGTTCCTTGTCGAGCAGCAGCACCGTCATCGCCGCACGGTCGTGCAGGCCGTACTCCATCGGCCCCGCCTTGCCCGCCGTGGCGATTCCGATCGTGGACTTGACGTCATACGTGTCGTGGAAAGCCTTCGCCTGCCGCGTCGCCCCCTCGTTGTCATCGGTCAGGCGGACGATCAGAACTTCGAGTCCCTCCGGCTGACGCAGACGACCGTACGCTTCCAGATTCTTCAAGAGACCGAAGCCCGGGCGAGTCACTTCGCTCCAGAAGATGACGAGGACTGGCTTGCCTTTCAGCGCGGTTAATTGATCGACTTTCTTGCCGGCCTGGTCGCCGGTCAGGATCAGGATTTCAAACCCCGGAGCCGGCTTGCCGACTTGCGGGCCGGAGATCGGATCATCGGCGAGCACGAACGACGCGGGAACGCAAACCAACGCGAGCAGCAGAGTGAAGCGACGCATGGCGGACTCCTGTGTTCAAACAGAGGGCGGAGGTGGATAAAGACGAGCGAACACGTTGCGGTCATCAGCATCTTCAAATTTGGTGGCGGCGTCCAGCGCCTGCTCGTAGAAAACTTCCGCTCGATCGTGCGCCCCGGCCGCTTCCGCGGCAACCGACGAGCAGCCGAAAGCCGTCGCCCGGTCGAACGCCGATTGCGTCTCGCCATTCCGGTCGCTCAGGGCTAGGCAGTGTGCCGCGTAATGCACGGCCGGTTCGATTCGCCCGGCGACCACGTACGCCGTGGCGAGCAGGCACAATGCCCGCTGGTGATTCAACGGCAATCCGACTTGCAACCAGTGATGGCACGCGGCATGCGCGGCATGGATCATCCGTTCGACTTCGTCCGGCGACCGGGCGGGAGTTTCGACGAGATCCCACGCGACGTTGTTGAGTTCGACCGCGAACCAACGATGGGCTTGAACTAAATCAAACGGGGGCTGAGTCATGATCGCGCTCCAGTCGGTCTTCTCCGTCTCCGGGGGGAGGAGTCATTTTCAATGCGTGGGGCAGACGGTGCCACTCGCATCCATTCTCTACGGCACACACACCGCATGCGTTGAGAGGTGTTTCGCGTCGTCCAGTACGCGGTCAGAGTTCGGCCGCCCCTGCTGGAGATCGAACGGGCATCCGAAGTAGAATGCATCCAGCTTTTCAAAGTCGTGACTGATTGCTGACATCGCGTTGGGACTGGGGTTGAAGTCATTGGAGTTCCGAACTTCGCAGCGGAGGCTGCCAGCGTCCACACCAAAATTCCCGCGGATAGTTGAGCCGACGCAAACTGCGTCGGACACGTTCCGCAGGCCGACCTCGCGCGGACAATATCAACGATCGGCCGACAATTGTCGAGGAAACACAAGGAGCGAACATGAAACGGAAACTGGTGTTGATCGGTGTCTGGGTGAGTTGTTGTGCCGGCATCGCTTGGCTGGCAGTTGTCGATGTCACGTCCACTTCGAACCATTTGTTGGCGGCCGACGAAGGCCCGCCGAAGTTGGAGGCGTGCAAGATCGGCAAGGCGCAGCCGTCTCACCGGCTGGGCAATTTGTATCTCGCCGGGCAACCGCAGGCCGAGGATTTTCAACTCGCCAAGGAACAAGGAATCAAAACTGTCCTCAATCTGCGGAAGAAAGAGGAGCTGACTTGGGACGAAGAAGCCGCCGTCAAAAAGCTCGGGCTGACGTACATCAACCTGCCATTCGCTTCGCCAGCCGAATTGAAAGACGAAGTGTTCGATCAGGCCCGCAAAGTTCTCCGAGACAAGGAACGGCAACCGCTGCTGCTGCATTGTGCGTCGGCAAACCGCGTCGGAGCCATCTGGCTGGCTCACCGAGTGCTCGATGACAAGGTGCCGTACGAACAGGCGCTCGATGAAGCCCGCAAGGTCGGACTGAAAGCACCGCCGCTCGAAGAAGCCGCCAAAAACTACATCTCGCGGGTGCAGACAAAAAAGTAGAATCGCCGCCAACCGCCTCTTTCTATTATTCCTCGATTTCTTGTTGGCCTGCACGCATTCGTGGCGGACGCTGCCAGCGTCGGCTGCGGACGCTGGCAGCGTCCGCCACGGTTGGTTGCGGCTCCGCTGCGTCGTTCAACTGGCTGGCGAGACGCCTCGGGGGTGAAGTATGCTCCCCGCCCGAGGTCGAACCATGTCGGATGTGCTGTACGAAATCATCGAACACAAGCGCGGCGAAGTCGCCGACGCGAAGCGGCTGCGCCCCGTCGAGCAGTTGCGGGAGCGTCTGGCAGGTGCTCCGCCCGTGCGTGATTTCGCTGCCGCCCTCGATCTGGCAATTCCGAGATTTCAAATTTCAAATCTCAAATCTCAGACCCCCACCCGCCCCATCCGACTCATCGCTGAAGTCAAAAAGGCATCCCCGTCCGCCGGTCTCATCCGCGCCGACTTCGACCCGGTGGCGATTGCTCGGACGTACGAACAGCACGGAGCGGCCTGCATCAGTGTGCTGACGGACGAGCATTTTTTTCAGGGGCACCTCGACTACCTCGTGGCTGTCCGGCGAGCCGTTTCCATCCCGGTGCTGCGAAAAGATTTCATCATCGACCGCTACCAAGTCGTCGAAGCTCGTGCGGCCGGAGCCGACTGTATCCTGCTGATCGCCGAGTGCCTCGATGACTGCACGCTCCGCGACCTGTACTTCTTCGCCAGCGAACTCGGCATGGAATCGCTGGTCGAAATCTACGAACCGGACAACCTCGACCGCGTGATCAAGCTGGGAGCGCGGCTGATAGGCATCAACAACCGCAACCTGCGCACGATGGTGACCGATCTCGATCACTCCCTCCGCCTCCGTGAACGCATCCCACCGGGAACGATCCTGATCAGCGAAAGCGGTATCCACACCCGAGCCGACGTAGACCGATTGGAACAGGCCGGAGTGCCGGCCATCCTCGTCGGCGAGACGTTGATGCGATCGACGGACATTGGTCAAAAACTGGACGACTTGCTCACGGCGGGTCCGTCATGACTCGGAGGTCAGGAATGACGCTGCGTTACGAGATCATCATCTATTGGAGCGACGAGGACCGGGTATTCGTCGCGGAAGTGCCCGAGCTTCCGGGGTGCCTAGCCCACGGTGAGACTGAAGAAGAATCTCTCCGCGAAGTCAAGAAGGCGATTCAACTCTGGCTGAACACGGCCCGTGAATTCGGTGATCCGATACCCAAACCCAAGGGACGGCGATTGATGCTCGCCTGATGCGGGCAATACCAAACCATGCTGTTCATTGTCTTGACTATCGCCGTACTCATCATCGACATTGGCACCTACCTCGTGAAGCTCCGAGCACGAAACGTCGTCGCATCATCGCACAAGCTCCGAATGGCGCGGCGACTCGCATGGGCGACGGGGTTGGGGCTGGGAGTCTTGATGTCTCTCTGCACGTGGCCGTATTCCGCTGACGTCCGCATCTGGGGCTTTCCATTCCCCGCAGCCACGTTTGAGCGGGTCGGGAATGCTTGGGCCGACTTCGTTTCACCCCTGACTCTTCCGATTTGGCTTTTCGATCTGGCTCTCTGCATTTACTTGCCACAAGTATTCGTAGCGATTGGTGTACTCACATCCGTCCGGCAGCACGATTAAAATTCATGTTGCGGTCGTTTGGTGGAGGTGCTCGTCCTCCTCGTTGGCGTTGAACAGTGACACGTCCTAGAATCGGCTCCGTTGTCGTTAGCGTTCATTTTCACAGGAGAATTCCCTCGTGTCAGTCACCCAGCAGCAAGTCGAACACATCCTCGTTGTCCCCACGCTGTTGTTTCGAGAGGTCGGTTATTTTCAGGGAGTGACGACGAATGTCGAACCGTACCTGAAGACGCTGCTCGACCCGAACTACACCAGCTTTCGGCCGCGCGACACGATGGAGAACGATCCGAGTTTCAAGCAGCTCATTCCGTACTGCATCTTCCGCTGCGAGGGGCAACTGTTTCACTACCGGCGCGGCAAGGGACAGGGTGAGGGACGGCTGCACGCGAAGCGGTCGATCGGGATCGGCGGACACATTTCGGCCGAGGATCAGAACTTGTTCGGGTCGCCGTATCTCGAAGCGATGCACCGCGAGATTGGGGAGGAAGTCTTCCTGGAGACGCCTTATCGCGAGAGTTGTGTCGGGCTGCTCAACGACGACGAAACGGAGGTCGGTCGGGTCCACTTGGGGATCGTTCACATTTTTGACCTGGACGATCCGAAAGTTCGACCCCGGGAAAAGTCGATACAACAAGCAGGCTTTGCGCCCAAGGCAGAACTGTTCGGCGATCTCGACAGCTTCGAGACGTGGTCGCAGCTTTGTCTGAAACATTTCGTTTGACCGAATCAACTACCTGCTGGTGATACTAACCCGAAGCGTAAGCGAGGGCGTCCCTCGCGTACGCTTCGGGTTAGTGTGGGCGATTATGTCCTGACCACTTGCCCTGGCTTGAGACAAAGGAGTGTCCCATGCGGAAGTCTTCGTTGCTGAATCGTCGCAGCTTTGTGGCCACCACGATGACGGCTGCCCTTGGTGGCGCGGCCGTGGTCGGACTGAACGTGGGACAGGCCGCCGATCCACCCGCCAAAACCGCGGGAACCGCCCCCGCAAAGCCCGCAGTGGCTGCGGCGAAACCGGCCGAAAAACTACCGGGCGAACTCGACGTGGAAGCGTTGTCCAACGTGCTAGCGGCGATCGGATTGAAGGCGGAGCGCACGGAATCGCGATTCGACTTCGCGTTCAAGTCCAAGCACGGCGATGACTGGGAAATGTCGGTGTCGACGGTGCTCAGCACCGACAACAAGACGATCTGGGTCATGGCGTGGCTGGACGAATTGCCGAAGGCGTCCGCCGACGTGCCTCGCACGGCACTGCTGCGACTGCTGTCCGACAACGACAAGCTGGGTAACGGCAAGTTCTTCGCGTACGTGGCCAGCAACCGCCGGTTCGTGCTCCAGCGCGTGCTCGTTAACGAGAACATCACGAGCGCGAAGTTCCGCGACGTGTTGGTCGATTTGGCCGACTCGGTTGCGAACACGTACCCACACTGGGCCGTTTCGCAATGGAATGCGACGGGAGAGGCGACCGGTACCGCGCAAGGCACTGGGACCAGCGTCCCGGCCCCGGCCGACACGGTGACGAAGAGCACGGCTCCCTCGACGAATCCCTCGGCTCAGCCCGCGAAGTCCGGCACGGCCGCCGTCCCGAAGACCGCAGTCAATCCGGCCGCCACGCCAAAGACAGGAACGACGATCCGCAAGTAACTGCGACGGAGATCACTCGTCACCAAAACGTGAACAGCCCGGTCGATCAATCGACCGGGCTGTTTGTTTTTCTGGTGAAATGATTTCCACCAGGCTCTCTCATGGCAGGCGAGCAGACTTCGTCATCAAACGAAACCACCCGAGCGATGGCTCGGGCGATTCAACACAATTCGGTTCAAAGTAGACCGGTCACTCCGTGACCGGAACTTCGGGTCACGGAGTGACCCGTCTACTTTTCTCCGCGGGTCCGCTCAGTCGCACAACAGCACGGCCGAGTCAAAAGACACTTCACAAGCAGCGAGTGACAACTACTCGGCGCGATCTTCCTGATCCTTCCGATGCATCTCCGCCAGAACCACCGGGTGCCATTCCTGGTCGCGGTGTTCCGATCGGACGTAGTTTTGACGAGCCCACGTCCGCAGACGCATCTCTTCGACAGGATCAATGTCGCTCAGCATCGAGTTCATCACTCTGCTCCTTGTGCTTGGATCACGTTCAGGTTGTGAAAGACCTTGGACTCCGGGCCAGCGCCTGTCGTCCGACTGATTTGATCGGAAAAACTAGCACGGGACCGCATTCGAATTCAAGCCTTTCCCGCGGAAATCCCGGCCGCAGTCCGAATCTTCGTGGTCGGAACATCGGTGCGGTTGGTAAGCTCCTGACGATTCTGCGGATCAGGTGGCGAGGCCGCTTCGTTCGAGCGACTGCTCGGCTGGTGAAAGCCTCGAAAAAGGACAAGGTTGGGCCCTCAACAAAAGTAAGACGCCAGGCATGACAGCGAAGGTCACCTGTCCCAGAGGACATGAGTTTGAACGCGAGCAGAGCAGCTCGGCAATGACTGTGCGCTGCCCTGTCTGTGGCCGGACGGTGACAGTACCCGCGGCCGCTGAGGACTTGCCGGAAAGAAAACCGGCCAAGGGATTGTGGCAGGTCATGGGCCGTGCCGGGATGATGCCGCACGAGGATCAGGGCGCTGAAAGCCTCGCCCCAACGAGACCGCTCGATCCGCCAGTAGACGATTCTCCAGCGACCGAATTGCCACTGATCGCCACCACGCCGCGTGTTCCCGTCGAGACACCGAGTGAATCGCCACCGGTTCGCCGCGGACTGTGGAACCTGATGGGACGCCGCGAGGCTGACGATGACCCGGTTGTGCGCGGGTCTCCTGACCCCAAGCTGACCGCAGGTCTCCCCGAACGTGGAGACCTGCGGTCAGACAGCGTGGCACGGTCAAGAGACCGTGCCACAACAGAGTCTGGAGACCGTACCACAACAGGAGTCCTGGACGAGGCGCTAGACGAATCGGTTGACGCCGCACCAGACGAGCCAATCGAAGAGCTCGCGATTCGCGAACCACTTCAACCGCAAACGCTGGGGTTGGAAGATTTCGTCGGTGGTGTTCGAGGGACTCGACGAGCGACGCCTGGGGGGTGGGGGATTATCAGCTTTTCGCTCGGCCTGTTGGCGCTGCCGCTGGCGGTGCCGGCACTTTACGCTTCGTCTCCACTCGTGTTCGTGCCGTCGGGGGTGTTGGGATTCGTTGCGATTTGTTTTGGTCTGTCGACCATCAATGCGATTCGTCGCGGGCGTGCGATGGCCAAGGGACGCGGTTTCGCCTGGGCAGGAATGTTGGCGGGCATGTTGGCGATGTTTCTCGGGCCGGTCGTGTTCAGCGGGATCGGAAAGAGGATGGCGGAGGAGTCACGGGACAACTTCACAAAGGGACACTTGCGGCATATCGGAGAAGGACTGCAAGCGTTTCACAACGCACACGGAATGTTCCCGCCGGGCGGCGTGTTCCGCCCCGTCGCCGGCGGTACCGAACAGGGGATGCACGGTTGGATGACATTGCTGCTACCGCATCTCGGCGAGCTGGAATTGTACAACCGGATCGACTTGCAAAAACCATTCTCCGACGAGGCAAATCTCCCCGCAATGGGGACCGACCTGCCGATGTTTCTCGCCGCGGGAGCCGATCGGTCGAAGGTGGCGGGGAAGTTTGGGGTGGCTCATTTTGCCGGAGTCGGCGGCGAGTTCGTGAACGAAGACGGCGAGCAGGTTGAGGCGGGAATCTTCGAAACGAATTCCGAAATCACTCGCGACCTGGTGACTGACGGGCTGTCGAACACGCTCGTCGCCGGCGAGGTGCCGGCCCCTTTCCCGGCATGGGGCGACCCCGAAAACTGGCGGCAAGTCGGCCGGGGATTGAATCAAGATCCTGATGGATTCGGTAACGTTGAGGGAACGGGAGCCATGTTCCTGATGGCTGACGGCTCGGTCCGGTTCATTTCCCGCCGGACCAGCCGCCGGGTGCTGGAAGCATTGAGCACCCGCAGTTCCGGCGATCAGTAGCACGGAATTCATTCCGTTCCCGCTCGCAGTGGCCGAGTCGGATCGCGTCTTGAAAACCGGGACGGCATAACCCGCCTCGCAGGAACGGAATGAATTCCGTTCTACGCGGCAAATTCCGATAAACAAAGTTGGCCGATGCGACCTGTTTTGCTATCCTGTGCCGCTCGGTTAGGTTCACGATCTCGGGCGGTAGCCCGGACCATCCGCCTGTGGCGGCCGAATGACTCGTTCAAAGGAGGCTTACGTGGTCAAGTTGCGCGTGCGTGAAAGAGAATCTGTCCAGGAAGCTGTTCGGCGGTTCCGGAAACTGGTGGAACACAGTGGTGTGAAGAAGGAAATGCGCCGCCGGGAATTCTACGAAAAGCCCAGCGATGTCAATCGTCGAACTCGCCGCCGCGCCGAACGCCGTGCCCGGATGGCTCGGATCGCCCCGCCCCCCACGACCTGATCACGTCGTCGGTTTTCAGTTTTTCACAAAGGGGTTCTGTCGGCCCGATCACGAGGTTGACCGAGCAAATTGGAGTGTCTCATGGCAAAGCGTACGACCAGTCGGTTGGAATTGAGGAAGCAGGCCGAAGCGGCAGGCAAGGGCGCGGCCGAGGAAACCTCGACCAAGAAGAAAACCAAGGAACCCAAGAAGAAGGCTCCGGCACGGGCCAAGCGCACCAAGGCCAAGATCGTCGTCCGCAAACGCCTGATCTGGGGAATCTTCAGCAGCACGATGAAGGAAGAGGGACGTTTCGCCTACGGCGACCGGGAAGCCGCCGAAGCCCGCGTCGAAGACTTGGCCCAGAAATACAAGCGCACCTACTTCATCCAGCCGATCAAAGAACCGATCGCCGAGGTGCCGGTCGCAGTGGAAGAAGAGAAGTAAGCTCTGCGTGTTCGCAGACTGCGGTGCGGTAATTCCCCGCATACCTTCACCCTCAGCACAAAACAGCAGAAGCCCGGCGACCAATCGCCGGGCTTCTGCCGTTTTGGTTTTCAGGCAATTAACCCCAGCCTGTCGCGATGACTACTGAGGAAAGAGTGTCGCCGGGGTAATGCTGAATCCGGGGTAGAACATGGTTGCGACCGGTTGGGCTTGGTAGAAGGCACCGAATTCCGTCGTCATGTTCTGCGGAGTTCCCAATTGGACGAACGTATTCAAGTCGAGCAGCGTGTCGATCTGCACGTTGAATGCACCTCGCACCGACCGGTTGGCTCCCTTGAATGGATCGGCATTGGTGAACAGGCCGCTGCGGGTGATCGTGTTGGTTCCGGCAAGGCCAGCGGTGGTGACAGCAATCTGTTCGCCAATGTTGATGCGGGCCGTGTCCGGAATGTTGTTAGCATTGGTGTCGATGGCACCGAACACGAGATTCAGGTGCGCCACCGGATCCTGAACCACCTGGTCCGGATTCAGGATGTTGGGGTCGTCCACCGAGTTAGTCGGATTGATCGATGCGGTCGGGAAGACGAACAGGTCATCAAATGCATTCCCACCAAAACTGTTGCCGCTAATCAACACGTTCTGCCGTGTGTTCGTGCCGACCGACACGACCAACCCATCGGCTCCGTTATTACGCACCTGGTTGTCGAGCGCCAATAGAGTGGCCACCGTAAAGTCTGGGCTAGCAAGGTCGAAATTGGCCGGCGTGAACGTTGTGGCTGGCAGGTAATTGACAGCGGCGAAGCCGGTGGAGATGTCCGTATTGGGAAATGTCGGCGCTGGCAACTGCGGTACCGTCACACCCAACGTGTCAAACACGATCCCCTGTTGACCGTTACCCGAGATGTTGTTTCCCTGACCAAGTGTTCCGATGTTATACACAGCGTCCGTTAGGAACATCCTGGCCGTGGCGGTGTTCGTCACGAAGATGTCCACGCCGCGTCCAGTGTTGTCGGTGATGTTGCTGCCGGTGATGTTGGCGGCAACGACCCCGGCGGTCTGGCGAATCACGACGCCGTCATCTCCACTGAGTGTAATCGTGGAGTTCGCGATATTGATCGCTGAGATCATTCCACCCGGTGTCCCTGTCGCATTCACCGTGATGCCGTCATCACCACTGCGACTGATCGTGGTGTTCTGGATCGTCACGGCATGCTCGGTCGCGCCCAGCAGAGTTGCCGGCAGCAGCGTGATGTCGACACCGTCGTCGCCGCCAATCGCCGCAATGCTGCGGCCAATCGTCACGTTCTGACCCGCCGCCGCGCCACCGATCACCAGGTTGTCGAGACCTCCGAAGACGACGTTCACACCATCAACAGCGGAATCGATGATGTCGGTCCCCTGAACCACGTAGCGGTCCGTGATGGGGATGACCAGGGTCGGACCGGGGTCGCTCGTGTTGTTGATGGTGATGCCGTTCCGATTCCCGGTCAGCACCGATCGCCGCGAGATGCCTGAGACAAGCACGTTCTGATGAGCCCGATCGGTGGCACTGAACAAGATACCCGAATCGGGATTGGCGGTACCGTTGTTGGTGAGGATGTTGCCGTCGAGCACTGAGGAGACCCCCGTGACCGGGTTGCCCACCGCCGAGTCGTTGATCGAAGTGACTCGGATGCCGCTGTCGCGACTGCTGGTCACTGTATTTCCGCTGATTGTGGCGAGGACCACCACATTGTCTTCAGTGTCCAGAGCAATGCCGTCACGCGACACATCGATCACATTATTTGAGATGTTGACGCTGTTCGGACTGGCCAAAGCCGAACCGAACACTCGGGCGCTGATGCCGTCGAGTGATGTCGCCGTACCGGTGACCGAGTTGCCGGTGATGCCGGCAGTCAGAGCCACAAAGTCGCCGCGCTGCACGCGGATGCCCTGTCCCGCGTTGCCCGACAAAGTGTTCCCCGTGATCGTCGCGTTGACAACGTGATTGACGGCGGAGGTACCACCGAGAAGTGACATGAGGACCCCGTCGCCATTCGTATCCGGGTTCGTGTCGGTCCCCAACAGAGTGTTGCGAATCGTGTTGTTCGTGATCGCATACGTGGATGGCAGCAACGAATTATTTTGAGAGAAGATCGCAACGGCGGCGTTCCGGTTGCCGACCGACTGGTTCAACACGCCGGCGACTCCCACCCGGTTATCGAAGGTGTTGCCGGTGACGGTCAGCGAGTTCACGCCGGAATCGTCGTTGAACTGGATGCCGTAGCCACTGTTGTTGAGGATCGAATTCCCGGAGATCGTCGCGGTGAGAGCGGCCAGCGTGTTGTTCAGCACAATCCCGTGGGTCTGGCCGCCGAGATGATTGTCGACGATCTGGTTGTTGTTGATCGCCAGCGATTGGATCGAAGTTCCGGCGGACTGATTGATTTGAATGCCAGCCATTTGCGGCAGGAGAGTGGCACCGTTCACGATCGAGCCGATCGACGAGATGGTATTGTTCGCGATCGTTCCGGACGTCAGCATGGCCGTGTCACGCAAATCCACGCGGATGCCACGCATTGTGTTCCCCGACAGCGGAATGAACTGGGCAGCGGTCGGATTCCCGGTGACCGCTTGCAGCGTACCAGGGATAGTCCGGCCATTCTCTGCCACCAGGGTCACTCGCGAGCCGATCAACTGATCAGCCGTGATGCCCGTTGAGTTGCTCGGTTGAGAGACACGAGTCACCCCGGTATCCCACGAAAACGTTTCGGCGGGACCGAAGTCGTTGAACACCATCGCCAGGCTGCTCGTCAGATTGGTCAACGCAAATGGCGTCAGCAGTCCGTTGACGGTCGTCAAACCAGTCGTCGTCCCCGTTCCGGCGAGCGGCGTGAACACCTGTCCGCTCGGAGCAGTGGGATTGAAGATGATGTTGGTCGGCGAGATATCAACGAGCAACTGTGCCAGTTCTTGAGAATTGAAGGCGTCGGTGACGAGGCTGAACGGCGTGGCGGCCGTGTTCAGATCCCCGGTCAGCAGCATCGTCGCCGCCAGTCCGATTCCGCCAATCGTGTTGTTCTGTGCCGACAGGACCGCGCTCGCCGTTCCCGACAGTTGCAGATCCAAGCCGGTGTCGAAATTCCCGGTAATCGTATTTCCCGAAGCCGCGGTCGCGCCACCGATCGTGAGTGACTGCGTGCCGCTGTTCGCTGACAGCGCGATGCCATGCACGGTGTTGTCGTTGATCGTGCTGCCGGTGATCGTTGTCGTGAGGTTCGATCCGCCCGACGCCGTCAGGTTCACGCCCGATCCGGTGTTCGAACTGAGCGTGCTCGTCGCCACCGACAGATTGAACGGCGAGCCACTGGAATTGTTGACCATCAACCCACTGGCTCTGTTCGAACTGAGGGTCGCGTTGGTGATGGTGCCGATTCCGGTGGCGTTGGCCAGATTCACGCCACCAGACGACGTCGTGACTGACACGTCATGAATGTTGAACCCGGAGATGCCGGTACCCGAAATGCCGGCTCCCGCCGCGCCGGCAATATTCAGTCCCGCCACCTCGTTGTTGTTCGCCAGCGTGATCGCGTTTCCCGCGAGATTCGTGATCGATGGGAAGACGCCAGCCGAGAAACCCGGCAGATTAAACGTCCTGTCGACCGCGGTGACCGAATACACCAACCCCTGACCGAGCAACCGTTGATTCGCTTGCAGAGTGATTCCGGTCGTCATTCCCACCGAGGTTCCCGTGCCGCGGTTGATGAAGATGATGTCGAAGTCCGACGCCACCGAGGCCGGCAGGGTGTTGAACGGGGTCTCAACCGTTCCTGTTCCTGCGAGCGCGTTCGCGTTGTTCACGTGTGCCACGCGGAAGGGTAGGTTGTCCGCCGGGTTCGTCGCCAGGATGTAGTCGGACTCGCTGCGACGATATACCGGCACGCGATAGGATCGTTCCGTCGGCGAATACAGGCGGGATTGGACTTTCGGACGGCGAAACCATCGGGACTCGCGTGTGAACGGGAAGCTCAACGTCACCGCCCCCGTTACGTTCGTGCCGAATAGCTGGTCATTAGTGACGGCCACTTGCACTGCGGCATCCTGTGTCACGAGTGCGTCGGCCCGGAATCTCGTCCCCACGGTCCCTTCGACTCCGGGCGCGTCGAGCAGGTACCCACCGACATACGTCCGCACACCCAGATCGCCGAGGTACGGCAGTGCCCCGCCAATTTCAAAATCCCCTCCGCGCATCGCCTGCTCCACCACAGTCGTCCGATCGAACCCGATATTGTTGCCGATGAAGAACGGCCCGCCGATCGTCTGCGACAGTTGCACCCGGCTGACATCGTTCGGCAGATACGCGTTCAGCCGCAAGTCGAAGTACTTGCCGAGGCTCTCCAGGCTGATGCCGTACTGGTGGTACTGAGTGAGATGCGTGTTGTCGTGGTCGTACCAGAAGCTGGCGCCGAAAATGCGATTCGTGTCCTCGTTGAAATGCCGCAATCCCACACCCACGTTCGCGGCGAAATCGCCATCGTACGGCACGATGATTCGGGGATCGACGAAGAACAAACTCTGATTGGGGTTCGACCAAAACGGCAGGAAGCCGCCAAACGTCTGGTAGCCTCGTTCGTAACCCACGCCATCACCGATGTCCGATCGCAATCGGAACCGCGGGTCCCACGGATCGCGCTCTGGGAGGTCGTAGCTGCCTCCTTGAACCGAAGCCCGACCGGGAACCGAGTTGGGATCCTGATCCTGAGCCGAAGCCATCTTGCCGATCGCCCCCATTGCGAGGATCGCCAGGCAAATGCTGATTCTGACCGCGTTCATAGAGAGCTCCAGCCGGATGCCAAGGGTGTCGCTTGAGTCCGTGAGACGAATCCCGAGGTTTGTATGACAACGACAGCAGGTCCGCGGGCGGTTGCCCGGTCGCGAGACCATCGACGCACCGACACCCGCGCGGGAATCGGTCTCAGCCAATGTAGATGCGTAAGTTGAGAGCAGACGAGAAATGAGTGGTCCGGATGTTATACCTCTACGGGTTAATCGGACAGATCGGGTAATGCCGGTGAGTGAAAATGGAGAAGCCGTACCGGTTTTGCGGAATGATCCGGCAGACACGCGGCAAAAAATGCCGAAGAAGTGCAGTCGAAATTTCATCTCGCGGCCGCGACGCAATCGCTTCCCGCGAAACACGCGAAACACGCGAAAGGAAAACGTGAAAACAGCGTCTCTGCTTTCGCGTCCTTTCGTGTGTTTCGCGGGCGACCCCTCCGTACTCGCAACGGTCGCGTTACGCCAGCCGTCCGAACGACGTGGCTTGCCGATCACCGTTCAAGAAGTCGCGCAGCAGGATCTGCGCCGCCAGCATGTCGCGTCGGGCTTTGCGCTGCTTCGGCGTGAGTTCGGCCGAGAGCATCATTTGCTCCGCTTGCAATGACGTGTATCGCTCGTCCCAGTACTTCACCGGGAGTTTCGTTTCCGCCGCGATCCAATCTCCAAACGCGCGGGCTTCGATGGCCTTGCCCCCTTCATCGCCGCTCATGTGGACGGGCAGTCCGATCACCAGTCCAACAATGCGTTCTTCCTCAACCAGTCGCCGAACGTGCTTGGCATCCTGCGCCGCGTCCCGTCGCGTGTAGTTTTCGAGCGGGCTGGAAATCGTCTGCTCGGGATTGCAGATGGCCAGGCCGAGTCGCTTCGTCCCGAAGTCGATCCCCAGCAACCGACCACGAACTGGAAAACCAGACGACTCCGGCGTCTCAGAGGAATCGGGCATAACCGCGCTCCTCCAGCAAAGCCACAAGCCGGCGGATGGCATTCTCGTCGTCCTTCCGAGCGACGAGCGTGCCATCGGGAGTCTGAACGATCAGCAGATCGTCGACCCCGATCGTGGCCACCAGATGATCCGCTTCCGATCGCACGATGCAACCGTGCGTGTCCACACCGCAATGCAGACCGTCCACCGAGTTGCCATCGGCGTCGGCGGCGTGCCAACGGGCGAACGCTTCCCAACTCCCCACGTCATCCCACGCGAACGGAGCGAGTAGTACGCAGACGTTCGTTGCCTTCTCCAGCACGCCGTGATCGATGGAGATCGACGGCATCCGCGGGAACTCGTGT
>JACRIH010000191.1 GCA_016235885.1 Planctomycetales bacterium | reverse complement strand
CTTCGCGATCACGACCAGCGACACGACCATCGGCAGCCAGTTGAAGAGCAGCAACAAAACCTGCACCGTTGCGTGCGGCTGCGTGAGCAAATCCAAACCGGTCGTCTGCTTGAGCAACCAGTGCGCTCCTGCCACGATCGTTGGCAGCAGCGGCGGTTTCGACGAATAGAAATGATCGCCGAGCTTGACCTTGTCGATCGTGTCCCACCCCGGCCGCTGGATGATTACATCAATCTGATACGTGCCGTGCTCGGCGAGCGACCACACGGTCGCCCAACGCGACGTGTCGTTGGCACTAAAGAACGGCACCTGCGGCGGCCGCTTCTCGGGCCAATGCGCCGGGCTGTACAGGACCGTCGCCGTGAGCAGACTCGCCAATCCCTGAGCCGCGGCCACGACGATCACCAACCAGCGAACGATGCGGAACACATGGGCGGCGGCAGAGTCGCTCGATGTCGTGGTGGTCACATCAAGTCTCGCAGGTGGAAGTGATGCGGCCCCAATTTGCCGCCGTAATTGCCGGCAGTGATGCGGAGCACACCGGGAATCGCCACAGCCGCGTGCAGACCGGCGCGCATCGCGGCTTGGACGGACTCGAACGAAAACCCGTCGATCACGATTTCATACACCGCGCCGACATCAATCGGAAGCTCGGACGTCGTCACCGCTCGTAGAGTCGGGCAATACGCATCGTTCGTGCTGGCCTTGAGCTTTTTGTACCGCGACCCAACCTTGCTACCCGACCGCACGACCCCGCCGGGGAACGGCAGGATGACATCCGGCAGCTTGCGAATCGCCATCACCGCCGCTTCCGCCGCCGACAGGGCCGCGGCTTGATCGGTCCCGCAAATCAAGAGGTTGCCGCCGCCGACTCCTTTCACCGTGCCAAATTTGTCTTCGCAGACGAACTCGCCGTCCATGACCGGCAGGCGCCACAGCCGACGCCCCGCCAGTCGTTTTGACGATTGGTGCGTGTCACCGAAGAAACGCAACTGACCACCGACGGCGATCAGCTTGTCTTTCGGTGATCCCTCGATGCCGTTGTAGCAAGCGGTCGTGGGGCAGGTCAGAATGCATTGCCCGACGCGGCCGACCACCGCCTTGCCGAGTGCGTCACGGCTGAACGCGAACAGCAACACGCTCACACCAGGTCGGCCATCGGGAGTCTCGTCGGGTGACAGCGACCGTTCGATGGCCGCTTCGCAATCGCATGCGATCACACTCGTCGCGTACCCGACCGCCAGATTTGCTGCGGTTCTCGCCCACTCGTCCGAAATCGCCGTGATAATGATCCGCGTCGCCGCAACCGGGAACGCTTCGGCAAACGTGTCGATGATCTCGACGCCGTGGAGTTGCAGGCTTGTCGGTGAAATCGTTTCGCTCAAGGTGTCACTCCGTATGGAAGTGGTTGTAGCGTACGCGGCTCGCGTGCGGGTTGTTGTCGTCGGAGCAATCGCACGCGAGCCGCGTACGCCACCGTAATTTGACCCGCGACCGTAATTTCGTCTGCCCCTGATGAATTCGCAAGGCTGGCAAAAACAGACCCGCGGCGTTGCGACCCGTGAGCTGTCGTGTCACTTCTTACGAATCAGCATTGTCGGATGCGTTTTGTCACGGGTATCATCTGCCCTCATGGCTCGGCCGTTCGGTCCTCGATGAGGACTCGATACGGCTCGTTTAGAAAATGGCAACGGCCGACGAACGGTCGTTTTGGCGGATCGCCAAGGACTTGGCAGCTCTCGTTTCACCAATCTTATTTCGGAGGCGATTATGGCTCCACGGACACGTCGCGAGTTTCTGGCGGATGTCGGACGAGGAATGCTGGTGGCGGGAGTCGGCTACGGTGCGGCTCTTGATCTGGGACTGACGTCGGCAATTGCTGATGAGCCGTCCGATGCCATCAAGTTTGGCGACCGCGAACCGCTGGTTCGGCTGATGCAAGACACAGCCGCGGACAAACTCCAGCCGATGCTCATTGAGCGATTGAAAACAGGAACTGAACTGCGAGACCTCGTCGCCGCCGCGGCCCTGGCCAACGCCCGCACGTTTGCCGGCGAGGATTACATCGGATTCCACACCTTAATGGCCCTGTCGCCTGCATACCTGATGTCGCGCGAGCTGCCCGAAGCCCAACGCGCGCTGCCGGTACTCAAAGTTCTGTATCGAAACAGCAACCGCATCCAAGAGCACGGTGGACACGGTTCAGAACTGATGCACTCGGTGGCCCTCGGCCAGACCAGTGGTGGACGCGTCTCGGCCGATGATCTGCATCGTGCCGTGTTGAACAAGGACAAGGCGCAGGCCGAGCAACTTTTCGCCCGGATCGCCCAGCAATCGCCCGACGAAGCGTTCAACGCCGCTCTGGAGGTCGTGCAGGACAACGCCGAAGTGCATCGCGTGGTGCTGCCGTATCGTGCGTGGGACTTGCTGGACATTGTCGGCAAGGATCAGGCCCACACTCTGTTGCGGCAGTCGGTGCGCTACTGCGTGAAGGCCGAGAACCAAAAGAGCAATGAATACGGACGAGGCGGCAGCCGTCTGCTTCCAAAATTGTTCGACCAGTACAAACTCCTCGCGAAGCCGCTGGGGACGTCACCGGCCGAAGACGGCTGGATCGACAACCTCAGCCGCACGATCTTCACGAGTACTCCCGATCAAGCCGCCGAAGCGGTGGCCGCCGCGCTGGCGGAAGGATTCGCACCCGATACAGTTGGTCTGGCGATTGCCCTGGCCACAAATCAATTGATTCTACGCGACAAGGGACGTCCCGAAGGTCAGACTTCGAAAGACAAACCGGTGGGCAGTGTTCACGGCGATTCGATCGGCGTCCACGCCTGCGATTCGGCGAACGCGTGGCGGAACATGGCTCGCGCGAGCAACGCCCGCAACACGGCAGCCTGCCTGATTATCGGAGCCTGGCAGGCCGCGTACGACCGAACGAATCGTGGCGGCGACTTCCTGAACTGGCAGCCGTGGCCCACGACCGAGCACGACGAAAAGCTGGCGGCGAAGGGACCACAGTCCACTCCGCAGGCTTTGCTGGCGACACTCGACGCCGCGATCCGCAGCAACGATCAATCCCTCGCCTGTGCCGCCGTCGCCGCGTACTCGAAGCTCGATCAATCCGAGCGGCCGGTCTTCGATCTGTTGCTCAAGTACGCGATCAGCGAAGACGGTGCGCTGCACGCCGAGAAATTCTACCGCACGGTTAGCGACGAATTCGCATCGACCCGGCCGTCGTTCCGATGGCGTCAAGTCATTGGGCTGGCCCGTGTCACCGCCAGCGAATTCGGCAAGCCGGCACCCGGTCATGCTGAAGCCGTTCGACTGCTCCAAGGTTGATGAGATTTGGATGACACATTGAACCACCCCGGCTGCCCTTTGGCAGCCGGGGTTTTTTGTAG
>JACRIH010000190.1 GCA_016235885.1 Planctomycetales bacterium | reverse complement strand
CTCCCCAAAGGGGAGAGGGAGTACGTTCTCCTCGGCGGCACTACTGTGCCGCTTCCGTCTTCGGTTCACACGCCAACACAAGTGCCGTCGTCGCCCAACTGCTGGCGGCGATCGAAATGAACTGGTCTGGTCCGTGAGGGAAACCACTTTCGAAATACTCCTGAAACGGCTTGCTTCGCGAGCGAACGTGCCACGAACCATCCTCAAGCTGAGTGCGGAGGAGAAACTTCAAGCCGCGTTTGTAGGCCGCTTCGGCAACGCCCAGTCCGCCTGCCTGATGCAGTGCCACCAGCGCGGAGCCGGTGGCATACGAGTCGCTCTCCAAGTCTTTGGTCTGCGACCAGCCGCCATCTTCTCGCTGCGTGTCGAGTAGTTCCTTGGTGGCCGCTTGCAACAGTTCGTCGGTGACGCCGGCCAGTTTCAAAGCCCACAGGCGGAAGACGCGATCCTCGGTGTCCTTTGCCGAGTTGGCCAACAACCAGCGGCGCGCCTGATCGATCCGCTGATCAACGCGTTCCTTTTGTTCCGCCGTGGCGAATGTTCGCAGTCCGCGAATCGCCAGATAGTTGGCGGTGAAATGACTGGTTTCGGACGGCGGCCGGTCACTGGTCATCCGCCAGTGTTCCGCGTCCTTCTGGTACTGCAACAGATACTCCGCCACCGCGGCCGTCGTCGCATCCGGCTTCCAACTGTCGGTCTCCAACGCCCACAGCGCCTGACCGGCCGTCGCCACCTGACCACCGGTTCCCTTTCCCATCAAGTAGTTCTCTCGGTTCTTGTCCAGAAAGTTGGCAATGTGTTGCGACTGTTTCTTCAGGTGTTCGCCGTCAATCTCAAAACCGCGAGTGCGAGCCGTCGTGAGTGCGAGCAGTGGCAGTCCCTGATTGTGGCACGTGAAACACCGCGCCCGCTCTGCCATTGACCCGGCCGCTCCCTTTTCAAGTAGCGGCAGCGACTTGATGACGGCCGCGCGGATCTCGTCGCCGCTGCCGGCTACAGCGCGGGCTTTCAAAAGTTTCGGTTTCGTACCTTCCCAATCGGGATTCGGCAGGGCATCCCAAACTCGGACGTGGCGGAATGACGCTCCGTCTCCTGCGACGGTGAAACCGAAATTGGCTTTCTCGCAGTCGAGCGAATCGTGCGCGCCGAACGCGGTGAGCCGTCCGTCGAGCGTGGCGAGCATTTCAGAGCCGCGGAGTTCGATGACCAGTGTGTGCCACGCACCCGGTTTGAGTGGGATCGATTTTGTCTCGAAGTCCACTGCTTTGTCGGGACCATCGTGGTCGTGGTCATCCTTGCGAACCGTGAACCCGTTCGGACGGAGCAGCACACGGCAGACGTGTCCCTTGGCGTCGTTGATCGACAGCGTCGTCATCTTCGCCCCGTCAAACCGGAAGTCGTAGACAATGATCGCGTCGCGGAACGTCATCGCATGTCGCAGCACCGCCCCGTGTTTGTCCTCGGCGCGTTCGACTCCCTTCAACGTCCCGTCTGCCAACGTCCACGAACCGGGACCGTATCGCCAAGCCTGCTTGTCGGGCTGGTGGTCAAAGTCATCCTGAAACACGAGCTGACCAGGTTTCGTGAGCAAAGTTGCCGGCGGTGCCGGTTCGGCAGCACGAGCCAGCGTGACGCCGACGGCTATGACACATGCTGACAGCAGGATTCGAGTCATGGGATTTCCTTGTGTAGGATGGACGCCTCGTCCGTCCGGATATCACGATGTCAACTCGGACGGACGGGGCGTCCATCCTACTTTGGTTGCGGTTCCACGGCGATCGCCAACTCCCACACCTGCACCAGTCCGGCGATATCCGCAGCCGCCAGCCAGCGTTCATCGGGAGTCAGCGTGAACGCGCTCAGCCAATCGGTGAACTGACCGCCACGCGTCTTTCCGATCTGCGCGACTTCCTTGCCGTCTTCAACTCGCGTGACGCGAACCAGCGTGTCGCGGCCGGTCGAGAACAGGTTTTGTCCGTCGTTCGAAAACGCGACGTCGGTCGTCCCGTATTTGTGACCGCCCACGGTGCGCAGCACTTTGCCAGTCGCCGTTTCGATCAAGTGAACCTTCCCGTCCCCATCTTCGCCTCCCTGCGCGGTCGCGAGCAATTTGCCATCGGGAGAAAACGCGACGGCGACCAATCCGTGCGCGATGAACTTGCTGTACTCGTACTGATATTGATACGGCGGATTCTTTTCCTTCGGGTACAGCGTGGCCAGAATGTCGAGCGTGATCTTCCCGTCGGCGACGTTGTGGAGCCGCAGCCCGGCGGGATAGTTGTTGAAGTCGCCTCCCTTGCGGCGGTACTGCGAGACCAACGCCGTCTGGCCATCGGGCGACAGCGCGGCCGCGACGACCCAGGCCACACCGGGGCAGGTCCAGCGCGACACCTCCTGCCGCGACGCGATGTCCCACACGATCACCAGCCCCGAGTCGTCGCCGCTGATGATGCGTCGGCCATCGCGACTGATCCCGAGCGCGTTCACCCAATCGCGATGACCGGCCAGCACGGCCGCCGGCGATTGCGTTGCGACCGTGACTCCGGGCGCTTCGAGAATCCCAGCTCGTTTTTCCGCGGCGACTCGTTTGGCTCGCCGCTCTCGGCGTTCGCGATCGACAACAATTTCCCCGGTGCCTGACGGCGCGGCCGTCATGTCCCAGATCCGCAGAGTG
>JACRIH010000196.1 GCA_016235885.1 Planctomycetales bacterium | reverse complement strand
CTCCCCAAAGGGGAGAGGGGAGGAACTTTGATTCTGGTTTTGATGCAGGGGCCGTGGTTTGCTCGACGCTCGACGAAGTCGTGTCGCAAGCCGATGTGATCAGCCTCCACTGCCCGCTGACGAACGACACGCGCGGCCTCATCAACCGCGAACTTCTGCGACGGATGAGACCGACCGCGTTCTTGATCAACACGTCCCGAGGTGGGTTGGTCGTCGATTCCGATCTGGCCGACGCACTGAACTCCGGCTGCATCGCCGGCGCGGCGCTCGACGTGATCTCGTCCGAACCGATCACCCCCAACAACCCGCTGCTGACGGCGAGGAATTGTCTCATCACACCGCATATCGCCTGGGCGACGACAGCGGCCCGAAGTCGACTTCTCGACTGCACGATCGCCAACGTCGAAGCATTTCTCACCGGGCGACCCACCAACCTCGTGGTCGATCCGTGCACGCAAAGATGAGGAACCACGGAACACACGGACGACACGGAAAAAAGTGAGAGGGATCACCCAAGAATTCCGTGTCATCCGTGTGTTCCGTGGTTTACTTCTTGCCAAACTCCGCATGCAGTGCCCGCAACGACTTAGTCACGGTGGTCACATCGCCGACGAGGACGAAGCAGCGGAACGAGTAATCGCCGGGAGAGATGCCGGTGGGTTTGCGCAGGCGGAAGACGCAGTTCCATTTCACGACTTTTTCCGCGGCGAATCGCCAGCGGCCGTAACCGATGGGATCGAAGCCGGCGGGAGGCGTCGGCGGGGTGAAGATGCCCATCGCGTGGCTGCCGGTCGCGGTGGCCAGCACCACGGGCCACGGTTGCTCGCCGGGTCCGTCGCCAAGCGGTTCCAGTTCGCCGCTGGCCAGATTGAATTTCCAGAACCGCTCGAACTCCGCTGGCATGTAGCCGGTCAGCGCCTCAAATTGTGCGAACCGATGCGGCGGCTCGCCGTCGGGCACGACGAATGTGACGTCGTGCCGGATGACATTCGTTAGTCCTCGGTAGCCGATTCGCACGAGCTTATTCAGCCGGTGGTTTGAAAACAGCGTCGTGTTTCGTGCGGGAACCCCCTCGGTCGATTCACCCGGCGGCACCCAGAACGCCATTTGCGATGACGTCTGCAAGTCGGTGCCCTCCGCAGTCAGGCTCAAAACGCGGCTCGATGATTCGTCGCCGCGCCCATCGCGGCGCGATCCCGCTTCGGTTGGATTGTAGGTCTCGGCGACAAACGGACCCGGCACACCGCAGTCAAAGCTGCTGGCCGATTGCAACTGACGACCATGATCGAAGCTGTCGATGAATTCCTTGCCGTTCCACATCAGCGAGTGGATGGCTCCGGCCGTGCGAGTTGTTGTTGTAATGACGATCTCGGAACCGCCCGCCATGCCACGGATCGTTGAATCACCCGCGACTGCTCCCCTCTCCCCTTGGGGGAGAGGGGTTGGGGGTGAGGGGCGGTCCGCGCGGTTCTGTGTTGGAGTCCCGCCTTCAGGCGATGCCGGCTGAAGCCGGGACTCCAACGCCGCCCCCTCACCCCGGCTCTCTCCCCCGGAGGGGAGACGGAGTTTCCGATCGCGAAACTTCTCGATCCGATGAAACGTGAGGTAGTTCGCATCGTGCTGATTGTGCGCCTGTCCGCCCGGCTCGTCGAATGCCGTGCGTACCGCGGCAATGATGTCGTCCCCTTCGAACAGCCAGTCCACGTACTGAAAGCCATGCTTGTCGGCGTCCGGATGCTGAAGAATGTGTGATCGCACCTCCCACATCCGCAGGTCCGGAGACGACATCAACACCAACGTGTTTCGCACGCGGGCCGGTTTCCCCTTGCGAAACGCCTCGGGGACGAAATTTGCGAGGGACCAATATCGACGCGAATTGTCGTCCCAGCGGATCGTGAATTTTTTCGTCGCGCCGGGAAAATCCACGAAGTCACGTGTCGGATCAAACGTCGCGGTCTTGCCATCGTCGCTAATGCGCACGATGGCCGCCTTCTCGGGCCAGCCGGGCGTGTCCACGCGAAGGATGTCCACGACGTGACCGTCCGGCGTGACGACCGCGTTTCCTTCCAGCCATCCGCCGCAGCCGCCGAGCCATTTTTCGTCGCTCGGCAGCGCGTTGGTGAAGGTCCAACTGTCGGCGTTCAGCAAGTCGGCCTCCAGCGGAGCCGACATCACGAAGGCTCGAAAACTGCGGCCCCACTTGACGGGCAACGACAAGTCTTCGAAGCCTCGCCACAGCCGGCCATTGTGAATCAGCATCGGCACTGGCGCGCAGTGAAACTTACCGTCGTCGCGCAACAACCCCGAACGCTTGTCGGCAGGCGTGGTCCAAGTTTTCCCGCCATCGGTCGAGCGGCGAATGACAAGGTGCCCGTACTCCGTCGTCGTCCCCAGCAGGTACAACGCGCCGCCGTGTACAAACAAACTCGACCACCATTGCCCGGTGAGTTCGGTCAGCCGCGACCACGTCGCGCCGCGGTCTTTCGAAGCGTACACAAACGTGCGGTTCCACGTGCTCCCCGGCCCGAAATGATCGTGCGACGCGACATACGATCCATCCGGCAGGATCGCGATCCCCGGTGAACCGATGTACGTCCGCGATGCCGCTGGGCTGTGCGCGATCTCGACACCCGGAGGTCTGGGTGTGTCTGCGGCATGGACTGTGATCGGGCTTGCCAGACAAATGATTGCCAGCCAGAAACGCGATGTCGTTCGCATGTTGATCTCACTTCTTTCCGGTGGGCCAGGGATAGTCGTTCTTGCCGGCCGACGGTTCGACCGGTCCGGCGGGGAGCGCTTTCGACCAGGTCAGCACCTGTTCTCGCAGACGTGTCACGACGTCGGGTTTCTTGTCGGCCAAGTTGCTGAGTTGAGTCGGGTCGCGTGGGACGTCGTAGAGTTCGATCCGGCTGCCGTCGGGGTTGAGATACAGTTTCCAGTCGCCGTCGCGGATGGCGAGGATCGGGCTGCGATGGAACGGTTCGCCCGCGATGCGGAACCGCCACTCCCACATCAACGGTCCGCGACGCGCTCGCGACGGACCGCGCAGGATGTCGCTGACGTCTTCGCCATCGAGTTTTTTGTCCGCCGACAACTTCACGCCGGCGAGCGAACAGACGGTGGGCAGGAAGTCCACGCCCGCGACAACCGATGTGTCGTCGACTCGACCGGCGGGAACGATCCCCGGCCAACGCACGATGAACGGCACGCGGACGCCCCCTTCGTACAGGCTCCGCTTGCGACCGCGAAATGGTCCGGCCGATCCGATGCCGCTGTGCCCCGCGTTCTTGATGTGAATGTCCTCCGGCCCGTTGTCGCTCGAAAACACGATCAGCGTGCGATCGGCGACGCCGATTGATTTCAATCCGTCGAACAGCCGGCCCACTTGCGTATCGAGGTCCGTCACCGAGGCGTTGAAGATCTGTGCGGCCGTTTTGTGCGGAAAGTTCTTCCCACCGGCTCCAAGCTGTTCGTACGGTTTCATCTGTTCGGCCGTGGGATTGAGCGTCGCGTGCGGGACCAGTGTCCAGAGGTTCACATAGAACGGACGGTCTTTGTGTTTCTCAACGAACGCCAGCGTTTCGTCCACAAAGGCGGCGGTCGATTTGGCGCGGAACGAAGTGTCCGCCTCGTCCCACGTCGGGCCGTTGGCGTTGATCGTGCGGGTCGCGTCGAAACCGTACTCGGCGGGCGGGGGCGCGCCGTCTCCGCTGCCGAGATGCCACTTCCCGAAATGGGCCGTGGCGTAGCCAGCCTGTCGCAGCAAACGGGGCACGTTCGGAACCTGCGGATCGAGCCAGTTCGTCATCCCGCGCGAAGCGTTTTGTTCGTGCGTGGCATAGTGCCCGTGAATGCGATGCCGCGCGGGATACGTCCCCGTCATGAATGCACAGCGGCTCGGCGAGCACACGGACCCGTTGACGTAGAACTGCGTGAACAGCGTTCCCTCGCGGGCCAGCCGGTCCAGCCGTGGCGTCTTCATTTGCGGATGCCCGTAGCAGCCGAGGTCTCCCCAGCCGAGATCGTCCGCGAGAATGAAAATGATGTTCGGCGGCGCTGCCGTCGCGTCGGCTCGGGAGAGCGGAGCGAACGTCAGACTCAGGCACATCGACAACAAGATTGCAGGCATTCGCATGGCGAATTGTCTCCCGGCGGGATGCGGCTTCGGTGTCGGTGATGCTACGCAAGACGATGACTGCCGAACAGTCCGTGGCAACATCGGTGCGATGGGAAGCATTTGACAACTCAGAATGAGTCGTAGCCACGTTCGCCACGGACTGTTGAATTGGTCGCCACTGGGCTGTCCCAGTGGCTCGACGGCTTTTGCGCTATTCAGTTCTTCGAGAGAATTCAGTAGAGCAAAAGCCGTTGAACCACCCCGGCAAGCGGGGTGGCGAGTAATTCGACAGCCCGGCCAGAACGTGGGCTTTCAAGAAACTTGCCCACGTTCTGGCGAACGTGGCTACCGCTGGGGAGCGGCCTCAATCTTCAGGCCGTAGTTTTACTCTCGCAGGGTGGTTTCGTATCCTCACGCTCGCGAATGGTTCTGCATTACGAACTCCAACCTGTGAGAGGCCAAGCATGAACACGATGAACTTCCGAGCGGTGGTAACGGCGATGGTGGTGACGATCGGGATCGGTGGCGGTTTGGCATCCAATGCGTCGGGTCAGGACGCGAAAGGGGGAGCGAAAGTGAATCAACTGCGCGTCTACATCGGCACGTACACGGGACCGAAGAGCAAGGGGATTTATCTCAGCACGCTCGACCTGGCAACCGGCAAGCTGTCTCCCGCCGAAGTGGCCGCCGAGGTCACCAGTCCATCGTTCCTCGCGGTCCATCCGAGCAAGAAGTTCATGTACGCCGTGGGTGAGATCAGCGACTTCGGCGGCAAGAAGGCCGGAGGCGTTTCGGCATTCGCGATTGATGCGGCGACGGGAAAGCTCACGCTGCTGAACCAGCAGACGTCGGGTGGAGCCGGGCCGTGTCATCTGACGGTGGACGCGACAGGCAAGGCGGTGCTCGTCGCGAACTACGGCGGCGGCAGTGTCGAATCGCTGCCGATTGGGGCCGACGGGAAACTCGGCGAACCAGCTTCATTTTTTCAGCACGCGGGGACGAACGCCAAAACGGGAAAACCGGCGACTCCGCATGGACACTCGATCAATGTTGACCCCACCAACCGTTTCGCCGTCGCGGCCGATCTCGGCTTGAACCAATTGCTTGTCTACAAGCTCGACCCGGCCACTGCCAAGCTGACCCCGAACGATCCCCCGTTCACAGCCGTCGCCACCGGCAACGGTCCGCGACACTTCGCGTTTCACACCAGCGGCAAGTATGCGTACGTGATCAACGAAAGCACCTGCTCCGTGACCGCGTTCGAGTACGATTCCGCGAAGGGGACACTGAAGGAAATCCAAACCATCACTACTTTGCCACACGAAGTCCGCCCCGGTTACTCGACAGCCGAAATCGTCGTCCACCCGTCGGGCAAATTTGTGTACGGATCGAATCGCGGCCACGATTCGATCGCGGTCTTCTCCGTCGTCGCGGCGAATGGCACACTCACGGCAGTCGAACAAAAGCCCACCGAGGGGAAGACTCCACGCAACTTCGCCATCGACCCGACCGGCAAATACCTGCTGGCGGAGAATCAGGCATCGGACACGATCGTCGTGTTCGAAATCGACCAGACGTCCGGCAAGTTGAAATCCACTGGCCACAAACTCGAAGTCTCGTCGCCGGTGTGCGTGAAATTCATCGCGGTCCAGTAGCTGAAATCGCAAGACTTCAGATTCTAAATGACCTACGGGCTGAACTCTTGCGAGAAATGTAGGGTGGAAAGCGTTCAAGGATGGGGCCATCTGTGACACATGCAACAAACGCCCCAGGCCGGCGGAACCCCAGTGGTAGGAGGCTGCCGACACAGAGGCCGCATGGCGGCCCCCCTTGGCGAGATGTTACCATGCAAAACCGTAGGGGGACTTGAAATGGTACTTGGAAAGTGGCAGATCCCATTTTGTATCGCTGCTTGTCTTTTGGCCGGTGGTTGCGATCCGGTGAGGACAACGGCGCAACGCGTGCGTTTCCAGGTCACGAATTCAGATTCAGGAAAGCCTGTTGAGGACGCAATTGTGTCGGTCAAGTTCGATTTCGGACATGACCATCCCCCGCCGCAGGAACCGGAGGGGACCGAAGCGGAACTCAAATATCAGCAGGACCGCAAGTCTTGGCAGGACTATTCGTGGTCTGTCAGCACTACCGATGCCAGCGGCCTAGCGGACATTGACCTCATTTATGACGTCATCGATCGAACCAGCGGATCCATCCCACCCTCATCGAGAGATGAGGTAACGGGACAACCGTATCTAGTTAAGGTAAGGGAAGGTCAATTGCCTGAAGAAGAACTGAACGCGGCGATGAAGCCTAGTGCCTCTATTAAGGGTAACCGCTATACCGTCACCATTGTGGACATCGAGAGACCACGGTACGTTGAGGGGTCGCAATGGCGCCAGGAAATAATTCGGGAAATCGGCAGACCCAAAGACCGGAATTCGGCGGACGCAAAAGGAAAGAAAGGGGAAGAAAGGAAACAGGCCGTGTCCCAGCCCTCCGATCCCTGAAACCCCAAACGAAGGCAGGACTTACGCATCGAATTTGGCGTTGTG
>JACRIH010000007.1 GCA_016235885.1 Planctomycetales bacterium | reverse complement strand
GGTGATTCTGAAAGGAAGGCTGCTCGCCCCTGGCGAACGCGGCTACGCCGAATTGCGGCTCCGGGAACCGATCGTTGCCAGCTACGGGCAGCGGTTCATTCTGCGTCGCCCGTCCCCCGCGCTGACCGTCGGCGGCGGAGTCGTTCTCGATCCCGGTCTCGGAACGCGGCAGCGCGTGAAAGATCCCGCCGAACTCGGGAAGTCGCTGGACGTCGCCGATCCGCTCGCACGGCTGTCGGTGTATCTCGCTCATCGCGATCAGGTGGATGACGACCCGCTGCCGGCGGCCTGGCGGGTGGGGATTCCCCCTCGGCAGTACAAAGAACTCGTCGGCGAACTGCTGACGCGGCGCGAACTCGCGAAGCTGGGTGTGCGCGATCGCGGCACGCGGTTGATTCACCGCGACCGAGTCGCCACGCTCGCGGTGTCGGTGATGAAACGCATTCGCGCCGAGATGCAACGCCACCAACCGCGCCGCGCGTTGCCGAAATCGTTGCTGCTCTCGGTGTGCCAGAACCTCGCGCCGCCAGACCTGCTCGAATCCCTCTTCGAACAGCTTGTCCGTGAGAAACAACTGGCGGCAGTCGGTCCAAATTTTGGTCCAGCCGACTTGCAGGTGCAACTGACCAAGGCGCAGCTTGCCGCGCGGACGAAAATTCTCGAACTCGTCACACAGGCGGCGCTGGCTCCACCCACGGTGAAGGAACTGGCTGCCGCGGTCAACCAGAAGATCGATCAAGTCGAAGTGCTGCTCAGCCTGTGTGTCGAAGACGGGCTGCTTGTGCGGGCGAGTGAAGAACTGTATTTCACGCCAGCGGCGTTGGATGGCGGGAGGCGCCGCTGTGGCGAATTCCTCGCGTCGAACGGGCCGGCGACGATGTCACAGCTTCGCGAAGCGTGGGGCGTCAGTCGCAAATTCTCGGTCCCACTGTGCGAGTTGTTCGACGCTCGTGGCTGGACGCTTCGCGATGGCGACTTGCGAACGGCGGGACCGAAGTTGGACGAGGATTGAGGATCGTGGTTCTGGGATCAGTGGTTCCCAATGTGGAGGTCATACGCCCGTCTTTACTCCGAAGGAGTTACGTCTCATAGCCCAGGGTTGCGAGTGGAGCGAGCTACCTTGGGAGGCGGCAGGAAAAAGAAGTTGAACCCCAACGGGGTTCCGTCATTTGAATTCGCGCAAGGACACAACCCCTTCGGGGTAGATTTCTCGATTGCCCCTGTCCCCAGGGTAGGCCGCTGCGCGGCCAACCCTGGGCTATGAGACGCAACCCCTTCGGGGTAAATCGCGTTGCGAAGCAGCGAATCTTGGACGTACGTTGGATCGCCAAAGCGAGGAATAGCCATGCCAGTGATGTCGCTCATCGAAAGTCTTCGTGTGCTCCACGCGGTTCGTACTGACCGACACGTCGTCATCCCAACGATGGGGTCAGCTCGCGAGTGGATGACGCTCGACTCGCACCCGCTCGATTTCATCTACGCTCCGTCGGCGATGGGGCACGCGCCGGGATTGGGTTTGGGCGTGGCTCTGGCTCGGCCGGACTTGCAGGTCATCGTTTGCAACGGAGACGGCTGCCAGTTGATGAACCTCGGTTGCCTGGTCACGACCATCGCCGCCGCACCGGCGAACTACGTGCTGATCGTGTTCGACAACGGCGTGTACGAAGTCACCGGCGGTCAGGCGACAGCGGCGACGGATCGGCCAGTCGATTTGTGCGCGATCGCCCGTGGATGCGGGTTCGTGTCGGTATTCGAGTTTGCCGATATCGAAAGGTGGCGGGCGGACGTCTTCCACGTGCTGGCCGCTCCCGGCCCGACGTTTGTCGTGCTCAAGGTTGCTCCCGTTCCGGGTGGAGCGGTGCCGAAATCGCCCGCACCGGCGAAGGATCGCGCGCGGCAGTTCGCGGTCGCACTGACGGGTCAGGCCAAAATGTCCCAGATCGGCTGACCGCCGTGGACCAGTGCATTCGGGCGGCCGAGTCGGTCGGGGATGGTCATTTCGTGGTCGATGCCGAGACAGCGGTAGATCGTGGCGCAGACGTCGGCCGTGCTGACCGGCTTGTCCTTCACGAACGCGGCCTGCGAATCGGACGCACCGTACACCGTGCCGCCTCGAATGCCCGCGCCGGCGAACATCGCCGAGTAGCAGGAGGTCCAGTGATCGCGGCCCGCGGCACCGTTGATTTTCGGCGTGCGACCCATCTCGCTCATGACCACAACCAGTGTTTCGTCCAGCAGTCCGCTGCGATCGAGATCATCCAGCAAGGCAGTGTACGTCTGGTCGAAACCGGGCAGGTTGATCTCCTTGAGGAGCGAGAAATTCCGCTGGTGTGTGTCCCACGCGTCGTAGTTGATGTTGACGTACAAATCCCATGTCACGTTGACGAACCGTACGCCTTGTTCGATCAAGCGTCGACCGACGAGCGTGCTGTGTCCGAAGAGCGTGCGGCCGTAGCGCTCGAGCACCGCTGGATCTGCCGTGCTCAGATCGAAACACGATCGCAGTTTCGACGACGTTAGAATGCCGAACGCTCGCTGCTGCTCGCGGCTGAAGAACCCGGGCGCGGGTTGCGCCTCGGCCAGCCGCACCTGGTCGTCGATCTGTTGCAGCAGCGTGCGACGTGAATTCAAACGGTCGATGGTCATTTCACTGGCCAGCACGCTGTGCGACAGGATCGGCTGGCCGCGAACAATCTGCGACCGGCCCGGTGCCGGTTGATGCCCGACTTTGTCCCAGAACGGTTCGCATTCCGTCGTCAACGGGTCAAACCGCTTTCCGAGGAACCCGCCGTACGGTCCGCCGCGACGAAACGCCTGCCCCCAGCCGAGCCAGTTGGGCAGATACGCGTACGCGGGCAGATCGTTTTCCGGTGGCTTGAGCCATTCGCAAACGGAACCCATGCTGGGGGGATCAGTCTCGCGCGGGTGTTGATCGGGAGGCGGGACTTCCCAACCGCTGTACGACGGCAGACAGTTGTGACAGCCCGCCTTGTGATTGAGCGTGCGGACAATCGCCATGCGGTGCATCCACTGCGCCATCCGCGGCAGGTGCTCGCAGACTTGAATGCCGGGCACGTTCGAGTTGATCGGCTTGAATTCGCCTCGCACCTCGGCCGGCGCGTCCGGTTTCATGTCCACCATGTCCTGCGTCGCGGCACCGCCGAGCAGATACAGCAGGATGACGTTCTTGGCCTTGCCGGGCACGACTGGTTTCTGCTGACTGATTTCCGCTTGCAACAGATTCGGCAACGACATGCCGCCCAATAGCGAGAGTGCTCCGGCCCGCAGCGTTTCCCGCCGCGTCAACCCATCACAACAACGTCGCGGACTTCCCAGCATCGTGAGCATCTGCGGACTCCTCGTGACGACGTTTCGAGATCCACGCCTGACGTAGTCGGCGAACGGTGGACATCTTAACCGGTTGAGTAGGGGATGCTCAATGCGACTCACGGCAGGTCATCCACGTCACATTTCTCGCCAGCCAGAACCGATCCAGGGGATGTCCTGCTGGGAGTCGAGTCGTAATCGCAGGCTGAGCTGCGCGGCATGATGCTGGATGTGGCGGATGTTGTAGACGTGCAATTCAGCTCTGGAAAAGCATCGCCGTGCGAAGCCGGCTGGAGCAGTCAACGACTCCGCAGTTTCCAACGCGATGGTCTCTGACGCTTTCTGGCGACAGTGTTCGAGGTAGGTTTTGATCGATGGTTTGTCGTAGAGCAACGTCGGGGCGTGGTCCTCGAATTCCTCGTAGTCTCGAAAAAGGTCCGCGTGGTCGCGGTGGAACAGCTGTCGGCGGAACGATTCCTCGTTTGGTTCGAGATAGAAATCCGCGTAGAACAAGGTGTGAAACGCGACCTGACAGAATTTGTGGTTCGCGACCGATACCTCCCATGAGATCTCAGGACACCGGTCGATGCACACATTTAACGTGCAGAACGCGGCTTCAAACTGGTTCGCGGTCAGTTCTTTGAATGTGTCGAGCATCGAAGTCGCTCCTCGCTGCCGAAGGGTGGGGCGACGCACGAGACCCTCCAGAAATGCACGCCTCCGCGTTGGCGGATCGAGGGACGAAAACCATCCTACAAAACCTGATCGGTCGCTCGCTCACAATCCGTCTCGGACATGGAGAAGCTTGTTCAGATGAGTTCTGTCGAGCACTTCCTGCATCGTGAGCGTGGGATGGTACAACTCGACACGGACGCCTTGCTTGTGAATTCCAACCAGAACGCCAAGCACCCAGCTATACACCACGGGGACATCCATCAGATCGACCACCAAGATTTCACACAGGTGCTGCTGGAGCAGACCCAGCAGGGCATCCTGATATCGTTCCGGGTCACGGTCCGTCAGGTGCTGCCCATCGAATCCAATGATTGTCAGCGCCCCGGTTTTGTACGTGTAGAAGAGCTCATCGTCATTGGTGTTCATGATCTGGTCCGCGCTTTCAAATCTGCCAATTCGATTTCTTCCTCAATAAGCACGAACCCATCGTCTACCGGGCAACATGTGATGTCAAGTAGTCGTAGGTTGCGGCGAGGCACAAGACTCACCAATCAGAGATCAACCGGAAACGGTGGGTCTCGTGCCTCGATCCACCCTACGTTACTCTCGACGCTTGGACGAACAAAACCATCTGGTGACGCGAGGCTGATTGCATGTCCGATCCGCAGACCGAACCGAACGGAACGGAAAGAGTGCGCCGCGCGACGTGTCGGTTCCCAGTGTGCTCAACTTCCTGCGCCACAATCTTGCGTGTCTGGCGACGGCTGCGGTCGTGATCGCTTCGGTGGTCTTACTGCGAACTCAAGGGCGACGGTGGTTGTGCGCGTGCGGGAACAGGTTTCCGTGGTGGGACGACGTGCCGAAGTCTTGGTCTCGCAGAGTCTGAAACAGCGATTCAAGTTTGTCTTCGTGAATACTCTGTCCGGGTCGCACCTAGAGTTGGCGCTTTCCCAGATATTCGCGAGGGCACGAGGCATTTATCCAACTTGGAGCATATCGTTTTGACGAATTGCTTCACGTCGCATGGAGAACTGTGGCTTTACCTCATGCGGCCGATCGGGAGTCAAAGACGTGCAGCCGCTTCAGCGACATCGAGTCGAGGAACTCGTGTCGAAACGGGCGAAAGTACGGGCCGTTGCAAAAGCTGCGCGGGGTGATCGAGACCATTTCTCCACCGTCGCACAGCAACCGTGCTGCCAGTGCGAGGAAGCCGGTGTAGAGATTGCTGGTTTCGATGCCCGCTTCTCGCAACAGTCGCCGCGTCTGGGAATCGCTGTTGATCTTGCGGTAGGGAGGATTGTGCAACGCCGCGTTGAACGGAGCTTTCGCCGAACTGAAGAGATCGTCCCGCACGAACTCCAACGCCGACTCGGTGAAATCCGCGTGTCGAATCTCGCCGTCGAACTCGATCCCACTCGCCGCGCACAGTGACTGGCAGCGCTCCATCGTCAGCCGCAACGCACCCAACACTCGCTCATCCATTTCGCAGGCGACGACCGTTAACCGATTCGGCCGTTCGTGTCGCGAACAGGCCGATTGAACGAACGCCTCCGTCAATGCCCCCTTGCCGGCCCCGGCATCCAACAAGTGAATATCGTCCGTCGTGAGTTGAAACAGCGACGCCATAAACTCCGCGACCGGCAACGGCGTGAAAAACTAGCCGAGTGTTTGCTTGCTCTCGGAAGGGCCAGGCGTTGGCAGAAGAGTCGTCGCGGTCACTGTTGTGGATGCTCCAGCGGCGGAGAGGAAGGTGTCTTGCCGCACGGGCGAGATTCTACACTGGAACCGTCCAGCGATCACCCACCAGAAGACGGGGTCGGGTGTTCAAATGTCAAAAATGGCCGGTGGGGAAACCAGCGAGCGGGAAGCCGATCGGTCGGCCAAATTTGAAATTTGAGCGCCCGATCCCAGAACTGAGACGCGACCGCAGAACCAAGCGATCGGGACGCAGACTGTCTGTCGCTCCCACCGCATTGACAACCCCCACGGTCTGCATCACGTCACCAAGCGCGGCCTCGATCGCCGAAACAGCGTGCGCGATGCCGACGACCGTCGGCATGGGTGACGATTCTCTGTTGTGCGCGAGTCTCCTGACTCCGTAAAGAAACGTGTCGCACTCCGCTGTCGTTGGTGAGTCTTCGCCGTCATTGTTTCGTAGCGGAATTCGCAAGAATTCCGATTGAGACATCGGGCGCAGATCATCCGAATTCTTGCGAATTCCGCTACCTCTATGAAAATTGCATAGGTAACGTGTCGTCCGCCGCTGTCGTTGGCGAATCTTTACCGTCGCGCTGCTCGCGACGGAGTGAACTCGACAAGGATTAGCTGCGGTTGGGCGTGTAGCGGGTGGACTTGGGTTCCCTGTCCAAGGCGACGCGGGTGCCTGCTCCAGAGTCGTTGCCGGAGATTCCCCGGTGAACTCCCTCGACGGACGCGATTCAACTGTCTAACCTCGTTTCGCATGAAGAACGCTGATCGGCAGACACGCGCGCACTTGATGGACCTGTTCGAGCAGCATGGGTTCCATCCCAGCACATCCCTCGGGCAGAATTTCCTGATCGATCTGAATCTGATCGACTACTTGGTGACGCAGGCGGACCTGGGGCGAGACGATATCGTGCTGGAAATCGGCACGGGGACCGGGGGGTTGACGGCGGCGATGGCCGGGCAGGCGGGTGAGGTCGTGTCGGTCGAGGTTGATCGCCGGGTGCATGAACTCGCGCAAGAAGCGTGTGCCGGGCTGACCAACGTCACGCTGTTGCTGACCGATGCGTTGAAAAACAAGAACCGCTTCTCTCCCGTGGTGCTCGATTGCCTGGCCGACAAACTCGCGGCCGATCCGGGGCGGCGGCTCAAGCTGGTCGCCAACCTGCCGTATTGCATCGCGACGCCGGTGGTCTCAAACTTGGTCGCTTCCGGTTTGCCGTGGGAGTTGATGATCGTCACGATCCAGCGCGAGCTGGCGATGCGGATGCGCGCCAAACCGGACTCCGAGTTTTACGGAGCGATCTCGGTTTGGTTACAATCGCAATGTGCCGTGCGGGTGATGAAGAAACTCGGGCCGAAAGTCTTCTGGCCGCGTCCACGAGTCGAATCGGCGATCGTGAGGCTGCTGCCCGATCCAGAACGACGCCAGCAGATCGACGACCGGGTGTTCTTTCACGATTTCATTCGGCGGCTATTCACACAGCGCCGGAAGCGGATTCGCAGCGTGCTGGTCGGAATGTATCGCAAGGAAGTGGAGAAGGCGGCGATCGACGAAGCGATGAGTCAGGTGAAAATCGCCGAGGGCGTGCGGGCCGAAGAGTTGGACGTGGCGACGCTGGTGGCGTTGGGGAATGCTGTCGGAAAATTTGTACGGGAGAATTGAACCGCTGAGGACGCGGAGACCGCAGAGAAGATCTTTGACCGATCACACTGGAGTAAACCATGCAAATCAACGACCTCACTTCGACGATCATCGGTTGTGCCATCAAGGTTCATCGAGTGCTTGGTCCGGGATTGCTTGAGTCAGCCTACCAGAAATGCCTCGCTTATGAGCTTCGCAAACAGGGCTTGGAGGTCCTTGAGGAGCAACCGATTCCATTGATTTATGAAGACGTTCGGCTGGATTTTGGATTTCGTGCCGACCTGCTGGTCTCCGGAAGCGTCCTTGTGGAGTGCAAGGCGAAGCTCGCCTTGCATCCTGTGGATGATGCACAGCTCATTTCGCACCTTCGCCTGACCAAGCTGTCGGTGGGTTTGTTAATGAACTTCCACGAAATTGTGCTCAAAGATGGCATCAAGCGAATCGTAAACAATTATCGCGGGGATTGATTCCAATTGTGGATTCTGTTGGGAATCTTTCGGACCCAATCTTAAACCTGTGGAGAGGAATTCTCTGCGATCTCCGCGCCCTCTGCGGTAAGAAAAAATGGGATAACTTCGAGGAGAATCAGAAATGCAAGACCGCATCAACTACCGGGGAATCACATTCGACGACGTCTTGCTGGAGCCAGCATACAGCGAACTCCTGCCATCCGAAGTGGATGTCGGAACGTGGCTCACGCGGCGGATTCGGCTGAATGTGCCGATCCTCAGCAGTCCGATGGACACCGTCACCGAGAGCGACATGGCCATCGCGCTGGCTCAGGAGGGTGGAATTGGGATCATCCACAAAAACATGTCGATCGACCGGCAGGTTTTGGAAGTGGACCGCGTCAAGCGCAGCGAGCACGGCGTGATCGTCGATCCGCTCACCCTGCCGCCCGATGCGACCGTCGGCCAAGCGGCGGAAATCATGGACGAGCGGAACATCGGTGGTGTCCCAATCACGGAGAATGGGAAGCTACGGGGAATCTTGACGCGCCGCGATTTGCGATTCTTGGCGTCGAAAGACATGCGCATCTCCGAGGTCATGACGAAAGACAAGCTGGTGACAGCACCTGAGAACACCACACTGGAGGAAGCTCAACGAATCCTCCGGGAAAATAAAGTCGAGAAACTTTTGCTGGTTGACGAAAACTATCAACTGAAGGGATTAATCACGATCAAGGACATCGACAAGACCCTGCGCTTCCCGCTGGCCTCGAAGGATTCACGAGGCCGATTGCGAGTGGGTGCGGCTGTCGGAGTGTTTGATTTCGAGCGTGCCGAAAAGTTGCTGGCGACGGGCGTGGACGTGCTGGTCGTCGACAGCGCTCACGGGCACTCGAAGAACGTGGTTGATACCGTTCGAGAGATCAAGCGAAAGTGGGACATCGACGTGATTGCCGGCAATGTGGCGACCGAAGAGGGAGCTGCGGCGCTGCGGCGGGCGGGGGCTGATGCCGTCAAAGTGGGGATTGGTCCCGGTTCGATCTGCACCACGCGGATCATTTCCGGCGTGGGAGTGCCGCAACTGACGGCGATCTCGAACGCGGCCAAAGCGTTGGCCGATTCCGATGTGCCGATCATTGCCGATGGAGGAATTCGATACAGCGGAGACATCACCAAAGCCATCGCGGCGGGTGCTCATACGGTCATGTTGGGAGGGCTGCTGGCCGGGTTACAGGAGAGTCCCGGCGAGCAGATTCTGTTTCAGGGACGAGCCTTCAAACAGTATCGCGGCATGGGATCGCTCGGAGCGATGGTGAAGGGGAGCAGCGAACGTTATCGCCAGGGAGTCACCGACGGAGAAGGCAAGCGGGAATCAAAACTGGTACCGGAGGGAGTCGAAGGCCGCGTCCCGTACAAGGGTTCGCTGCATCCGTTCCTGTACCAGTTGATCGGTGGGTTGCGGGCGGGCATGGGATATTGTGGTACGCGAACGATCGCCGATTTGCGCACCGAAGCGAGATTCATCCAGGTCTCGCCGGCCTCGGTTAGGGAGAACCATCCACATGACATCACGATCACACAAGAATCACCCAACTACTCCGTGGAGCATGCTCCGGTCGAAATGGGCTAGGTGGACGGGGACGGGTGCCGCGGCATTGTGTCTCGCCTCGTCCGTTTCACTGACGCTTCCGCAGGATGCGAACGCAGCGAATCGGAAGCAGTTGATGATTCAAAAGTCGCAGGTCGCCAATCAGCCGATCCAGCAGTCGCCAAATCAACAGTGGCCGCAACAATCGCTTCCGGCGCAACGATCACCCGTCCCGGTCCAGCCGTCCACAGCTCTCGTGGCTGGTGAGCAACCGCCGATGACCCCCTTGGACAGGCTCAAAGCCCGTTCGGCGCAACAGCGCTGGGCGGAACTGAACAAACAAACCTCAACCGTTGAACCCGCGCCCAACCGGCCCGTGCCCGAACCGTCCGACGCTCCGCAGTTCGAACAGATCTCTCCGCCAACTCTTGAGAAGCCGGCGCTGTTGAATCGCGACGACGTCGATCCCGCGTCGCAGTTGCCGCCGTACCGGTCGAATGCGTCGGAGCGATTCCCGATTGGTCCGTTGGCCGGAGGACAGGAGAAAGCCATCGGTGGGACACCCACCGATGCCGGCCCCGCAGTCGAACCGGTGCGAGACCCGAAGCAGCTCCGCAAGCTCACGTCCATCATGCCGTTCTACGACTACATACCCGCCGGCTCGCCCGGCTTTCCCGATGTCTGCCACAACCTCTGCCCGAGACCGAATGACGACCGCTGCAAGAATTGTCCCGACGGCAAATGCCCGGAATGCCCGGAAGAGGTTCCGCTCACCGTCGATCCCTACGCGGCGCGTGAGATTGCCCACATGCACTACTGCTGGGAAGCGTCCGATCTCTATTACAACCCGCTCTACTTCGAAGACTTCGAACTGGAACGTTACGGTCACACGCATCATTGCCTCGTGCAGCCCTTCGCATCGGCCGGCAAGTTCTACCTGCAACTCTTGGGCATCCCGTACCAGGCGACGATTCACCCCCTGTGGGAATGTCAGTCCCCGCTCGGTTTCTACCGTCCTGGCGAATTCGCACCGTTTAAGAATTATCAAATCCCCTGGAACACCCGCGCAGCCGTCGCCCAAGGTGCCTTCGCAACGGGCATGGTCTACTTGATCCCGTAAGTCAGGCTTTCCAGCCTGACACAGAGTGGCTTCGACGGCGAGTTACCCCCGACAAACTAACAACCACGGACGATCTACGTCCGTGGTTGTTTTCTTTTCGACTCAGCGAAGTCTGCTCACGCGCACTTTTTGATGTCACTTGGGCCGGGAGATAGCACGTCGGCGGATTCGGTGCGGTGGTAGAGCGTGCGGTGCGGGAACGGCAATTCGATGCCGAGTTCGTCGAAACGGTTCTTTACGCGGCGGAGGAATTCTCGCTTCACGGGGATGTGCTGGTTCGGCTTGGTTTTGATCGCAAACTTGAGGACGACCGCTGAATCTCCCAGCGCATCGACGGCGGGGACGGTTGGTTCTTCGAGGATCAGCGGGCCAAACGCTTTGTCCAAGCGAAGCTGTCGGGCGAGGTCCGTCAGGACGGCGATCACTTGGTCGACGTTTTCTTTGTAAGCCACCCCCACCTCGATCAGCGCCCGCGACCAGCCGTGCGTTTCGTTGCTGATGCTGTTGATCGTCCCGTTGGGGATGAAGTGGACCACGCCCGACGCATCGCGCAGCACGGTCATCCGCAGCGTGATTCGCTCGACCTGGCCGGTCATGTCGCCAATCCGCACGGTGTCATTGAGCATGTACTGGTTTTCCAGCAGCATGACGAAGCCCGAAAAATAATCCTTGATGAGGTTTTGAGCGCCGAACGCCACGGCCAGCCCGACGGCCGCCACGCTTCCCATGAGCACGGTGATGTTGGCTCCGACTTCTTCCAGAACCATCAGCGTGCCGCCGACAAACACCGCCACCGACGAGGCGTTCTGGAACACGCCGACGAGTGTCCGGGCACGGTTCTCACGTTCGACGGTCGTCCCGCGTCCCGTGCCGCTGGCGACCAGCTTGATCGTCCGGTTCGAAAAGAAATGGGCGAGCTGATTCAGTCCAAACATGGCGAGCACGATCAGCAGCACGTTCGGGCCGTGATCGATCATCCACTGGGTAATGTTGCGAAGCGTGAACGGATTTCGCAGTTCGTCGACTTTCTCCTTGGCCGCATGCGCCTCTAGCCGCGCCGCCTCCGCCTGCTGCAACGCCACGATCTGCTCCGACTGCAGCGATGCCAATTCCGATCGGCGGTCGTTGAGGCGATCGGTCGCTTCAGTCACGTCCGCCTGAGCCGCCACAAATCGCGACTTGGCTTCGGCCACGTCGGTCCGGAGTTCCTGAAGTTTCTCGGCCGGTGCTCCGTCTCGCTCGTGCTGGGCGAGTTCGGAGTCGAGTTCACGCTGCGCCGTCCGCGACAACTCGACCTTCTTGCGAGCCAGCGAGAGCGACTTCTGTTCCTGCGCGATCAGCTTCTGCAAGTCGGCGATGCGGGCGGCGATGGACTGCGTTTCCTCGCGAGCCTCCTCCGCCTCCGCCTCTTTTTGCTCGGCTTCTTCCTTGGCCGCCATCAATTCGGCGTCGTCTTCGTCCGACTTCTTTTCTGACTCGGTTTCGTCGCTTGATTCGTGCCCTTTGTCCTGCGCGTCGGACTTCTTCGCGTCGGCCTCATCCCCGTCCCGGTGGTCGGTGGATTTCTTGTGCTGACCGTCTCCCCGTTCGTGCGACCCGGATTCCTCCTCGCTCTTCGGCTTGGTTCCGGTCAACTCGTCGAGCGCCTCCCGATCGAGTTGCGTCTTGCGGCGCAACGTGGTGATCTCCTCGCGGCGAGACTTGCGTTCTTCCAACGCCAACTCAAACCGGTCTTTCGCCCGCAGCCGCTGCTTCTCGACACTCGCGATCTCCTTCGCCAGCGCCGCCGCCTCGCTCGCCTTGCCGTCCGCTTTGAATCTCGCCATCGCCTCCTGCTTCTGTTCCAGCTCCCGATCCAGTTCCTGGAATTCCTTCTCGGCCCTGGCGTAGTCGCTCGCGGGATCGGCCAACTCGGCTTCGAGTTCCTTCAGCCGAGCCATCTCCGAAGTCAGCGTCTCGTTCAAGTCCGCGACCCGTTCGGCGTCGGAAGGCTCCTCCTTCGCTGGCGTCACCTTCACGTCATCCGATCCACGCGCGACCGAGAACAGAGCCAGAATTGAAAGCAGGCAAATCAACAGCGAGCGAAGCATGGCGTCGTCCCTCCGTGGATGACAGTTGGAGTCCCGGCTTCAGCCGGTCGCGGAATCGCGGGCCGCCTGAAGGCGGGACTCCAGCAAAAAAGGGGCGGTCCTATATCAAGTTCCCAAACGCGCGGCAATCTCAGTGCGATGCTTGTCGGGCGCGAAGTCGGTGGGTAGTCTGACGCCGCATTTGTGGAGTTCGAATTCAAAATACTTACCCGCAATCAATCGCGTGAGCAAAACTCCACCGGGCTTGTCCCGGTGGCTCGACGGCTTCTGCACTACTTTCGTGCCAATTTCGTCGTGCAGATCTGTTTCTTCGAGTAGTGCAAAAGCCGGTAAACCACCGGGGCAAGCCCGGTGGCGTCCTTTTTTTGGGGTCACACAGGAGCTGCTCCGATGAAACACACCGTTCTAAAAATCGTGTTGGCAGGGTTGGCGATCTGTTGGGGTTCGGTTTCATCGGCGGATGTCTGGCCGCAGTTGCGCGGTTCCACCGGCGACGGTATTTCACGCGAGAAGAATCTGCCGGTGAAATGGTCGGCCGATTCTGGAATCGCCTGGACGTGCGACTTGCCGGGGCGGGCGAATTCGTCTCCGGCCGTGACCGCGAATCGAATCGATGTGACCTCGCAGACGGAAGACAACGCGCTGTGGGTGATTTCAGTCGATCGGAAGACGGGGAAGATTCTCAAGCAGACCAAGGTGGGGACGGGGACACTCGAAGCCAAGGCCGACCCCAAGCTGTGGGCTCACCGGCACAACGCGGCCACGCCGTCACCCATCGCTGACGACGAGCACATCTGGGCGTTCTTCGGCACTGGGTTGCTGGTGTGTGTGGAGGCCAAGTCCGGCAACGTGACCTGGAAGAAAGACCTCGTCGCCGACTACGGAAAGTATGACGTGTCGTTCGGCATGGGTTCGACGCCACGGCTGTGGGGCGACCTGATCTACGTGGCCTGCATGACCAAAGGGCCGTCGTACGTGGTGGCTCTCAACAAGCAGACCGGCAAGGAAGTGTGGAAGTCCGATCGCAAACTTCCGGCGGCCGACGACGGACCGGATGCGTATTCGACGCCGTTCGTCTGGCAACATGACGGCCGCGCGGAATTGCTGGTCAGCGGGTCCGATCACGTCAACTCGTACGATCTCAAATCGGGCAAGCAGAATTGGGTGAGCGACGGCCTGACGGTCAAGAGCCTGTACGGTCGCGTGATCGCTTCGCCGGTGGCGGCGGACGGGATCGTGGTGGCCACGTCGGCGAGTCCCGGCGGCGGCGGGTTGGGTCACGTGCTGGCCGTCAAAGGGGACGGCCAGGGAGATGTCAGCCGGTCGCATCAACTCTGGCGGCTCCCCAAGACCACGCCCGATTCATCGACTCCCGTCGTGTTTGACGGCAAGGTGTATTTGACGACCGACAGCGGCATCGCCACGTGCGCGGACATCAAAACCGGTGAGCAATTCTGGCAGAAACGTCTCGGCACCGGGCCGTTCCACGCGGGCCTCGTGGCCGGCGACGGCAAGGTGTATGCGCTGGGGATCGACGGCAAGTGCGTCGTGCTCGAAGCGGGCGTGTCCGGAAAAGTGCTGTCCGAAAACCAACTCGCCGGCACGTTTTACGCGACTCCGGCGATCAGCGACGGCGTGATCTACCTGCGCGCCTACGAACGGCTGTACGCGATCTCGGGGGCGAAGTGATCGGGGACGACGACGAATTGGAACAGATGGTAGATTGTAGGGTGGGTCGAGGGACGAGACCCACCAGCGTGATCTCAACACATTGGTGGGTCTCGCGAGGCTCGACCCACCCTACCGACTGAAGTTTGTCAACCGATCGGCGGCTCAACATGGAACGCAAGCGGGTCGTATATCAGGGCGTCGAGATGGATTCGGAGTGGCCTCCGTACATCGAAGGCGCTCAGCTTGATTTGACGTACACAATCGGTGGGAAGGTCTACAGTCGGGTCCGCTACGGCGAGGAAACTGAAGATTGGGGTGCGGAGTCGAGACCGTGCCACGATTGTGCCGTCCTCAAGAGTCAGTTTCATGTCCGTGGATGCGATGCTGAGGAGTGCCCTGTTTGCCATGGGCAGTCGCTTGCGTGCGATTGCCCCTATGACAGGAGTCAAGGTTGGGGTGCCGATACAGGTGATGAAGTTGACGCCAACGGCGAATAGCGTACTCAGAGTGAGCACCACCGAACATGGTCGATCGGCACTCATCGACGAGAGTCCCACCATCAGCGAAGATCAGCGCCGATTAGTGTTCCTTCCTCTCCTTCTTCTTCGTTCCCTTTGTTGCCTTCTGTTCAAAACTTTCCAGCGAGGGATTTCCAATGCTTCTGCAAAGTTGCCAACGTCTGCTTGGAAGCCGTTCCAAAACCGTAGCCACGCTCGCCAGGGGCTGTCGAATGACTCGCCACCCCGCTTGCCGGGGTGGTTCAACGGCTTTTGCACTACTGAATTCTCCCGAAGAATTGAGTAGCGCAAAAGCCGCCGAGCCACTGGGACAAGCCCAGTGGCGACCAATTCAACAGTCTCTGGCGAACGTGGCTACGTTCCTGGGAGCGCGTGATCTGGTTCTGTGCGGCCTGTTGTTCGTCGGTCTCACACACAGCGCGTTCGCGGACGTGGACCTCGGCCCCGTGCGCGAAGAGCATGTGATGATCCCGATGCGGGACGGCGTGCGGTTGTCGTGCTACCTGTACTTTCCACCCGGCGAAGGCAAGTGGCCGGTGTTGATGGAGCAGCGGTACGCGGGACTGCGAGACGATGCCACGCGAAAATCGTTCGCACAGCTCACCGACGGCGGATACGTCGTCGCGGCCGTGAACTTTCGCGGGGCGCAGCAGAGCGAGGGGACGTGGGTTGGCTACCGGGCGCTCGGTTGGGGCGAATTGCAGGACGGCTACGACATCGTCGAATGGCTCGCCAAGCAGCCGTGGTCGACCGGCAAGATCGGGACGTTCGGCAGTTCGCAGGCCGGGTTCGCGCAGAACTTTCTGGCGGTCGCCCGCCCGCCGCATCTCACGTGTCAGTACATGATCGACACGGGGCTGAGCCTGTTTCACGAAGGCTACCGCATTGGCGGCACGACGCGGCCGGAACGATTCAAGACGATGGATGCTGTCTGCCGCAACCCGTTGCACAACCGGTTGCAGATCGGCGAATGGTCGTATCATCCGACGTACGACGACTACTGGGCGGCCGAAGACTGCTCGCGGCACATCGACAAAATGAATGTCCCCTGCTTCACGATCGGCAGTTGGTACGACTTCATGAACGTGGGGTCGATCGACAGCTACGTCGGCCGGCAGCATCGCGGCGGAGACAACTCGCGCGGCAAGCAGCAACTGCGGATCGGTCCGTGGCTGCACGGGCGATTCAACAAGGGGAACGTGGTCGGACAGTTGAAGTACCCGGACAACGCGAGCGTCACGCTGCCCGACCACATGCGGCGCTGGTTCGATCATTATTTGAAGGGGATCGACAACGGAGTCGAGAAAGATCCGGCGGTGACGTACTACGTGATGGGGGCCGTCGGCGAAGAGGGATCTCCCGGCAACACGTGGCGCACGGCGAAGGACTGGCCGGTGCCGAGTCGCGACACGTCGTACTTTCTACACGATGGTGGCGGCCTGACGACGTCGGCACCGACCAGCGCCGACGCGGCAACGACTTTCCTCGCCGATCCCGACCATCCGAATGAGATTCCGGCGCGAGGATTCCCTGGCGCTCAGGATGCCCGACCGTTTGAGAAGCAGGCGGAAGTCCGCACGTTCACCACCGAGCCGCTGGCCGAACCGGTCGAATGGACCGGCAAGGTGCAGGCCGAGTTGTTTGTCACGTCGTCGGCTCGCGATACGGATTTCATCGTGCGCGTGACCGACGTGTATCCCGACGGGCGGTCGATCCTGATCGTCGACTACATACGCCGTGCCCGGTATCGCGACGGGTTCGACCGGGAGGTGTTCATGGAACCGGGAAAAATCTACAAGGTCGCGTTCGATGTCGGTTGGCTGAGCCAGATTTTCAACCGCGGCCACCGCATCCGCGTCACCGTCGCCAGCACGGGTGCTCCGTTTTTCGAACCGAACTGGAACACCGGCGAACCGTTCACGATCGAACCGCCCGAACGCCGCGTGGTGGCCAAGAACACGGTGCATCTGAACGCGAAGCATTCGTCGCGAGTGATCGCACCAGTGCGGACAGAGTAGACCGGTCACTCCGTGACCGGAGATTCGAGTCACGGAGTGACTCGGCGACTTTTGTCGCGGTTGCTAGTGATCCAAGCTAACCACTAGACTTCCATTGGAAGCTACTCCCTCTCCCCTCTGGGGAGAGGTCT
>JACRIH010000187.1 GCA_016235885.1 Planctomycetales bacterium | reverse complement strand
GACCTTGTGCCCCAGTCGTGCCAGCATGCGCCGAATCTCACGGTTCTGTCCCTCCATCAGGACCATTTGGAGAACCGCACTGCGCCCCCGCGTCTTCACGTGCTGAACGTCTTCGACGCGAAACTTGCCTTCGGGAAAGAACAAACCCGTCCGAAGCTGTTCGAGCGATTCGCGAGTTGGCACACCGGCGACAAGAGCCTGGTAGCACTTCGGCACCCGGTAGCGCGGATGAGCCAGTTTCTCGGCGAGTTCCCCGTCGTTCGTGACCAGCAGCAACCCTTGACTGTCTTCATCGAGCCGCCCCACGGTGAACAACCGCTCCTCGTGTTCACGAAAGAAGTCAATCACGCGCGGCCGCCCGGCCGGGTCTTTGTTGGTGCAAACGGTCCCCGTCGGCTTGTTGAAGAGATAGTACACCTTGCGCTGCGGAACGAGCGGATCGCCGTCGAGCAAAACCATCTGCCGATTCAAATCAACCTTGACCCCCAGTTCCCGCACGATGACGCCATCAACGGTGACACGCCCCGCGAGAATGTACTCTTCCGAATGACGACGCGAATCAACCCCCGCGAGCGCAAGCAGCCGTTGAATTCGCATCGGCGAACCATCATCCGGTTCCGGCCGATTGGGCGCAGGTTTTTTTCGAGTCGAAGCAGGTTTCGATTTCCGTGAAGCACGCATGAAATGCCTTTGGTTTCTTTGGAGTGCGGTGACTCGTCACCGCTTTGGATTTCTTTGAATTTTGACGGGACTTGTTGTACCCGAAAGCCAGACCGCACCGGTAGCGTTGGCCGATTCATCGCCGCGCGACCGGACCGCACTAACCCGAAGCGTAAGCGAGGGAGTCCGTCGGTCCCTCGCTTACGCTTCGGGTTAGTGTTGGTCGGTGCGAACCGATGGAGAATCCAGACCAACGCGGTTCGGCAAGTTGCTGGCTGCGTTCGCCAAGCGGCTTGTTGGAACACGCCGTGTCTGTCAAAAGCCCCCCCCGCGGGGCAGGCGTTGCCGGCTGCGTTCCGCGAGTGCCTCGTAGTAGCGCTGCACCTGGTCCGCGTACTTCGGCAGATACTGGTCGCCGCTGACGTTCAGCAATTCGTCGCGCAACGTCGGCGGCAAGTGACCCCACACGTCCTTGAGCATCTGCTGCTGACGCAACATCTCAGCCTTCTTTGCCGCGACGGGGTCCGCCCCTTCGACCGACTGTTTGGCCGGGCCATCGGGACGACGCGGTCCGGGGTTCTGTTGCTCGCCCGGTTGCGGTTTCTGGTTGGGCATCGGTGGCTGCGGCTTCGGCGGCTGGCAACCGGGATTCGGTTCGCGCGGAGACGACTGCGGTTGCGGACGCTGTTGCTGCTGCATCTTCGCTTGCAGGTCTTCGATCATCGTGATCAGTTCGCCAAGCTGCCGCACCGCATTCTGCTGCCGCGTTCGCGTCCCATCGCCGATCTTGCGGTCGTGCAGATCCCGCCCCGCCGCCGACATCTCTTCGTCAATGGACTGCAACAACCGCAGAGCCGGATCGACGGTCGAATCGCCAGCCGGCTGGGCTGCATTTTGCGGCGCAGGTTCCTTTGGCGCCGCGGGCTGCTCAGCTTGCTGAGCCATCGCGAACTGACCGCTTGCAAACAACAAGGCAACGCCAATCCACGCAACGCAAACTCCCCTCGCCCCCGCAGGGGGAGAGGGGCTGGGGGTGAGGGGCAAGCGTCCCCGAGCGTCGTTTGCAATTTCACGGGACGGCGAAGCCGCAGATACGTAGCCGTCATCGCTCCGCGTGACGAGCCGAACGTTGAGAGAACCTCCGATTCGAGCAGATTCGCAACCGCTGGGATTCTTCGGCTCGTCACGCGGAGCGATGACGGCTACGAAAAATCGCGTTGCCGCGACAAGATACTCGGTCTCATTTCTTATCCGCATCATCACCCCCTCCTTCCCTTCCGAGCGAATTCGCAAACTCGATCAACTTCTCAACGAGGTCACGCAGCGCGGCTTGTTCGCGGTCGAGTTCGTCCAATTCGTGTTGCTGATCCGCCGTCAGCGGCGTCTTCGCCAGCGCGGCATGAATCGTTTCTGTCCGATCAGCGACTTGCTGTTGCCAAGTTTTCAGCAGCTTGAGCTGCGGGACAATGGTGACCACTTCCAGCCGCATCTCACCGCGTTCGTTCTCGTCCGGCATCGGAGCACCCTCTCCGCCACCCGATTCGTCGGCCATGTCGCTTGGTTTTGGAACCGGAGCCGATTTCAGCGCGGCGAGCAAATCGACCAGCTTCTGGTGCGCCGATTGAGCCGCCTGTTGTGCGGAGCCAGATGTGTTCTTCTGATCGAGCAGTTCGGCCACGCGATTCATACCGCGTCCGGCGCTGTGCAGCGTCTCAGCGAACACAAACACACCGGCGATCTGCTCTGCCAATCGGTCTGCCTGCTGCCTGACTTGCCGCTGACTCGCGGCGAGGTCTCGCAGCGCGAGCTGTTCTGTCCGCGTCAGGCTGCCGCGTTGTGTGCGTGCTTCGTCGATCTTGTGGATGTCGGCGACAATTCGCTCCTGCTGCGTGGCCAAATTCTGAATCTGCTGGCTCAAAACGGCCAACTGATCGCGGACCTGTTGCTCTTCGAGTTGGCGGCGTTGTTTCGCCAATTCGCGCTGCGCCTGTTCGAGGTCGTCGAGCGCTTCCTGCTGAATTTGCTCGGCCACACGCGGTTCGTCGCGTTCGAGATATTTCTCGGCTTGCTTCATCCGTTCGGCCGCCCGCCGCGTCGCTTCACCGCCGCGCGCCGCCCCCTGTCGCTGGAGACGCCGCGCCAGTTCCGCCGCCTGCTCGCGCACCTTTTCCTGTTCCTCGCGAATCTGTTCCTCTGCCTGCTTCCGTTCGGCCGGATCGGTTTCCTCGGCCGCCTTTCGCGACTTGTTCCGCAACTCGGCCTGACGCTGACGCACGTCGGCGAGGTCTCGCTCCGCCTTCCGCAACGCTTCGACAGAATCATCTGTTGTCGATGCCTCTTCGCCGCGCAGTGCGTCCTGCAATTCGCGGAGCTTGTCCGCAATCTGCTTTTGCGACTGCATCGCATCGCCGATCCGATTGTTCTGCACTTGTCCAGCCGCGTCGCGCATGCGCGGAGCCAGCGGATCGCGTTTCGATTTCTCCACCGCGTCGGCCAACGCACCAGCACCGGCCGGGTTCTGTGACGCCTGCCGCTTCTGCAACTCTTCGAGTTTCCCCTGCCACTGCTCGAACGCCTGAGCCAGCCGGCGTTCCCGCTCGGCCAGCCGCGCAAGGTCCGCCTGTTCTTGCGGTGGAAGTTCGTTCAGCGGCTTGGTCAGCGTGCGCTGGCCGGTGGCTCCGGTCTGCTTCTGCAACTCGGCTTGATCGGCGACGAGTTCCGCCAGCTCGCGCGCGATGTCCTGTTCGTCGCGCCATTGCGACAGCGACTGCAAGAGTTCTCCCAGCGATTCGAGAATCGCCGTCTGATGCTCGCCAATTTGCGATAACGATTCGCCGAGTTGTTTGGCCGTCGGCGTTTTTGGATCGCGGTCTTTCGCCGGCTTGGTTTCACCGTTCGATTTCCGCGATTCGGGAGACGCAGCTTGAGCCTGCTTCCGAGCCTTCGTGAAACCCTGTTCGAGCGGCGGCACATGCTCGCGGCCGAGTCGCGACAATTCCCCTTCGAGCCGCTCCAACCGCTGCCGGGTCTCCGCATCGTCCAACTTGTTGTATCGCAATTCGTCCAGCAACTCCCGCGCTCGAGCCGCGATACTCTCGCGAGGATCGGCCAGCTTGCCATCCACCTGCCGCTGTTGCATCTCGGATAGTTGCAACGCGTCCGCGTCCTGCGGCCGCAACGTGCCGACCTTGTCGTTCTGCTGTTGAAGCTCCCGCACCTGTCGCTGAGCGTCACCCTGTTGCCGCTGCGCCCGCTCTAGTTCCAGCAGCAGACTCAATTGCCGCTGGGCAAGTTCGATTCGCTTCTGTTCGGCCGACACAACTCGCAACGCACGGACCGCGCTCGTCCCCACGTGCGGTTCGGGCGACAGGTCGTAGTCATCTTCCGCTTCGATGTGGAACAGCACCTGATCGCCATCGTGCAAGTTGAGATCGGGAAGCGACCAGTTGTGCTTGACGACCTGCCGCGTAACCAAACCGGTACCATCGGCACCCGATCGCTCGAACAAAGTCACCGCGGATGGTTCTCGCGTTTGCTCTCCCGACGAAATCGTGAACCGCAACGTGAACGACTTCACGTTGAGATCGTCGGTCGCGACCACTTGCAACGGCACGTCTGCGTCGGGCGTGACGACCATGTCCGCCGCGGGAACTTCGAGCACAACCTCGGGCACGGCATCCGCCACGCCACGCACTTCGTATCGCGGCGAATCCTGACTCCGCACGCCGTCGGTGTCGATCAGGTCGATCCAGTACGTGGCCAGTCCGGATGTGGCAACTTGAAACGAACCGGTGATCGACCGGCCGTCGTCCGCGAGATCCAACGTCACCGGGATGTCGCCGCGCAGATGCAGTTCCGCCCCCTTCAACTCGCGGTTCGATCGTGCTTCGATCTGAACTCGCGTCCCGACGAGAGCCTCAACGTGGCCAGACCCCGCAGGCAGCCGCTTCGTCTCGAAAAACAAAAATGGTGCAGGTGAGCGGGGGGCGTTAGCCCCCTGGTTGTGTGATCCCCGGTCCTCAACCGAGGGGCTAACGCCCCCCGCTCGCCGCGTTTGCTCGGCAAGTCGCCGCACATACTCCGGCGGCGTGAGCATCACCTGAAACTGATCGACGGCCGGAGGCGAAACGACGAGAAGTTGGAGCCACGCCATCGTGTAATCGTCCCCGCCAACCGCGCGGAATTCGATCGGGCCGCGCGTGGCCGACAGATCAAACGCCAACAACTCGCGGTCGCGCCCGGCGGGATCGCGGGCGGTTGCAGGACGCATTCGTTCGCGAACGACATCGCCAGCCGCACCAACCCGATGCTCGAACACAACCCGCTCGGGCAGCACCCCCGCGACGTTTTCGACGAACAGCCGCATCGTCTGCCCGCGAGCGATCCGCCGTGGATTGGCTGTGTCGACGACGAGCGGTTCCAGCCGGTTGTCGAGCAGCCGCAGTTGCGTCTCGCGCGGCCAGGCCGGAGCCGACAGCGGCATCACCAGCCGGTGGAGCGCGATCGCCGCCGCCGACTGATTCAACCCGAAGATCGTTCCCGCCAGCACGCAGATCCCCGTCGCCACCGCCACGACTTTTTGGACCGGTCGCGTGTCCACGACGTCGTCCACGGTCAGCCGATCCAGTTTCGTCAGCGTGTCGCGGATGACGACGTGTTGCAGCGCGGGCGATCCCATCCGCTGGTCCACTCGATGTTCCAGAAAATCGACCGAACTGGCGAGCGCTTCTCCGAGAACCGGATACCGCGACTCAATCCGCAACGCGAGGTCCACCGGCGTAAAGCGGACTCGCAGCGGGCCGACGAGATACCGCACCGTCACCCACACCGAGCAAACCAGAATGCCAGCCGACAGCCCGAGTCGCCACGCGACGTCATCCAAATGCCACGCCCAATCCAGCAACCCGGCCAACAACGTCAATCCCACCGCCACCGCCACCAGCCACGCGACTCCTCGCGCCGCCAACGCGAACCGTGCCTGCCGCCGCACGTCGGCGAGAAGCTGATCGAGTCGCTGAATCACGGCGGGTGGCATGTCATACCGATCGGAGACGATGACAGATGGAAGTAATGACGTGACTGACAAAAATGGAAATCAGGCGAACCGATCATACCAGTCGCCATCTCTTCCGCAAAAGCCATTCGGTGGTGAGCAGCAGCACGGCGAGAGTCAGCACGAGCCAGTGATTCCACAGCGGGACTTGCGATTCGGTGGCGATGGCCACGGGGGGGCTGAGGGGGAGGCGGTCGGGAAGTTGATCGGCGTCGGCGAGAGTGAAAACCTGGCCGCCTGTCAGCCTGGCCGCCTGCTGAAGTTCCGCGAGGTCCAGTCGCGTGATGCGGAGTTCGTGCTGCGGCACGATCACCTGGAATTCCTGCGACGGCGGCGTGCCCGTCATTGACGGTGACGCCAGCCAAGCGCGATACGAACCTTCCGTGAGGCCGCTCAGTTCGCCTTCGAAGACCGCGTTCGTCTGGCCGGCTTTTGTGAGCGGCACGCGCCGCTGTTCGCCGCCGGTGCGTTCGACGATCACCGCGACTTCGTCTGGCGATGGCGAGAGGGTTCGATCATCGAGGAACCTCACGGTCAGTCGCACGGTTTCGCCGCGCTGGTATTCCTTGCGATCAGCGAGCAATTCGGCGGTGCGGCTTTGTCCGGACTGCGACGAGCGGCTGAGGTAGCGCACGACCTGATTCCAATAGCGGCCGAAATACGCATCGCCGTGACGATACCGCCAGCGCCACGTTTCGTCGGTCGCGTGGAACCACACCTTGCCGGCTCCGTAGCGTTGCATGACGATCACCGGTTTAGCAGCCCGGCTGCTGGGAGCAGCCGGGCTGCTGCCCTCACCACCGAATGATTTCGGATGCACGGCCATCACGATGGCCGCCGGTTTCGTCGCGGACGTTTCGTGCAACCAAAACTGCGGCGGGAGAGTGTTCCAGATTTGTTGCGATTGCGGCTCGTCGTCCGCGAGCCGGAAGATTGGATTCCCCTTCATGGCGTCCGGCGTCAGCTCCAGCCGAAAGCCATCGGCGACCGATGGCGACGTGTCGGCGGCCAGCGTGTCCGCCGGTTCAACCGGCAGCAGCAGTTCGAGCGGCGTGCCACGATAGCTCGCCGGGTTGTGTCGTGGTCCAGCGATGAACACGATCCCCCCGCCGCGCTCGCGCACGAAATCTCGCAGCAGTTCCGGCACCTGGCCCGTGAGCTGCGTGGGATCAACATCGCCGAGAATGATCACGTCGAACTCGTGCAGCTCGCTTTTGCGAACCGGCAGGTGAGCCAGTGCGAACCGGTCTTCCTCGGCGAATTCTGGGTCGGAATCGAGCAGCACCGTTTTCAATTCGACTGTCTTTTCCCGTTCGAACAACGCTTTCAATTCGCGGTACTCCCACCGCGGCCCTTGATCGACCAGCAACACGCGGAGCTTGTCCTGCCGGATGCTGATGTGTTTTGTTACCTGGTTGTTGCGGACGTTGGATTCCTTCTGCAACGGTTCGACTTCGATTGTGAAATCGAATTCACCGATCTCGGTTGGCGTGAAGCTGAGTTCCAACCGCTGCCGCTCGCCATCGGGTCGGATCGCGATCTCCTTCGACGCCAGCACTTCGCCCGATGCCTTGTCTCGCAGCCGGACAAACGTCTTCTTTTTGGAAAACCCATGCCCGGTGATGCCGACCGCGAACACCAACGGATCGTCGGCGAAGGCCACTTCGTCCACGAGCACGTCGTGAAGTTCCAAGTCTTTCTGCGGCGCGATGTGTCCCACTGCGATCGCATGCACCGGCACACCGCGCTGCGCCGCGAACCGGGCGGCGGCGGAGAGTTTTTCACCATCGGTGGTGATACCGTCGGTGATCACGATCACGGCCGCTGGCGGCGTACCGCGCAGGTCGTTGAACACGCTCCGCAGAGCCACACCGAGTCGCGTTTGATCCCCCTGCGGCTGGAGCCGCCGCAAGGCCGCGACGAGTTGATCGAGCTCCGGCGCCGCGGCCGATCCGTCCCCGACCAGCGGGCTGGCCGATTCGGCGACGGTGTAGACTTTGAGTTGGTGATGAGCACGCAACCGCTGCAACAGGTCGCCCCGTTCGCGAAGCAGCAACCCTTTCGCCAGCTCCAGCCGCGAAGCGGATCGCAAAGTCAGGGTTTTGACGAGCGATTCAGCCGCGGCACGGCGTTCGGGATCGGGGTACTGATCCTCGGTGGCCATGCTGGCGGAGACATCCAACAACACGGCAATAACGGGCAGGCCCGTTCGGGAGAGCGTGAGCATCGTCTGGCTGATCGCGAACAGCAGCAGGCCGAGGACTGACCACCGCAGCGTCACCAACAGCCAGCGAAAACTTCGTCGGTGACCGGGGGCGTCTCGACGGTACAACCAAGCGACAATCAGCACTCCCACAGCCGTAAGTGCGACGATCAACCAGACTGGTCCGGGCCAGTTCGGGCGGACGGACCACTCTGTTCCCTGTCCCGGATCGGCCAACGGAACACCCAGGAGCCACTGCAAAAATCGTTTGGCAAAACTCATGCGGGCATCGTACCTGTGAGATGACAGTTCGGGTACTCCGCCCGCGCCGGCTCGCCTCACGAACCGCCTTTACCGTCCCGTCGGAACCGGGTACAAGCTGCCGCGCCCATGACCCCGACTTCGTCGCCGATCCCGATTGCATTCTGCATCACTGACCTCGATGTCGGCGGTGCCGAGCGGGCGTTGGTTCAGCTCGTCACACGATTGGACCGACGAGAGTGGAACCCGGTGGTGTTCTGCCTCTCCGGTCCCGGTACGTTGGTTCTGGAACTGGAAGCCGCGCTCGTGCCGGTGATTTGCCTGGGCGCGAACCGCGACGATGGATTATTCCGCCGACTGCGCATCGTGTGGCTGTTGGCTCGCGAACTGCGAGCGTTGTCACCGCGTCCTCGGCTGCTGCAAACGTTTTTGTTCCATGCAAATCTGGCTGGGCGAATTGCAGGCCGTCTCGCGGGAATCAAGCGAATCGTTTCGGGCATCCGCGTGGCAGAGCAACGGGCGCGGTGGCATCTCTGGCTGGATTGGCTCACCAATTGGCTGGTCGATCTCAACGTGTGCGTGAGCCAGTCTGTTGCCGACTTCACCCGCGCACATGGATGGCTGCGTGGGACAAAGCTCACCGTGATTCCGAACGTCGTGGATTACGAACGCTTCGCGCAAGGCGAGCCGGCAGACCTGACATCACTCGGTATTCCGCGCGAGAGCCGTGTGATCGTGACCGTCGGGCGGCTCGATGAACAGAAAGGTCACCGCTTCCTAATCGAGGCCTTGCCGGCCGTGTTGCGAGAGCATCACGATGCCCGATTGCTGGTCGTTGGCGACGGTCCACTGCGGGAGGAGTTACAGGCACTGGCTCGGCAGCTTGGAATCGCCGAAGCGGTCTGTTTCGCAGGCCATCGGGATGACGTGCCGGCGCTGCTGCGAGCAAGCAAATGCTTTGTCCTCCCGTCGCTTTGGGAAGGGATGCCCAATGTGGTTCTCGAAGCGATGGCGGCAGGAGTTCCCGTGGTCACGACGTCTGTCGAGGGAGTGCTGGAACTGATTGAACCCGACCGAACCGGGCTGGTGGTCAAAGTGGGGAACGCGACCGAGATCTCCTCGGCACTGAATCG
>JACRIH010000186.1 GCA_016235885.1 Planctomycetales bacterium | reverse complement strand
GAATGGTGAGACCAAAGGCTGTGTGCCGAAACAGACTCACCGCCATCCCTGTTGGGCAACACCCGTGTGCGGCAAGGCGCTCGCCGCCGGTCTGCTGTAAATCACCGGGGGATAGCGCCTTGCCGCTCACTTCACACAGCTTTCAACTGGAATGGCGGAGAACCGAAGTCGTGGCAGGGGATGTCCCGAATCCTGTTTTTGTTCGCGGTGCTGGTCGTTTGTCGCGGAGCGTCTGCGACGGAACAGCCGGCGGCGCGGACGCTGCTGTTCGTGGACGATCATGAAGTCCTCTACCGGGCGGGCACGCGGCGCGAACTGCATTCGCCGGTCAGGCACGACGCCAATCCGTTGCTCACCGGGCCGGAACCGCGCAATCAGGTCGGGTATTGCAGCGTGCATCGAGACGCGACCTCCGGTCGTTATCAGTTGTGGTATCAACTGACCGGAGCGGGCCAGGTGGTCTGTTACGCCGAATCGACAGACGGCGTGAAGTGGACGAAGCCCGATCTCGATCTGATCACGCTCAAGGGCGTGCCGGATCGGAATGTCGTCTTCACCAGCCTCGATCATTACGGAGCCTCGGTGGTGGTCGATCCCACGGGTGACGATCTTCAGCGGCGATACAAGTTGGCGTATTGGTCGATCCCGCCGTTGGTCGGCAAACCCGCGCACCCCAAGGACGATCGCGGTCCCGACGGTGGCATGTACGTCGCGTTCTCGCCCGATGGCAAGCATTGGACAAAGCAGCCCGGCCCGGTGCTGCGTGGCACGTATGGTCGTTCACAGGATCCGCCGCTAGTCGGTGAGAAGTACCCGTGGGGCGAGATCAGTTCCGTGAGCGATGTCCTCGACGCGACCTACGATCCGCTTTGCAACAAGTTCGTCGTCCATGCCAAGGCGTGGATCGACGCGCCGGATGGCAAGCTGTTCTGGAAGCGAGCGATCGTCCGCACCGAGAGTCAGGACTTCATGAAGTGGTCGCCTCCGCAACTCGTCATGGTGCCCGACGAGCACGATGGTGTCCGCCCCGCCGCGTATCCGGGGACGCGGCAAGGAGTGCAATTGCACGGTGCTCCGGTCTTCGTGCGTCACGGTGTGTATTTCTCGCTGGTGCAAGTCGCGGACTTCGAGACACACGGACTGCAACCGATCGAACTGGCGATCAGCCGGGATGGCCTCGCCTGGTCGCGTCCGTTTCGCGCCACGCCCTTCCTGCCGGTGGGAGCGACCGGCACATTCGACGCTGGCCGCATCTGGAGCAACGCCACGCCCGTCGTGCTCGACGACGAGATTCGGTTTTACTACGGCGCGTACCAGCATCCGTGGAAGTTCGGCAAGGGGGAATATCCCTGGAACTCCAAGACACGCGTCCCGAAAAGTGGTCTCGGACTCGCCACGCTGCCGCTGGATCGCTTCGCCGGCTTGCGGCCGATTGAAAAACTCGGCCAGATCACGCTGCGGCCGCGTTCGCTGCGCGGCGTGAACGAACTCACGCTGAATGCCGATGCCTCGACGGGAACGATCCGACTCGAACTGCTGAACGCGACCGGCCACCGCCTTCCCGGCTTCACCAAGTCCGACGCCGCCCCTGTCACGGCGGACGGTTTGCGACATCGAGTCACATGGAAAACCGCGAAACTCATCAACTCGCCCCCGGAAGACATTATGATCCGCATTCATCTGGAGAACGCCGAAGTCTTCGCACTGACTCTCGACTGACGCGCCTCCTCGCCACGGACGTTACTCATCCACTCACCATTCGCCTGACCCCGGAGACCCTGCCATGCACGACTCTTTGAACCGTCGCGATTTTGTGAAACTCTCTTCGGCGGGCATTGCGGCCGCATCGGTGCTCGGTAACTCGCCGACGCAAGCTGCGCGCGGGGCGAACGACAAGCTGGTGGTCGCACTGATCGGCTGCGGAGGGCGCGGGACGGGTGATGCCGGACAGTTCCAGAAACTGCCCAACGTCGAAGTCGCGTATGTCTGCGACGTGGATCAGTCTCGACTCTCATCGGCGGCGAAGACTTTTGGTGTGGCGGCGGGCAAGGCGGTCAACGACCTGCGACGGGTGCTCGATGACAAGTCGGTTGATGCCGTGATCGTGGCGACACCCGATCATTGGCACTCGCTGGCGGCGATTCTGGCGTGCGACGCGGGCAAGCATGTCTATGTCGAGAAGCCGATCTCGCACAACATTCGCGAGGGGCGTCTGCTGGTTGAGGCGTCGGCGCGCAACAAGACCTTGGTGCAGCACGGCACGCAAAGCCGCAGCACCGTGACCATGATCGAAGCGGTCAAGAAGTTGCGTGAGGGGATTATTGGCGACGTGCTCGTGGCGAAATGCTGGAACATCCAGCGCCGCGGCCTGCTGCCTGCGGGCAAGGACACGTCGCCGCCGGCTGGCTTCGATTACGACTCGTGGGTCGGTCCGGCGACGATGATTCCGTACCGCACCAATCGCGTCCACCAGCGGTGGACCATGTGGTATCACTTCGGAGTCGGCGAAGCGGGCAACGACGGTGTGCATGACATCGACTACACGCGCTGGGGTTTGGGCGTCGAGACGCATCCCACGAAAATCTCAGCGAACGGCGGCAAGTTCCATTTCCACGACGAGACTGAGTTCCCCGACACGCAGCAAGCGACGTTCGAGTACCCCGGCGACGGCAAACCGGGCAGCCAGCGGCTGCTGATCTACGAGCAGCGATTGTGGTCCACGAATTACCCGCACAACACCGACAGCGGGGCCGAGTTCTACGGCACCAAGGGTCAGATGTACCTGAGCCGTCGCGGCAAGCTGACGGTGCTCGGCGACCGCAATGCGGAGATCAAGCTCGACGTGGAACTGAAACCGCAGGACGACGCGGCGCATGTTCGCAACTTCTGCGACTGCATCCGCAGCGGTGCGAAACCGAACGCCGACGCGCTGACTGGCCACCTCTCGACCTCGCTGGCTCACCTGGCCAACATCGCCACGCGCGTCGGCCGCTCGCTGACATTCGATCCGCAGAAGGAACAGTTCGTCGGCGATGCGGAAGCCAACAATCTGATCCGCCGCGAGTACCGCGATCACTGGGGTACACCGCGCGGGGCGTAGCACTTATCACTACAGCGCACTTTTGATCGGCTCGTAGCTGAATTCGTGAGAATTCAGGCGATGCCGCAATCTGAATTCTCACGAATTCAGCTACAAAGCGCGCAGTAGTGTTATGTGCGGACTCGTCCCCGGGGCGTGAGCATTCAGAGAATGTGTTTCAGGATTGATGTGGCTCGACTTTCACTGCATCTGTCAGTTCTTGAGTAAGCTTCTGGTGTCGAGCCAGTGCGCGGCGTGATCGGGCCACGATGAGATTTGGGAACTGGCGACCGGGCGGAGGCCGTAGCCATGCCCTCCGTTTCCGTAAACGTGCAGCTCCGCCGGGATGCCGTGCCGTTTGAGGCCGGCGTAGAACAGGACCGAGCCAAGCGAGGACGAGCGATCGTCATCGGTGTGGACCAGAAACACGGGCGGGCAGTTCTTCGGGACCGCCGCGCCGTCGATCAATTCGCCCCGCTCGCTGTCGTAGATGTTCCACGGGTAGATGAGCAGCGCGAAGTCGGGGCGATGCGGCACGTCGTCGATCTTGTCGATGCGCTCGTAGGTCCGACGCCCGGACGCGCTGAGCAATCTCGCGGCGACGTTGCCTCCCGCCGAGAGGCCGAGCAGTCCGATGCGATCCGGCTTCAGGCCCCACTCGTTCGCTCGCGAACGAATGAGCGCGAGGCTGCGTTGAGCATCCTGCAACGGCCGCGACCAACCGGGATCGTCGGCTCCGGACTTCGTGCGATAGCTCAGCACAAACGCGGAGACACCGATCCGGTTCAGCCACTCGGCCACTTCCGTCCCCTCCTTATCGGGAACGACTTTTCCGAAGCCGCCGCCGGGCAGGATCAGCACTCCGGTCCCATTGGGTTTCGGAGCCAGATGAATAGTGAATGTGGGCCGGGTGATGTTGATGACGCGCGTGACCGGAGGATTCTCGTTGGCCAGTCGCGGCTGCGCTTCACCGACCAGTCGCGTCGTTTCGCCGGGAGCAAAGTCCGGCCAGACATCCAGGCGTTCCTCGGCGAAGCACGGACTGCTCGCCAACAGCGTCATCACCAACAGCAGTTGTTTCATGATCGAGCTCACTCTCTCTGAAGTCGTAGGCGTAGCCACGTTCGCCAGAACGTAGGTGATGTCGCGAAAACCCCACGTTCTGGCGAGCTTGTTGAATTTCTTGGAGAGAATTTCGCGAAATTGTGTCTCAGAGTCGAGGCCGAGCGCGGCAGGTGGGCGGCATCCGGGGGCCCGGGGGAACTTCACACCATCGGACCAGAGCGTAGAAATCCAACCAGCCGACCAGTCCGTGGGACCTCGAGTTCAATTCGCGGCCTCCCCACGCTCTGGCGAGCGTGGCTACCCTTCGTGTCCTGACAAACTGGTGCGCACCTGGCCTCGCCGAGTGAATGGCAAGCAAAACTCAAGAATCTGAGAAAACATTCCAGATTCCGCGCGACATCGGGCGAGTTCGCGCACGCTGAATAATGCCGCTTCTACGGCGACGCAGACTCGGCCTCGTTCTGAGGTCGAGAGGGCCAGTGTTTCTTTGCACTCCGCATCCGCACGAACAGGCGTTCGGCGCGGATCATTTCCCACTTGATTCACCTCTGTGCAGAAAGGGCGTGCGCCATGCGATTCGATTGGATGCGTTCGTTGAAATCGAAGTGGACCTTGATGACCACCAGCTTGCCCAGCTTCAGTGTCAAACCCAGACGGCGTCAATCGTCGGCTTTCCACGTTCAAATCGAGCGGCTCGAAGATCGGTCGCTGCTCAGTTGCGTCAGTCCCGTTGGCAGTCCGCCCACTGCGGCAGACGTGGCGACCTACGAATCGTGCCTCACGAGCGAATACTTGGCCACGATCACGTCGTTGCAAGGTCAGGCGGACTCGGCCGCGGTCACCGCGGAAGGTTTCATCGACTCGGCGGCCTTGTCGTACAGTGCGACGATGATCGGCGTCGACGCGACGTACAACAACGATGTCGGTCTGGCTTACGCGGCGTACAACACGACGGTTGACGGACTGGATGCTGCCTACCACACCACGGTTGATCCGGCTCTGGCCGCGTACGAATTCTCGGTTGGCGGGGCGACGGTCACGTATGCCGCGGCGGAAGCGACCGTGTACGCGACGTATCAGTCCGATGTGGGGGCAGCGGACACGGCGTTTGAAAGCGACGTCGATCTCGCGGAGGGATTCTACGATGCCGCGATGGCACTGGCCGACGCGGCGTTCGACGGGACGATGATTCCCGCCGCAGCCGTGTATCAAACGGCGCTGGCCGTGGCGGACGCAGACTACGAGACGGCGATGGATACAGCGGACGCGAATTACGAGTCCGACATCACCGCCGCCGACACCGCGTACGACATCGCGTTCCTTCCCGCGCAGACCACGTACAATTTGGCCGTGACAGCGGCGGACACGGCCTACAACGTGGCGATGGATGCCGCCGACGCAGCCTATGACGCGGAACTCGCGCTGGCGGACGCGGGGTACAACTCGGACATGGACGCTGCCGATGCAGCCTACAACACCGCGCTGGATGCGGCCGACGCCGCGTACGAAACCGCGATGGACGCCGCACATCTTGCGTACGATTCGACGATGACTCCCGTCGACACGGCCTACGAGACCGCGATGACCGCCGCCGAGACCGCGTACGATTTGGTGATGGACCCGGCGGACGCTGCCTACGAAACCGCGATGACCGCTGCGGAAGCCGACTACAACGCGACGATGGCTCCGTTCGATGCGACGTTCGACGCGGACATCGCCACGGCGGAAGCGGATTTCGAAGCCGCGATGACGACGGCCGCAGCGGCCTACAATGGGGTTGTCGGACCCGCGTATCAAGGCTATTTGTCCACCGTGGCCACGGCTGACGCGACCTACAGCACGGACACCACCCACGCGATGAACGACTACCAAACGGCCATCTCCGGCACGACCGACCCGGCGGTCATGATGACGGCTAACGCGAACTTGTCGGCGGCAATGTCGGCGGCGCTGGTCGCTTGGAATTTCACCGAATCGAACGCCTGGGCCGCGTTCCTCGCCATCGAAGGGCCGGCGTACACCGCCTACCTGAGCGACGTGACGATTGCCGAATCCGATTACGAATTGGCCGTGGACGACGCGATTGCCGCTTGGTCCACCGCCGAAGCCGGCGCGTTCGCCACGTATCAGTCCGACGAATCTGTTGCCGCAGCAGATTGGGACATCGCCTTCTCAGCAGCGGTGACCGCCTACAACACGGATGCCGACGCCGCGCTGACGGCCTGGCTCGCCGACGAATCCAGCGCCAGCGCGGACTATGAGTTTGACGAATTCATCGCGAACGCAGTGTGGACCGCCGACGAAGCCACGGCCAGCGCCGCTTGGGAAGTGTCTGCCGCCGCTGCTCTGTCGGCTTGGAACGCGATCGAGAATCCCGCGTGGACCACGTACGAATCCGATTCCACCGCCGCGCTGGCAACCTGGAACTCCGACAACGACATCGCCTGGGCCGCATTTGAACCCATCGCGAATGCCGCGCTGGCCACCTGGCAGTCGGACGTGGACCTTGCGGAAGCCAACTACGAAATCGCCGCCACCGCTGCCGAACTGGACTGGCAAATTGACGAATCCGCCGCTTGGTCAGTCTATTACTCCGATTACCAAACCGCGCTCGCCTTGTGGACCAGTGACGAAGCCACGGCCGACGCCAACTACGGTGCCGACATCGCTACCGCCGTCGCGGCGTGGAATACCGCCGAATCGACCGCATGGGCCAAGTACACAGCAGACGAAGCCGTCGCCAGTGCGGCTTGGGCCTCCAAGGAGGCCACCGCTTGGGCCACTTTCCAAGGTATCGAAACCCCTGCCTCGGCCACTTGGACGGCCGACGAATCGACAGCGTGGACGACCTATCTCGCCGCGCTCGCTACCGCCGAGGGCAAGTGGATAGCCGATGAATCCGCCGCGTGGTCCGCGTTTCAAAACGTGGTGCAAATCCGGAATTCCGATTACACACTCACAATCAACTCGCTCCAAGCTCAAGCGGACAGCGCGTGGGGAGCTTACAGCGCCGCGGTTGCTGCAATGAGTTCCTCATCCGTAGCCGCACCTATAGTTCTCACTCAGTTCCAAGGGCCGCGGCCACCAATCACACCGACAACTCCTCCAACACGGCCGATGCAGCAACAGCTGCCGCCGCCAGTTCGTACCGGGACACCACCGCCAACCGTTCGTCCAGCACCGCCACCGAGTGCTCGACCAGCGGCGACGCCTCCACCCACACAGTCCGCCCCGAGTCCACGTCCGACGCCAGCACCGTCAACTACACGGCCACCCGTTATTCCCGTAACACCTGGGCGTCCGGTTAACACCGCGTCTCAGCCGCCCAGCCGGGCGCAAATCCTGACTGGAACAAGACCGACGACTCCACCGCCCGTTAACCAGATGAATACTCAGATCTACCGGGGCCAAGCCCCGAGATCAGTCGAGCGAGTTGACAAAGGGCTGATCAAGGGCGAACAAACGCATGTTCATTTCAAAGATGGATCGGCGTTGAACGCGGATGGCACTTGGAAGCATCCCCCAACATCGGGCGGCACCCACCGTATTACTAACGCTGAAAGAATCTGGCTTGAGTCGCACAATTGGCCACGCATTCCATAAACAAACAGGGTGATCCAACTTTGAGAGGTGTGTGTTATGAATCAACAAATCAAGCAGTGGCTGGACAATGTCGCCGTCGTCAAACATGTCAACAATACAAGTGATGTCCATATCGACACGCTAGATGCAAGATACAAGGTGCGTAATACATGGATTAGTGGAGCCGTTGAATTGTTAATCGCGGCGAATGCTTACGCGAATGCAATCGGAGTGCGAGGTGTCCTTTCTGCGGCGTTTCCTCTTGCGGCAGCAGACGTTTTTCTGGGTGTGGATTACAATTCAATCGCTGAGTTAGAAAGTGAATTTGACATTACACCGCCTTCGCTCTACTACTTTCCGGAGAATCGTGCCCCTTGGAATGATAACGAAATGGTTTTTCAACAGGTGACCGTATCAGATTTTCCAATTGACATTACGGCGTGGACTCTGTTGCATCTCGAGTACCAAGAAGTGAATGAGACAGAGTATCGACGTAGCTTTTGGGTGTTTCCCCGCAACTCGTGGAATCAGAAGGATGGTAAAGGGGACAGAAGGTAGGGGGTGCAAAGGGAATCGAAGGTGAAAGCGAACGGGGTCAGGTCCAGATTTGCTGAGCACATCAGCTTCGGGAATGTTCCGCGGACTGATCGAGTTGGTTAAACTGCGAAGGAGCAACAGGGAATGGCGTCCCGCAGGCGAGGCTTTGGGTTCTGGAACAAAGCCGTCACATCTCAAGGGGACGCACGATGGAAGGCGGGAACGACAACGCGCGGAAACTGGAGGGCCGACCGGATCGTCTGCCGGGGGAGTACGTCGCGCCGGACGGTGTGACCCCGGAACGGGACCAGCCACGACGGCGGGATGACATTCCGAGTGACTACGTCCTGATTGAGCAGACCCAACGCAATTTCGCGCGGCGTCGCCTCCATTTGGAACTCAGCGCGGAGCTGCGGGCTGCGGAGGATCGATTCATCGAGACGTACGATGTGCTGATTCGGAGTTACGCGGAGCGACGGGGCATTGGACCGGACGAAATGGCTGACTTGGCACAGGACGTGTGGCGTGGCCTGATGCGATCGCTGGAAGAGTTTCAGTGCGACCGCAGCCGCGGCCGGTTTCGCGACTGGTTGCACGTTGTCGTGGTCAACAAGGCGCGCGAGTTTCGCCGCAACCGGGCGCACCGTGAGAATCGCATCAAGCTGACTGACCGGATTGACAAACTGGATAGTCGGTGCGATGACGACGACCCGGCCCGGCAGTTCGATCACGAGCTGCGCCGCGAACTTCTGTGCTACGCGCTGAAACGCCTGCGTCCGAAAATTTCGGAAACCAGCTACCGCATCGTGGAATTGCGATTTCTGGAGGAGCACACCGTGACGGAAACCGCCCGCCTGCTGAACCTCACCCCGCGCCACGTCACATTCCGGCTGTGCCGGGTGCTCAAGAAACTCCGCCAACTGCTGGACTTCGACGCCGAACCGTCGTTGGTGATCGGGTAGCGGGGCTCAGCCGCAAAGTCGCCAGCGCTCACCGAGAGCCGTTCCCGCGGCGCGCATCGCTCGCCGCGTCCGCTGGCAGCGAGAGCAGTCGGTTCATGTTGGGTCGCGTGGCCGTGATACCGGAGCGTGAATCCTCATCGCTTACGGAGTTGAGTGAATGCCTGCTCCATCGACTCGCGTAGCATCGCGCCGTCGTTGGAGAAAACCACGAACCGGGAGCCTTGTTTGATGGTACGTTCCATTTGCTCGCGTTTGCCAAACCAGCTTCCGGCGGCCACATGCGAGCGGTTGGCGACTTCGATAATCCGCTGGATCATCGCCACGAGGTCCGGGTGGTCGTATTCGTTCGGGATACCCATGTTGGTGGTCAGATCGTTGGGTCCCACAAACACCGCGTTGACGCCGGGGATCGAGCAGATCTTTTCGAGGTTCTCAACCGCGAGGACCGATTCGATCATCGGGACGAAGACCGTGTTCGCGCAGCGTTCTTCGATGGCGTACTTTCGAGTTTTCTCGCTGGGCCATTTGCCTTCGGACAGGACGCGCTCCAGAGCCTGTCCCTTCAGTGGCCGATAGACCGCGGCCGCCGCGAGGCGGCGGGCGTGTTCCACATCTTCGACGTACGGCACAACCACGCCGTCGAACGAATCGCAGACCTTCGACACATCGTCCGGTTCGCGGCTGTGAGTCCGTGCGAGGCACGCGATGCCTTTGGCAGCCAGTGCGTACCGTACCGGAAGAAACTCGGCCAAGTCGAGCGCATTGTGCTCGGCTGTGACAACCACAAAGTCGAGAGCATTGTCCGGCAAGATATCGACAATTGCGGGATTGACCGTGTATTGAAAGAACGTGCCATAGACGGTTTGCCCGCGCTGCATCTTTTCTTTCAAGACTTTGCCAAGTTGGGGAGCGGCCATGAGATGACGATTCCTAATCAGAGGTTTTCGAATAGTCGAGTTGCTTCCAATACTTACCTGAACGCGTGCGCCAGCCAACACGACTGCGCACGATCGGGCTGGAGTCCGTCCGCCGTCGACAATTGCCGGCTAAAGCCGGGACTCCAACTTCCAAGTGCGCAGTCGTACTAACACGACAGCGCACGTTGTAGTGCTAACTCATTTCGCCCTCACATGCCAACTCGCCACCATATCCGAGGCCCAGTCGCGCACGTGAATCTTCCAATCACCCGGTGTGTTGTTGTCGGTCATGTCGCCTCACAGCGGAAACGCGGCGTGAGGCGGCTCACCGAAGGTAGCTGCCGCGCCCCGAAAACACTGGCAACGTGAATCTGTGGGTGGGTGGCCGCAGACTGTATTCTGGCCGCTCGCCTTGTCAAAATCACCTCCGTTGAGTTCCTTTGTCCAAACGTAGAAAGCCCATGCCCATGCGATGTCGGATGATTCTGTGGCTCGCTGCCTTGCTGTTGGCTCCCCTGGCGGTGCTCGATGCTGCCGATGTGCCGAAGCCGGTGAAGGTGTTCGTCCTCGCCGGGCAGTCCAACATGGAAGGCCAGGGCTTCATCGCCGCGGACCCGAAGCGGAACGGCGGCCAGGGCACTCTGGAATATCTTGTCAAGGAACCCGCCACCGCGGCGCGCTTCGCTCATCTCGTTGACAAAGATGGCAAGTGGGTCGTGCGCGATGATGTTTGGATCTCGTATCTCGACCGCCAGGGACCGCTGACAGTTGGGTACGGTGCGAAGAGCGACCGCATCGGGCCGGAACTGGGCTTCGGACGGGTCATGGGCAACCAGTTGGATGAGCCGGTGCTGCTCATCAAATGTGCCTGGGGCGGCAAAAGTCTCGCAGTCGATTTCCGACCACCGGGCGCGGGAAAAATTCCGTATCCGCTCGGCCAGAAAGTTCAGGCGGCGATCGAGCAAGATCCAAACATCGTCGGGAAGTATTACCGCGAGACGCTCGCACTTGTTGGCGACGCGTTGAAGAGAGTGAAGTCCCTCGTGCCAGGCTCGGACGGCCGCTACGAATTGGCCGGCTTCGGCTGGCATCAAGGCTGGAACGACCGCATCGACGACAAGTTCAACGCCGAGTACGAGCAGAACATGGCTCACTTCATTCGCGACATCCGCAAAGACCTCAACACGCCGCAGCTTCCGTTCGTGATCGCCGAAACCGGCATGAGCGGCCCCGAAGAAAATCACCCGCGAGCACTGTCGTTAATGAAAGCGCAAGCCGCCGTTGCCGGGCACCAGGAGTTCAAAGGCAACGTCGCGTTCGTCGGCACGAAGGCGTTTTGGCGTCCGCAGACAGAGTCACCCAGCGGCCAGGGTTATCATTGGAACACAAACGCCGAGACCTACTACCTCATTGGCGAAGCGATGGGCGAAGCCATGCGGAAGCTTGCCGCGACCAAGTAGCACCCGCCACCTCAAGGGCAATTCCGATGAGAATGAACTCGTTCACATGGGCGGTTACTTTGTTACTGGTCGGCCTGACCATGAAATCGGCCTGGGCTGACGAGGTGCCGAAGCCGCTGAACGTGCTGCTGATTGGCAACAGCCAATGCCCGACGATCGTCAACAACCAACTGCTGGAGAAGCTGGCCTCGTCGGACAAAGACGGTCGTCCCATCAAGGTCGGCGGGTGCATCAAGGGGGGTGCGTCGTTGCGGTCGCATTGGGATGCCGGGACGGGCGAAGGGACTGCGCGCGCGATGATCGCCAGCGGCTCGTGGGACTTCGTCGTCTTGCAGGACATCTACAACGTCCAAGAGCCGGCGTTCCAACCGTACGCTCGGCAGTTCCACGCGCTGATCAAAGAGTCCGGCTCGAAGACTGTGCTGTTCGGCACCGCGTCGATCCTCAGCGATTATCCCAAAGGCTTCGAGCGGCAGCATGGCCTGCACTTCGCGATGGGCAGGGAACTCGGCGTCCCGATCGTCGATGCCAGCCACGCCTACATCCGGTACTTCGGCGACAAACCCTCGACCGAGCGTCTCGAAAGTCTCTTCGCCAAAGACCGTGCCCATCCGGGACTGTGGGGCTCGTATCTTTACTCGTGCATGATCTACAGCGTGCTGACCGCCCGCAGCCCCATTGGCCTCGCCGCTCCCGATGCCATCCCAGCGGATGTCACCAGGACGTTGCAAGAGACCGCGTGGTCTCAGCATCAAGAAACGGCTGCTGCGTTGAAGAAGTAACGCGACTGCGTCACCGAAAGAACCGGCTCACACGGAATACTCGTAGCCCATCCGCGTCTCTTCGGTCGCGATAAATTGATCGCGGTCGGATTTGTCGGCGAACCAGTGCTGAGTTCGACCGACGACAACTCGGTAACGTGGCGGCAGGCAAGATTAAGAAGTGGGGTCGAGCTATCATCAGCAACGACTCGTTGCCTTGAATCGGACGCGCGAATTCGGCACGCTCCGGCTCATTCACAATCACGCTCGCAACCTGATGGAATCCGCCCATGAAAATCACTCGCATCTTTGGTCATCGCGTGGAACTGCCGCTGCACGAGGGGAGCTACAAGTGGTCCGGCGGAAAGTCGGTTTCGGTGTTCGACAGCACGATCGTGGGTGTCGAGACCGACGCTGGTCTCACCGGCTACGGCGAGGTCTGTCCGCTCGGCCCGTTCTATCTGCCGGCCTATGCCGAGGGGGTGAGAGCCGGACTGCGTGAACTCGCACCGCATCTCATCGGCTGCGATCCGCGCGAGTTGGCCAAGTTGAATCAGCGGATGGACGCGGCGCTCAAGGGGCATCCGTATGTGAAGTCGGGGATCGACATCGCGTGCTGGGATATCCTCGGCAAGGCAACGTCCTTGCCAGTCTGCGTGCTGATGGGTGGTCGCTTCGGCGACAGCGTGCGGCTGTATCGAGCCATTTCGCAAGAGTCGCCCGACGAGATGGCGAAGAGGGTCGCCGGTTATCGAGCCGTCGGTTACACCCGGTTTCAACTCAAGGTCGGCGGCGATCCAGACACGGACATCGAACGCATCCGAGCCGTCCGCGCGATGCTGCTCCCCACCGATCGGCTCGTCGCCGACGCGAACACCGGCTGGACTCAGCATGAAGCGATGCGAGTCGTCCGCGCGGTCCGCGACGTCGATGTTTACATCGAGCAACCGTGCCTCAGTTACGAAGAATGTCTCGCCGTGCGACGTCACACCGATCATCCCTTCGTGCTGGACGAGAACGTCGACAGCCTCGACATGCTGCTGCGAGCGAAGGCCGATCTGGCGATGGACGTCGTCAACCTGAAAATCAGCAAGCTCGGCGGCCTGACCAAGACGAAGCAGGTGCGCGATCTCTGTGTGAGCATGGGGATTGCCATGACTCTGGAAGACAGTTGGGGCGGCGACATCACGACGGCCGCGATTGCGCACCTGGCTCACAGCACGCCTGAAGAGTTCCGATTCACGAGCACCGACTTCAACAGCTACGTCACGGTCAGCACGGCGGCTGGCGCACCTCAACGCGAGAATGGCTTCATGTCCGCCAGCACTTCGCCGGGGCTGGGCATCGACCCGAAGATGAACGTGCTCGGCAAACCAGTCGTCGACGTGATTTGAATTCGTAGCCACGCTCGCCAGAGCGTGGGGGCAGCCGAGTTGCCATCACAATCCCACGGTCTGGCGACCGTGGCTACCTTCGGAATCGCAACATGAAATCGTGCATTGTCGCTGCCTGGCTCATTCTGTTTGCCAGCTTGAACGTAGTTTGGTCGGCAGAACCCGCCGTGGCTGCTGCGCGCCCACAGTCTGAGACGCCTCATCCGGCCCGTCTGACGCTCGACAGGGTCTTCGCATCCGAAGAGTTCAAGGGCGACCGCGTTCCCAAGGTGAAGTGGCTTGAAGGCGGGACGTACACCACCCTTCAACCTTCCAAGATTCACAAAGAAGCGAGCGACATCGTCCGGGTCGATGCGGGTGGAAAGAGTGAGGTGCTCGTTCCTGAGGAGAAGCTCGTACCGACAGGTGCCAAGGGTCCGCTCGCCATCCAAGACTACGAGCTTTCGAAGGATCTCGATCTGGCGCTGATCTACACGAACTCGGTGAAGGTCTGGCGGCAAAACACTCGTGGCGACTACTGGACCTTCCGCCGCTCGACCGGCCAGCTCGCGAAACTCGGTGGCGACGCCAAGCCCTCGACACTGATGTTCGCGAAGTTGTCGCCCGATGGCACTCGCGTTGGGTACGTCCATGAGAACAACGTGTTCGTCGAACCGGCGGAAGGCGGGATCTCGACAAAGCTCACGAGCGACGGCTCGAACGAGGTGATCAACGGCACTTTCGACTGGGTGTACGAAGAGGAATTCTCCTGCCGCGACGGTTGGCGGTGGAGTCCCGATGGTCAGCAGATCGCGTACTGGCAACTCAACACCAGCGGCGTGAAGACGTTTACGCTTGTCGATAACACGACGGCGACGTACCCGATCTTGAATTCTTTTGCCTATCCGAAGACCGGAGAACGGAACTCGGCCTGCCGGCTCGGAGTTGTCTCCGTGGCGGGTGGGGCGACGAATTGGATCGATATTCCGGGCGACACCCGCACTGACTTCTACATTCCTCGGATGCAGTGGGCAGACAACTCGCGCGAGTTATTGGTCCAGCGGGCCAATCGACTTCAGAATGCCGTGGATTTGATGCTGGCCGATACCACGACCGGGAAGGTGCGGACCATGTTGACGGAACGCGACGGAGCATGGGTGGACATCCACGATGAGGACGTGACGTGGCTCAACGGTGGTTGCGATTTCACGTGGGTCAGCGAACGTGATGGGTGGCAGCATCTGTACCTCGTCCAGCGCGACGGCAGCTCCGTGCGCCAGGTGACCAAAGGCGAGTTCGACGTCATTCGCTTGCTACACATCGATGAGAAGTGCGATCGTGTGTTCGTCCTCGCTTCACCAGAGAACCCGACGCAGCAATACTTGTATTGCGCTTCGCTGAGCGACAGCGGCACTCCAAAGCGATTGAGTCCGGCAGACCAACCGGGATGGCACGACTACTCCATCTCACCCGACGGGGCGTTCGCGGTCCACACATACTCGGCGTTTGGCAAGCCGCCGCGCATCGAAATCGTCTCGCTCCCAGATCACAAAGTTCTTCACACGCTCGCCGCGAACGACGCACTCCGCGCAACCGTGGGGAAACTATCGCAGGGACCGGTCGAGTTCTTCCGGGTCGATATCGGTGGGGAGGTGAAGCTGGACGGATGGCTGATGAAACCGCCGGACTTCGACTCGACCAAGAAGTATCCGCTGGTCTTCTATGTTTACGGCGAACCGGCCGGCCAGTCGGTGCTGGACCGCTGGGGCGGGAAAAAATATCTCTGGCACCTGCTGCTCTCGCAGCAAGGGTATGTGGTGGCGTGTGTCGACAATCGAGGCACGCCCTGCCCGCGCGGCCGTGACTGGCGAAAGGCCGCGTACCGGCGAGTCGGAACGCTCGCCTCAGAGGATCAGTCTGCAGCCGCGCGCGAGTTGCTCAAGCGGCCCTACCTCGACGCGACGCGGGTCGGGGTCTGGGGGTGGAGCGGCGGCGGGTCGATGACGCTCAACCTGCTGTTCCGTTACCCCGACCTGTACCGCACCGGCCTGTCGGTGGCTTCGGTGCCGGACATGCGTCTTTACGACACAATCTACCAGGAGCGTTACATGGGGTTACCGCAGGACAACGCCGAGGACTACAAAAAGGGTTCGCCCATCACGCACGCGGCGGGACTCAAAGGAAACCTGCTTCTCGTTCATGGCAGCGGCGACGACAACTGTCATGCTCAGGGAATGGAGAAGCTAGTAAATCGGCTCATCGAATTGAACAAGCCTTTCACGCTGATGGCCTACCCGAACCGGAGCCATTCGATCGATGAGGGGAAAACCACGTCCCGGCACTTGTATGGGTTGCTGACACGGTATCTCGACGACAACCTGCCCGCCGGCCCGAAACCATGACGACCGAAAGGACCGGTACCGATTGATCAGCCGGAACGCGCTAGCGTCCGGTTCTCGACGAACTCGCTAACCGGACGCTAGCGCGTTCCGGCTGATGACCTGAGCCACGATCAACCAATTCATTCCTCATCAAGATTGCATCGGATTCAATCGCATGAAACCACATTGGAGCGGAGTCTTTCCCGCAGTCACGACCCAACTCAAACAAGACCAGACGTTGGACCTGCCTGCGACCGCGCGGCACCTGGAGGTGCTGATCGACAGCGGCGTGAGCGGGTTGATCATGTGCGGCTCGCTGGGCGAGAACCAGTCGCTGGCCCCGGACGAGAAGCGGGCCGTCATTCGGTGCGCCGTCGAAACCGCTCGCGGTCGCTTGCCGGTGCTGAGTGGCGTGGCCGAATCCAGCAACCGCGCGGCGATTCAGTACGTTGGCGATGTCCGACAGCTCGGAGCCAACGGTGTGATGGTGTTGCCGCCG
>JACRIH010000202.1 GCA_016235885.1 Planctomycetales bacterium | reverse complement strand
GGGGGCGGGGGGGGGCGGCCCCCGCGTCGCCACGTCCTGCCAGCACAGGAGTCCGTGATGGTTCGCCCCTCGCCCCCGACCCCTCTCCCCCTCCGGGGGCGAGGGGAGAAAAGTATCGTTGCTAAAAGTCGTGAGCCACTCGCATGCCAAATCCTTGGATCAGTCCGTCACCCGCACCGCTGACGGGGGAATCGCGATGAGCCACGTTGTAGTTCCACTGCACCTTCATGTTGGGATTCAGGAACCAGTTCAGACCGACAGTGAAATCGTCCAACCGGCCACCGTCGATCCCCTTGTCGTCCAGATCGAGGTGATCGTATTTGACGCCGATCTGCCAGGCACCGCGGCCGAAGATTGACCCACAGTCGCCGGGGACGAGGAAGAAATTCTCGTTGGGGACGACGCGGTCAAACGCAGCGTTCTTCCGGATGTAGGCCCGATGCTCGCCAGTCAAAAAATACAACGCTTCGACGTAGTACCCCTTGTAATTCACGGTCCCAACACCGGCGCTGCCGGTCTTGAAGGCGTCTTGAATGTAGGCACCGAGATACTCCGCTTGGAATGTCCACGGTCCGAGCACCGAAACCAATTCGAAATTCACCCACTGCTGAGTGTCACCATTGAAACTGCCCGTGTCGGCAGGGAGCGGCCAGACGGCGACCAACCCGCTGCGGATCGCCGGGCGAACGCGATACCTTGTCAAACCGTCGTCCATCGTGGCATGTCGCCCCGATACGCCGACATGCACCAGATTGCGCCCTTCGTCCTCGTACATCAGCAGGCCGGTCAGGCGACCGGTGATCGCGACTTCCGACCCACCGGTGTTGAAACCAAACACGGTCGAGTTCGGACTGAAAACTCCCGCTTGCCACCGGGCACGTTCGTCGAACATCGTGTTGAACAGGCTGGCACCGATCGAGAATCCGTTGTTGAACCCGCCGTAGAACGCATCCTGCATGTACGTCCGTTCCATGAAGTTCTGATACCGGCTGCTGGTGAGGTGCTCGAAGCCGATCGGTTCCTTGTGATTGCCGATCCGAAGGTTGCCGACGGTAGGCAATTTGGTGATCGTGAAATTCAAATCGGTCGGACCAGTCAACGCTTCGTTGAACGATCCGCCCCCAGGCGTTGTGACCCGAGCCCCTTGCATGAAGTCGTACTCGACCTCGAAGTCGATCACCTCGTACATCGTGCCGTCGGCTCGCAGTCGAGCACGGCGGAAATCGACACCGTCGCGGAAGCGATTGCCCAAAGTGGGATCGGATTGCACGGACTCGTCCACGCGGAACCAGGAGTAATCGAGCTGGGTTCGACCGCCGAGATGGATGCGGAAATCCTTGTTCTTGGTTTCCAGCTCCAGTCCATTATTCCACTTGGCGTGCATGCTTTTGTCGCTGCCCACTTCATGCCAATCCGGCTCCGCCTCGGGCTGGGCAGCGGCAGCACCTTCTAGCGCGGCTTGGAAAATCTTGCGAGACGAACTCAATTCGCCGTCGTCGCCGCCTTCTCCATCCGGGATCGGCAAGTCGATCTTCGTCCGCTGCTGCTGTTGAAGTTGCTGGAGCAGGTACTGATTCTGCCGTTCGACCCGTTCCATCCGCGCCCGCAATTCCTGGAATTCGCTGTCTTGCGCCGAAACCGGTATCGCGGTCAGTAACCACACCGCCAGCGCACTGGCACTCAGGCTAAAGGCTCGCATCATCGAAACCCCCTTCGTTCACGAAGGCCCCACCTTGTCAGCAGAGCAATGCGACTGCCAAAAATATCGGACGTCGCGGATGCAACGGTGATAGCGAAAATGTCAGGGATGCCGGTCGCACGGAAGGTGACGATTCTGAGGCCGCACAGTTTGCCAGATCGATCAGTCACGCCTAACAAGGGACATCGCAACGACATTGTGTAGACGCTGCGATCCGCTGCAATCCCCGCATTTTGCCTGACCGGAACTGACGACTCGCGAGCGTTCGTCAGAACCGGAAGAGGCGGCAATCTTAATATACTTTGACAAGTCTCTCGCCGAACCAAATAAAACGATCATGGATGATCGTTGAAAAGTCTCTGGCTCCGGTGCGAATTGGCACGGGAGACAACAGCAATGGAGTGCTCACATGCTCTGTAAGAGTTGGCGACGTTGTGTTTCCGTTCTCGTGCTCTCGATGATTGTGCCGTTGTCCGCGACGGCTGACGAACCGGGGCCGTCTCCCACCGGCAGCGAAGTTCGCGGGGCCGAATTGCGAGTCTCGACTCTTTCGCCCGAAGAAGTTTTTGATCGGTTGGAGCGAGCGGAAACTCGGATTGCCGAGTTGGAGGCGGCGGGCGGCCAGCGGGCCAACAGTGATTCGCCGATCCGACAAGCGTCGCTCTCGGTGCCAAGCCTTGGGTCGCTGTTTGTCGGGCATGACCCGGAGATCGCAATCGCACGCGAACAAGCCATCAGCACGGCAGCGGTGACTGAACCAGGCAAGTCTGAGGCGCCCAAGCCGAAGAAGTGGTACGACAAGCTCAGCCTTAAGGGCTACGCCCAATTTCGGTTCAACGAAGATACAGTCATGGATGACCGGTCCGCCCCGGCTCAGCACGCCGGTGACCGGTCGATCGGAGACAGTCAGAGTTTCTTGATTCGCCGGGCCCGATTGATTTTTTCAGGCGACGTTCACGAACGTGTGTACGTTTACATGCAAACCGACTTTGCTTCGACAGTTCCCGGAAGCACTGACAATAACCATTATGGTCAGATTCGGGACTGGTACTCCGACTTTTATCTCGACGACTGCAAGGAGTTCCGGCTGCGTATTGGTCAGTCGAAAGTGCCCTACGGCTGGGAAAACCTGCAATCGAGTTCGAACCGGATTCCATTCGACCGAAACGACGCCTTCAACAGTGCGACAAAGAACGAGCGCGATCTGGGCGTGTTCTACTACTGGACTCCTGTCTGGGCTCAAGACTTTTTCAAGGATGTGTTGGAGAAGGGGCTGAAAGGGACAGGCAACTACGGCATCTTCGGTTTGGGTGTGTACAACGGACAGGGCGGATCGTTGCTCGAACAGAATGACAACCTGCATTTGGTTTCGCGTCTGACGTTGCCCTTTGAATTGGAGTGCGGTCAGTACATGGAAGTCGGAGTGCAAGGTTACTACGGTGAGTACTCGGTGTTGTCATCAGCGATCAAGCCGCTGGGCGTTGGACCCGCTGCGGGAGTGCGTCCCGCTGGGACGGTCGAGACGGGAGAGCTGGGGGGCTGGAAGGACGAGCGAATTGGAGCCTCGTTCGCCTGGTATCCGCAGCCGCTCGGATTCCAGACGGAATGGACCTTGGGGCGCGGTCCCGCGCTGAACGCTGCCCAGACCGCCATCGAAGAGACTTCGCTCTACGGAGGCTATGCGATGCTGCACTACAAAATTGACCAGCGTGGCACTTGGTTCCCGTTCGTCAGGTACTCGTACTACAAGGGGGGCTACAAGTCCGAGCGGAACGCCCCGTACAGCCGGATCGACGAGTGGGAACTCGGCACCGAATGGCAGATCAACCCGGCGGCAGAACTCACTCTCTCGTACCTCATCACGGACCGCACCAATACGACGGCAGTCAACACGACCGGTGTCACACCGTACCAACAGTTAGACGGTCAAGTGGTGCGGTTGCAGTTCCAGGTCAACTACTGAGCCGCGCCGGAAGCGGTCGGAGCCACTGGGGTCCGTGCGATTGGCGCTGACTGAGCACCCGCGGCGCTTTCCACCGACCTTAGCACGCGGAGTGTGTTGCCACCCAGAATCTTCCGCACCTGCTCACTGGTGTAGCCACGCTTGAGCAATTCCTGGGTGACGTACGGAAAGCACGATACGTCCTCCAAGTTTCGGGGGACGCTGACCATGCCATCATAATTCGATCCCAGTCCGACGTGGTCGATTCCCGCCACGGCCACTATGTGATCAATGTGATCGACGACGTCGCTGACCGTCGTCGTCGGCAGCGGATTGTCCGCCAGCCATTGCGTCAGCGCCAACTCAAACTGCTGCGGGGTCTTGAATGACTTGCGCAGGTCATTGGCCGCCTGGCTGCGTTTCTGATAGGCCTCGACTGATTTCGCGGTCAGGAACCCGGAGAAGAAATTGACATGCACGACGCCGCCGTTGGCAGCTACGAGTCGCAGCACGTCGTCTGGCAGGTTCCGCAGATGCGGTGCCAGTTTCGCCGCTCCCGAATGCGAGAAAATGACCGGAGTCTGGCTGACCTTCAACGTGTCCTGCACAGTCTCGACGGAGGCGTGAGACAAATCGATCACCATCCCCAGCCGATTCATCTCGCGGACCACGCTTTCTCCAAATGCAGTCAGTCCCTTGTGCGTTGAAGCATCCAGAGCCGCGTCCGCCCAGCCGTGAGTGTCATCGTGCGTCAACGCCAGGCAGCGAGCACCGGCCTGATGATACGCGTGCAGCACCGCCAGCGATCCATCGATCGCGTGCCCGCCTTCGACAGCGATCACGCAAGCGACCTTCCCGGCCTGACGAATGCGTTCCACATCCGACGCTCCCGCCGCCAACTCGAAAGTGCCGGGAAACCGTTCGGTCAATCGCCGAACCTGCTCAATCTGTTCCAGCGTTTCTTTGACCGCCGCGCCCTTCTTCACGCTCTCCGGCGACACGTAAGTCGCAAAAATTTGAGCACCCAATCCACCCTGTCGCAGACGGGGAATATCGGTGTGCAACCCCTGCTGAAACCGACCTAAATCGACCGTCTCGACAGTCAAATCCTTCCGCTTGCGAAGTTGTGGCACCAGGCTGTTGTGTCCGTCAAACACCAACGCTTGCCGATGAATCTGCAGCGCCTCATCGGTCAATTGCGTTGGCTCGGCGGACTGAACCGTAACGGTCAGTCCAAACAAGAGGGCCACGGCTGCTGCACATCCCACGGACGTTCGGACAGTCGGAAGGGCATTCATGCTTTCGGAAGCTCCTGTGTTAAGCGAGAACTGAGCGAAGAATCATCCGCCAACATCGTGAGCGAGAATCGGACGTCGGCACTGGCCGACAAGTATCGCGATCATTGTGAAGACCTGATGAAGATTGCGTTTAGATTGCGTCAAGATTTCATGAACGATACGTTTCCAACACTTCGAATTCTCCGATGCCAGGTAGATCGGGAGACATCGCCGCCAAAACCAGAGATAAGCGCTTTGGTGTAGCGGATCAGCGGGCGACTTCGCTGAAGGCGGGAGCTGCTCTGGGGAGCGCGGTCGCGTGACCCGAGAGACACATCTCGGTTACGCACTGCGGAGCAAAGTGAGCCACGTTGAATGTGATGATGGCTCGGACGCGCTCGCGTCTCGTGGTAGCGAGAGCGCGGATCGACTGGAGTACCTCGATCGGCAATCACTGCTCCAACTTCCGAAGGCTTCGAAACCCCTGCTCCGGCATCCGACGCCTGTGTGCCGTTTCCAGCGTGGCTCGGACCACGTTGCGGATTGCGGTCGGCGTTTTCCAGAGGAGCGAGTCCCAGGGATGTTCCGGACAAATCGCTGGGGCTCGGAG
>JACRIH010000189.1 GCA_016235885.1 Planctomycetales bacterium | reverse complement strand
TGTTCGGCGGTAAGGAAGTGCGGCAGGCGGCGACCTGCGCGCGGAGTCCGCAGCGCTTTCGCGGGGTTGGCCTGACAGTAGCCTTCACGGCAGCAGTACCGAAAGAAACTTCGCAGGCACGCCAGCCGCCGAGCCATCGTACTGCGGGCGTACTGGCAGTCGTGCAGGTACGCCACATAACCGCGAAGGTCGGCCGTGGTGACTTCGTCGGGAGGCGGGAATTTTCCCTGTTGCGTTTCAAAATACTCGCGGACGCTTTCCAAGTCTTCGTGATACGACTTGAGCGTCATCGGCGACGCATTCCGCTCGATGCGCAGAAATTGCAGGAAGGCGTCGATTGCGGCATGCATAACGGGGGACGGTTGACGGTGGATGGCAGACGGAAACTCGACACCGGATTCGTGCCGTTCACCGCCCCCTGTTCACCGTCCACCCACATTCACCGGCTGATCTCGGGGAATTCCAGATCGGTCTCGGCTTCCGATTCCGCTTCGAGGCGGAGGCGGCGGAGTTTTTGGCTGAGGACGGCGGCGTCATACCACGAGAAACTCAGGTCGGGACTGGCCGCGAATTCCCCCATCTTCTGAAGCAGCGTTTCCGAGCTTTCGTCGTCGTACAAAAAAATGTACCGCTCGGATTCTTTCACCAAGGCCAAGACGTTGATCCCGCGCTGCATAATGCCCAGCCCTCGTCCTTTGGGTCCTGAACCCAATATCGCCGACAACCGGCGACATCGGGTATCTGCCACAATTATCGGTATCTCACCACCGGCGAATTGCCTTTTCCCGCGATGCGACCCAAAATCCGGTCGGCTTCCCCAAGCGATTCGTTTTAATTCCCGATCGGCATTCGAGGTCGCCAGGCTTGTCGTTGGGCTGCGGAGTTTCCCAGATGGCTAACCGGAACGACCGTCGCCAGTTACAATTCCGGCGATTGTGGAGCGATCGGTCGGCCAGAGTGTGGGATTCCGTGGAGATGGCCAACAGAGGCGACGGCGACTTTGCGACCTCGACAGTTATCCCGGCCACGGTCCGGCAACCGAAACCCGAAGCAGCGTCGGGGGTTTAATGACACGTCCGACCAAATTCTGCGGCTGAGACGGTCTGGGGGTGTCGCCCGGACAAACGCATGGTGAGATCTGCTTGGAGGTGTGGCTTCACCCGGCAAGGAACTCGCGTGGTAGGCATGGACAATTTGACGGCTCCAGAAACAGAACAGCAACTCGCGGCGCGCGACCCCGACGTGCGGTTGATGCTCCGCGCGAAAGAGGGAGACGAATCCGCGTTCACGCAGTTGGTTGAGGCATATCAAGACCGCGTCGTGAGCGTGTTCACGCACATCCTACAAAATCAGGAAGCGGCGGAGGATTTGGCTCAGGATTTGTTTCTGCGGATTTATCGGGCACGTCACGGTTATCAAGCGACCGCCAAGTTCTCGACTTGGTTGTTTCGGATCGCGAACAACCTGGCCAGCAACTCTCGCCGCAATCGGGGACGACGTCGCGAGGTGCCACTGAAGATTCGCGAATCTGGCCCGCTGGGGGCCCGGCCCGAAGAACAAGTGCTGGCCGAGAAATCGGCGCTGATGCCGACTCGGCAGATGGACAAACACGAATTGCGGGCCGTCGTCCAGTTGGCCTTGGAAGAGTTGAGTGACCGCCAGCGCATGGCGGTGTTGCTGCACAAGTTCGAGGACATGAGTTATGCGGACATTGGATTGGCGATGGATATGAGTTCCGCCGCCATCAAGTCCCTGTTGTCGCGAGCCCGGGAGAATCTCCGGGTGATTTTGGAGCCGTACGTCACACAGGGAAGTTTTTCCGGCGAGTTGCTGGAAGAGTGACCGGCTTGGGCCATTTACTGGAGTGATCATGGAAAAGATTCCACGACTCTCGCAAGAACAGCGCGAAAACCTGACTGCGTACCTGGACGGAGAACTGGAAGACTCCGATTCGCAGGACATCGAAACCGCGCTGACGCGAAGTTCGATCGCGCGTCACGAGGTGGACATTCTGGCCCGCACGTGGGACATGCTGAACGTCCTGCCGCGTGCCAAGGTGTCCGAGGAGTTCACTCGCAACACGCTCACTCAATTACGGGCCATCGATCAAAAGCCCCGGTCCTTGGACAGCTACTCGTGGTATCAGCGAACACGACAGGGTTCGATCTTCGCGGCTTGGGCAGCCGGGTTGCTGATCGTCGCCAGCATTGGCTTCGTTGCCACCCGCCGTTGGGTGCCAAACGAGACCGAGGAATTGATGACGCTGCTGCCGGTCTTGGAACGACTTGATGAATATCAGGCCATCGAGAGCATCGAGTTTTTGAAGGAACTCAAGAAGAGTTCTGTCTTCGCCGTGGAGGAACCAGGCCGTGAATCACGCTAGCACGACTGATCGTTTCCGGCTGCGAACCGCGGTCGGGTTGTTGTGTACACTGTGCGCGTTGTCGGGTGCCGACGCCCCCCGATCCGAACGCGAGGCGGTTGAGCAGGCGCGGCAACGCATTGCCAGCATGTCGGCCGACAAGCGCGATCAGTTGCGAAAGAGTTTCGAGGCCTTCCGCAAATTGCCGCCCGAACGGCAGGAACAAATCAAGCAACTTCACGCCGATGTGCAGGTCGATCCCGGCCTGAAGGACGTCATGCAAAAGTATTGCGAGTGGGTGGTCACCCTCGACCCCGGCCCGCAGGCTGAATTGAGGAATGAGTCGAAGGTCAATCTCAAGATCAAACTCGTGAAGAAGTATCGCGAGGAACAGGCCAGCGAGCGCACGTCGCTCGACTGGGCCGAAATGGGTGTCCCTCGCGACCCGAGACGAATGCCCGTGCTCAACGACGAGCAACTCGCGGAGGCCGTCGTACTGCTGGAGAAGTTGGTGCAGGAGAACCTGAAGTCCGAGGAAAAAACGAAGCTCACCACACTCAACGGTCCACAGCGTCACAGTCAGATTCTCGCCTACGCCGTCGATCGTGAACTCGAACGGGACCACCGGGCCGGGCGACCGCTGCCGTTGCCGGCGTTTATTGTCGATGGAGTGGGCAAGATGACTGGGGGAAGGCTGGCCCAGGCACGTCGGCCGGCGGAGATGCTGGAAAAGCCGTGGATGCTCAAGATGATGCTGTGGACGACCGTGGCCAGATCATTGGACGAGCAACTCAAGAGTCCTCCACCGTCGCAGTCCGATCTCGAAAAGCGGTTTGAAGAACTCAAGCCGGCCGAACGGGACGAGATCATGCGGCTGCGTCCGGATGAGGGTCAGCGAAAACTCGAGGAACTGTACCGTGATTCGCACCCGGAACTTTTTCCGCTCGACTCAGCTCGCCGCTATTCCGACTTCATGCGGCGGTTCAACCAACCGTTGATGCCGCGCGCCAACCAACCTCCACCGGGCGAGCCGCGTCCGGATGGCGATCCCAACAAGCCCGAACCCGGCTTGCGCGGCGACGGTGGTTTCCGCCCGCCACGCCCGCCGTTTGCATTGCCACGGAATGACAAAAAACTTCAGGACGGCGGCCAGTAGGCGGGCGTTGTCACTCGTTTTCGGCGGTCCCCAGTTCCAACTCGTGGAGCCGTCGCTCGGTGGCGAACAATTCGTCGATGGCGTCGATCTCATCCGCCGTCGACCGCATGTCAGTCAACCCGCGTCGAGGAAACCGCGGCGTTGATCGTTGCTCGGAATGGGTCCCACCGACCGCGCTGACGAAGCAAGAACTCCCAACCCGCGATGCGGGATCGACAAGCCAGGTATCGACCGCGATTCGGAGTGGTTGATCACTCAAAGTCCGCAAATTGATCGCTGCTGAACCAGCAAACGTACCGACCGGCTGGTCGATTGAACGAACCGCCGCCGTTCGCAACTGTTCGCCGCTCACGATCACTGCGAAGGCATTTCCGAGTGCGCTGTGTTCGACCCAGATTCCGGCGAAGGTTGCGAGAATCGTGGCCTTGGTCGCCACGTTCTCGGTGTACAGGTGGACTCCCGAGTTGTTGTTGTACAGCCGATGGATGGTCGTCGTCCCTGCCGCGGGGGCCGGGTACATGAACCCCTCGTCCTTCTCGAAACGCCAGCCGATCGACACCAAAACGTCGCGCTCGAAATCATTGAGCGTGTAGTAGTGCCGTCCCGAAGTCAGGTTGTACAGGCGGTGGATCGGGGTCGTGTTCGCCAGCAGATTGTCCAATACGGAAAAGCCCGATCGGCCGGCGGTCTCATCGTGGTAGCCAGCATTCACCGCGTTGGTGAACTCGGCAACCGCAATCGTGAAAAAGTGATAGTCCGCGTTCGGATTGTACGCACGATTCATCCGCGTGACGTTGGCCGTCGCGGCGATGGCAATCACGTTGATCGCCCGGTTAACCGTCGTACTGACCCCGCCGTCACCGTCAGAGACAACAATGCCGATCGTGCGCTGAGCCGTGTTGATCGGCGAACCGGATGTCCGAAACGTGACGTTTCGCAGCAGAGCCTGCGTAGCGGCGGCGGTCGCACTGGCGTTGAACACGATCGACAGCGGTGTCGATCCCGCACCACCGCTGAACGAGCCGATCGTTGTCCCTCCGAATGTGACGTTGCCACCCGTGACGCCGATCTGACCGGCTCCCGTTCCCTGGTTCCGCACTTCGACGCGGTCGTTGACGTTCGCGCCGCTGGAAATCGTCACGACTAGCGAGCCGGTGTCGAAGTTGGCCGAGTCGGTATCGGTGACCGTCACTCCCGAATCGAGCACCACGGACGCTCCGCTTTCGGCGAAGCTGCGGGCATTCGGCGTGAGCGCGATCGTCGGTTTCTGGTTCAGCGTGACGAAATCAACTTTCACGTTGGCTCCGGCAACGGCGATGTTCGTCTTTGTGATCGGCGATGCCAGACTGCCGCCCGACAAAGTCACCGCGTACGTGCCATCGGGAATCTGCAACGAATAGCCGCCCGAGGTGCCCGTTGTCGTGACGTAGGATTCGCCACTGCCGCCACGGACTGCGGTCACGGTCGTGGCCGTCACCGCCTCGCCAATCGAGTAAAAATTGTCCGTGACGACGAGGTCCGTGAAAGCCACTCCCGTGAGAAACGAGTTGCCGGATCGGTTGCCGAACACTTCCGTGAGCATACTCACGTTGAACGATTGAAAATTGCCCCAGCGTTCGCCGACGCCAAGCTCACGATAGCCCGGATTGAGAATGTTCTGTCGATGCCCCGCGCTTTCAAACAGGCTCTGATGTTCGTCCTCAACGGTCGGACCACGGTTCGTCGCTGCCGACGACTGGTACGCGATGTTCTCGCCGACGAGGTTCCAGTTGTAACCCGCATCGGTCGCTCGCTGGCTGGACGATTTGCCGTCGGGATTCGTGTGGCTGAAGAAGTCGCGGGCCAGCATGTCCAGCGTGTGCGCCACGGCTGGGTTTTCCAAAAACTGGTTCGGCGCCAGCGGCTGCTTGGGAGCCGACGTGATCGTCCCGGCGGCCAGTCCATCGTTCAGTCCGATCCCAAACCGATCGGCCTCCGCCTGCGGGTTGGCTCGGGCGCGGTTCACGAGTTCGAGAACAAGCTGTTCTTCTGCCGTGAGGTCAATCGCACTGAGCAACCGCCGCTCTTCCAATCGCTCGACTGCCGCGGCAATTCCAGTCGCGTGCGGTCGCCGCGTCCGTCGTGGTTGGGATGCTGCTACGGAAACCAGTTCGCACCACCGCAACAGTCGCGAGAGAATCAAATCGCGAGTCACAAGCCAACTCCTTGTGCGTCCACTGAATCTGTCGGGATGCCGCATCCACAAGCGGCGCGAAACAATTCTTGCTCTCGTGTGCTCACCACGTCAATCGGCACTTCACGGCGCAGCGGCCGCGTCGCAAAAGTGCCACAGTCTGAGTTGCGGTGGGATGGATTGTGTCGAGATGTGCCCCGATCCGGTGTCAGATTCTCCCTCTCCCCCGGAGGGGGAGAGGGGAGTGAGGGAACAGGGATGTCATTTGATACCCGTTCCTACGTCAACACCAACGGGTCCACATCATGGGCGATGCACGCGACGCAATCTCCCTGGCTGACGAGCGCGGGGCCGCGTGTGGCGATCAGGATTCCGGCGGTCGGAGCGACCACGCGGACCGGCTCACGGTCGGGGCGTTCGAGGAAATGGAGTTGTCCGACCGGTTGCCCGGCGGCGACTGCGGCTCCGAGATCGACGAGGTTTTCGTAGATTCCCGACTCGGGCGCGAAGCGGTAATCGTCGCGGCTGAGCGACTGCACCCAGCGAGTTGGCGGCAGACCGAGATCGGCGCGCGACTGCTCGCGGCCGACGAGCAGCCCGAGGTGAATCAGCACGTTGCACAAGCCATTTTGGGTGACACGATGGACCGCGGCGGGAATCGCTTCGCCTCCGCCCATCTCGGTGGTGATGACGACTTTCCCCTGCCGCTCGGCTTCCACCGGCAACAGGCCGCCGCCCGCGATGTCGGCGTACAGGAACGCGAAGTCGGTATTCCACGCCAGCGTCCCCGCGACCATTTTCCGCCGCTGCTCGCGGTCGGGAACGAGATGCATGTGAGCGCAGGGATAGAAATCGACACTCCGGCCGCCGGTGTGAATGTCGATCACCACGTCGGCCAGCGGAAACAGAACGGTCGTCAGAAAGTGCGCGACCATTTCGGTGACCGTGCCATCGGCTCGACCGGGAAAGCTGCGGTTGAGGTTTTTCCCATCGAGCGGCGACAGGCGCGTCGCCGCCTTCGACGCCGGGACATTGAGCACCGGAATCATGATGATCCGGCCGCGAATTTGATCGACGGACAGTTCGCGGCACAGCTTGAGGATCGCCACCTGACCGGGATACTCGTCTCCGTGGTTGCCCGCCATGAGCAGCACCGTCGGTCCGGTCCCGTTCTGGATCACCGTGATCGGCACCAGCAAGTTGGCCCAACCGCCGAGGTTGTACGAATACGGCACGCAGAGGTGTCCGTGTTGGATGCCCGCGCGTTCGAAGTCTACCGTGCAGTGAATTTGAGACTTGTCCATGATCCCCTCATCGAGTGTCGCAGTCAGTTGCTGAACACCGAGAAGAATCGGCGATTTCACCCGGCCGTGCAAGCAAGCTGGCTACCGCGACAACGACAGTGCGGCGTCGGGGTTGGAGATCGCGTGGGGAGGTGGGACGTGGAGCGAGCGATCGCTGGCATGCGCGGGGTCGGTTCGATGGATCGCGGCAATACGTCGTTCCGTATCGACAGTCGAGCGGGCGCGGGCGATGTGGCGGCGCGGGTTGAAACCCCACTTGCTCAGCCATCGCGAATACGAACGGATGTGCTGCCAACCGTCTCGCGAGAACAGCCGTGTGCTGGCGCGTTGCTCGCAGTGGTAACCGTACGTGCTGCCGTTGAACATGACCTGCCACCCCGCCGCCGCCATGCGCAGCGACAGGTCGACATCTTCAAAATACTTCGCGAACCGCAGGTCGAACTGGCCCACCTGTTGAAGCGCTTCGCGGCGGGCGAACATGAAACAGCCGGACAGCCATTCGCACTCAAACGTGTCCCGTACGTCGTGGTCGCGGTAGAAGTAGCGGTGCAGAGTCCGGGGCAGGACGTGACCCAGACCCAAGCGCCGCGCGGCGATGATCGGCAGTGTCTGGAATCGCCGGGCGGGATACGCGTACGACCCGTCGGGGTGATACAGCCGGCAACCGCTCAGTCCGCACTCGGGATGCGATTCCATGAACTCCCACATTTTCCGCACGCACTGCTCGGCGACATCGAAGTACATGTCGGTGTTGAGTAGCAGGACGTACCTGGCGGTCGACCGGGCAACGATTTGATTCAGGTTTTCGGCGTATCCCAATTGAGTGGCGTTTCGGATGACGAGGGTTTCGTCGAACGCCGTTTCCCAATCGCGAGTGCCGTCGGCCGAAGCGTTGTCGACCAGCATCAATCGCACACGCAGGTCTCGCGCCGAAGCGGAGAGCGTCGCGATCAGCGGCTCCATGTAATGCCGCTCGTTGGTGTAGACGACCCCGACATCGAGGTCACAAGGCGTGCTGGCCATCCTGGCACCGTGGTTGATGTGTCTCCGGTTCCACCGAATCGGGGCGGAGATTAGCACCAGACTGGAATTTCGGACAAGATCAGTCTGCGGTCTGGCTGATGGAATTCCGTCTCGTTCGGTCCTGTTCCGCGAGCAGGATCGACCCGTTCGGAGCCGGTCGCCGAGCCACCCACAGCCGTTCCAAGTGCTCGACGCCGTCGAGGCTGTAGATTGCTCGCAACGCTGCGGTTGTGCCTTTCCGCTGAGACGTTTCGACAAACGTGACGAATTGTGCGGCCGTACCCCGCTCGATCAGAAATCTCGACAGCGACGCACTCTGTCCGTAAAACGCGTTGTGCCGGTTTGCAGGGGGATAGGCTCCGACGGCGAAGAGGTCGCGGGCGGTGAATTGTTGGCCGGCGTGTGATTCCTCCAGCCAGGTGCGTTCGCGGAGTTGCTGTTTGGTCACCGATTCGGAGAGAATCGCGATCCCTTCATCGGCCCAGCGCGGAACCTGCCGTTCGGAAAACCGATCGGCGAGGACGACATGCGTCAGTTCATGCGGCAGCGAATCGGTCAGCCATCCCGCAGCGTCGGCGCGGAGGTCGATCCGCCGCAACACGACGCGACCAGCATCCAATTCGATGCTCGAACAGCCGGAAGTCTGTTCGCTGCCGGGACCGAGTTGCCTGACGTACGACGCCACCGATGCGTGGACGATCACCTGACAGCGCGGCGTCCAACGCGAATCGGCTTCAGTGGCCAGCCAAGTTTTCCGAAGGTGGGTTCGCAGTTGTTCGCACGACTTTGCCACCTGATTGGGATCAACCGTCGTTCCACAACAGCAGACCTGAAAATTGCCTGTCGCGACACAGCCACCTGCGCGGCCGGACGACGCCGCAACCACAGCGTGGATTGGTTGGAGATGAGTTGCCACCAAACTGTCGGGCGCATCCGCCCCGAGCAAGACAGCGATTCCCAGCCAAACGAGCGTCATTGGTTTCTGAACGATGCCTCGGGTCACAGAATGGACCTGTTCCGAAAACGATTTGTGGACCCACGAAATCAAATGTCGTACCGTTGCGGCCGAGCGGTTCGCGAGCGACTTCAATCACGACCGTAACCGGCATGTCAGTTTGAAGGTTGTGGCTCTGTCCCAGTCTCAGCGACGAGGTGGAAGCCGTCGTCACCAGCCACTGACTTGCCCAACCATCGGGCACTGGCTGGCGAAAGTTGAGGCGGGCCTGACAGTGCCGTGATCATCAACCGGAATCACGAGGAGCGACGGTTCGGGTTCGGAACGGGGATTGACCACCTTTCGCCGATCTGCGTAGGATGCCTCTGTCATTACCGGGTCGGCATCTTGTATTCGCTGGATTGCCGGTCGTGGAATTTGGTGACTCGCCGGAAAAAATGTCACCGCGACCTGCGATCGGCGTCGAATGAGACGTAAGACAGTCCAAGGATGAGAGTCGGCACGAACTGAATGACCGATTTCACCGATTTGCGGAGCCATGTGATGTCTCGGGTTGGTCATCGATTTTTCGCTGCCGGCGTGTGGGCGATGATTCCCTTTCTGATCGCCAGCGGGATACCGCGCGTCGGTTGTGTGTGTGCCAACGGCGATCATCGACCGTTTTGCATGGGCTACCGGCAGGACGGGCCGTCTCCGTCGAATTCCTGTTCGGCGTGCAGTGGATGTGAGTGTTGCCCGGCGACGACTGCACATCACCCGACGCAAGGTCAGTCCGATCAGAATTGCTGCGCACGGTCGGATCTTTCAGCATCACCGGGCGTGACCCAATCCGGTCGGTGTTGCCAGCCGTACCTGATTGTCCCCAGCGTGGTGAAGGACGACGTCGCGGTGAGTCCGCCGCTGGCCGATTACGAACTCGTCTGGCAGCCGCTCTCGACAAAGTCGTTGAGCATTGTGGCTGAGACCGAAGGCAACTCCTCGTTGAGTCTCACGCCCATCTCATCCGGCGTGGACATTCTCCAGCGCGGCTGCGTGCTCGTGATTTGATCGCGCTGCGCGCCGCTGCCGTGTTCGATTCCGTGGAATCACCGGCCAGCGGCTTCTCTGCGTGCCTTGGTTTCTGCGCACGTGTTCCGTCACCATTCCGGCTGGCTCGGCTGAAGGCTGAGTTCGGGGGAATCCATTGGTCGCGAACCTCGTTGTGACTCTCCGAGTGCTC
>JACRIH010000188.1 GCA_016235885.1 Planctomycetales bacterium | reverse complement strand
GTCAGGCCGAGGAACAGCACCACGCCACCGAAGAGATGCATTTCGTATCGTCGCAGTGAGGCCAGTGGGAGCGTGCGACTTTTGAGAAGCCAGGCCAGCAGCCCCCCCAATCCGATGGTGGCCAGCAAATGGATTTCACGGACCACCGCCACGGACGTGAAGAATCCACGGACGTAGAACGCTCCCACAGCCAGAAACAGGACCAGTGCTGCGGCTCGCAGGCGTGAGTGCAGCAGCAACTGGGTTTCGGTCACCAGTTGCGGCCCGCTCCCCTCGACGAATTCGATCGGTGCCCGCGAAATGTCATCCCGGTCTTCCACGATCAGTGTGGATTCCAAGTCGCTGGCGTAAGCAGATTGAGACGGTTCTGTGGCGCTCATGAGGGACGTAGAGTAGGGTCCCGCGCCATGCCGGAGCAACCGTGTCCACCGACAAGGATCGCTCCGTCAGCGTCCCGCATCCCACCACCACCGCCCTGCGGGGAGTTTCGATTGGCGATCTCGCTGTACGACCGGTGCCACGTTGTCGCTCTTGCGGCGTTTATCCTTGTCGCGCACCACGGTCAGCACGTCGCCGCGCACGCCGCCAGCCACCTGGACCACGATCTCCTTGCCGTTGTACGTCCGGTGATTGATGACCGATTCGACGACTTGCGGCGCGGGGACGTTTGCCGGGCGATACGATTCGGCGGCGGCGAAGCATCCCAGGTGCCAGTCGATCCGATCCGTCAGGTGCTCGTGCTGCAACAAGGCGGCGACCAGTGCCAGGTCGAACACGTTCTGCAAGTCCGCGAACACGAGGTCGCGGCGGGCCAGTTCTGCATAATGCCGCGTGAAGTTTTGTGCGAATAACCGATTCGTCGGTTCCGACTTGCCGGTGGGGATCTGCTTGCCCTGCGAGGTCACGAACTGGTTTTCCGACTGCACGAGAACCGAGGAACCTTGAATTTCGAAGGCCTGCCTGTCAGGGCTGTGCAGCACGGCGTCGTACTTCATCGTCATCCACCAGCGCAGGGCTTCGAGCGGCTGGCCTCCGTCGCCGGACGAAACTTTCAGCAGGTCGAAGTAGCTGGGAATGTGCAGACCGCCATCGAGCTTGTCGACGCCGATGAGCTTCATCCGATAATCGGCTTCGACCAGCACCTGCGAGACGCGGGTGTTGGCTGGCACACCATAGACAACAACGTCCTGCAAGCCGAGTCGTTGTTGCAGTTCGGTCACCCACGGTTTGATTCGACCGGGACGCAACGGGCCGGCCGCGTTCGAGCGTTCGACGAAATCGCGGACATCCTTCAGGTTGGCCTCGCGCGGATTGATCGAGCAGCCGAACACCCCTTCACCACCGGGAGCGAACGTCCGCAGCACGACCACCAGGTCGTCCAAGTCCATCATCGGCCGATGCGATTCGCGGCCGACGGGGCGACCGGTCGCATCATATTCCCATCCCTCGGCCGGTCCGGCGACGATCAGTTCGTGTTCGTCTGGCATCACGAAAACGAATTGCACGCGAGTCAGCCCTGCCAGCCGCCGCATGGTTTCCAGCACGGGTTGACCGGACGCGATCCGTTCGGCCACCGCCCGTTCGAGGCGAGTCAGCGAGACCATCCGCAGATCGCTCGACCGAGCCATGTCGTCGTGCAAGTCTGCGGCGTGTGCTCGGATTCCCAGCGAGGCCAGTCGCCCCGTCGTCTCTTCTTGCAGCGTGCGACGCAACATTCCGTTTGGGTCAACGCGCACGCCCTGATCGAACTGACTCATCGTCCCTTCACCACCAACAGTGTCCCACGAATCGGGCTGGACTGTCGCGGTGATCAAGTCCATGAGCGGCTGGAAATCGGCCTGCACACCGCCCCCCGCCAGCGACCGTTCCCGCAGAACCTGGGCCTGGGTGGTGGATCGCGATGGCCCGGCGGGCAGGTACCGCGATGTCATGGACGCCGAGGCAAAGTCGCCGGCGTCGGATTGAGCCGCCGCGATGCGTTGCAACAGTTGCGTCCGCAAGCCGACGTCGCGAGTGGCGAGCGCCGCGTCGAGTGCCGGGCCGAATTCTCCGGTCGCAAGCTGCCGTTCGACCTTCGCCGCCACACTGTTCGAAGGACCGGGCGATTGTGCCCACAGATTGCACGCGACCCACATCAAACAACAGCCGACGCAGATCAATCGTTTGGCCATCCGACGCGAACTCCAAATTCCCAGAGGAAACATGGCGGCCTCCTTGATGCTGACCCAGAGAGATGAGACGAGAGTCGTCAGTAGGATCACTTCGGCTGGGCGAATCGTCAAGCATTTTCTGAGAAAACCCGTCAAGGAGTCGCTCGCCGCCAGGCAATCTCGTGGAACTTGGTCAAGAAAATTGCCGGGGTGTGCGATAGAATGCATCTCTCGCGGCCACGAGAGTGGTAGCCGAAGTCGTGAGAATTCGGAGACTGGCCATAAACTCAGCCCGAAGTCTCACGACTTCGGCTACAGCCAATTGTCTCATTCATGACCGCGATAGAATAACCCTGCTCGACGCGGCCACGACCTGTTGCAGACCGTCGCTTCTCAAGTGTCATGCCCGATTCCCCGCTGACCTGCCCGTACTGTTCGACGCGACTGCGTGTCCGCGAACGAATTCACGTTGGACGGCCGGTTAACTGCCCGGAGTGCCGACAGACATTGGTGTTCGTCGAGACGGCGGGTGAATTGTCCGTGACAAAGATGGACCGGGAGTTGGTGAACCTCGCCAACCGGAGGCCGGCAGTGGGAGACGCGAATCGCCACGCGCGGCTGGTGGCATGGACTGCGGCCGGAGCGATCGCGATTGTGGCTGCGACAATCATGTTCTGGCCCCAACCTCGATGGTCGAATTCGGGAACGCTGGCCGTCACCTATTCCAACACCGGAAGTGCTCCGCCGTCCGTTGCCCGATCTGTTCCGACCGATCCGACAGTGACGGAAGACCAGACATTGCCACGAATGGCCGACACAGTTCCTCGTTCGCCTGTGGAGAATCAGTTTGCCAACCTCGGTCGTGAGTTGCTGGTGCTCGCGAACGACGAAGAGACATTCCCGATCGGCACGTTTTCGACAGCCGATCAGCCGCTTGCCCCGGACGACCGATTCAGTTGGATCGCGGTCCTCGAAGCTGCGAACGAACCGGGGCCGACGGAGAGATGGAACGTGCGGTGGGACCGGGCGTGGCGCGATCCGCATCACGACCCGTTCGTGCGGCGGCGGATTTCTCGCTGGCAAAATGCGGCGGTGCTAAAGCTGGCCGGAGACGACGGCTATCCGGCCACGCACTTCGTCGGCGTGGCGGGCGTGGGTGACGATGCGCCGCGGTTGCCGATCGGGCATCCGCGAGCCGGCGTGTTTGGTGACGAGCGGCAAACACGGCTCGACGATATCGCTGATGGAACGTCCGAGACACTGCTGCTGGCAGGCGTGGCCGAGAAACTCGGCTCGTGGGCTGCCGGTGGTTCGGCCACGGTGCGGCCGTTCACTCGCGAACCGTTCGTGAACGGCCCCGACGGATTCGGAACCGGCAAACCGAACAGCATGTTCGTGCTGCTGGCCGACGGCAGCGTGCGCACGCTGGCCGCCGACACCGATCCCGACATCATTCGCCGGTTGGCGACGATCAACGACAACGCGCCCTCGCCCGTAGACGATCCGCCACCAAAACGTGTGGCTGCCGTCGACCCAACTGATCCTGTCCCAGCCCCCGGCCCCCAAATCGAAAAGCCCGCTGCGCTCGCCCCGCGCCCCCCGAACGCGGAAGCCAAGCCGGCCGAACCACCACCGCCGCCGAAGCCGGCGCGAGACATCACCGCCGCGCTCAACCAACCGCTGCTCCGATTCGAACAGGTCGAACCGATCCCGCTGCGGCAAATGCTCCGGCAGCTCGAAGAGTTGATCGGCACTCGGTTCGTAATCGACGACGAACAACGGCCGCGAGTGGAACCCAAACTGAACACGCCGGTGAAGCTCAGACTGCAACGCACCACCGTCGGAGACGTCCTCCGCGCCACTCTGCATCAAGCCGGGCTGACCTTCCGCATCGAAGCGGACGTGATTCAGGTTTTGCGAGAAGATGAGTAACGAGTGGGCACGGGTAATACGTTGACACGGTGTCAGTCGAGTCCCAATCAACGATCAAATGTCTCCGTCGCGGCAGAGCGCGGCTAGCGCACCTTTCGGAAGAACGCCCGCACGTCTTCCACCAGCAGGGCCGGTTGCTCCAGCGCCGCGAAGTGGCCGCCGCGGGGCATCTCGGTCCAGTGGATGAGCGGGACGCCCATGTTCCGTTCGACCCACGCGCGGGGCGGCACGTTGATCTCCTTCGGGAACAGGGCGAAGCCCATTGGAGCCGGTTTGCCCGTGCTCGCGAACGGCGTCATCGACGCGGGGCGCGGGAGGTTGTGGGACGACTCGTAATAGATGCGAGCCGACGACGGCATGGTCTCGGTCACCCAATAAATCATGACATTGGTCAGCAACTCATCTTTGCTGAAGCTGTTGTCCAGATTTCCGCGGTGGTCGCTCCACGCCCAGAACTTGTCCACGATCCAACTGGCCAGCCCGGCGGGCGAATCGTTCAGCGCATACCCCAGCGTGAGCGGACGCGAACCCTGAATCGCCCCATACGCCCGCTGGTCGTTGAGTTCCTTGACTCGCTGCTGCACGCGCTCCACCTCAGCCATCGTGACGCCCCGCATCGGATCGTCCGCCGGTTGATTGCCCCCCGGAAAATTGCTGTGCCCCCCGATGCAATGCCCACCATCGTTGGCGGCCAGCCAGCGAGTAATCCCCCCTCCCCAATCGCCTCCCTGAGCACCGTAGCGTTCATAGCCCAACCGCGCCATCAGCTTCGCGATCACCTCGGCCATGCGTTGCGAACTCCACCCCTTCTCATTCGGCTTGCCCGAGAACCCGAACCCCGGCAGCGACGGACAGACGACATGAAACGCATCCTCGGCCTTTCCTCCATGAGCCACAGGATCGGTGAGCGGCCCGATGATCTTGTGAAACTCATACACCGATCCGGGCCAGCCATGAACAATCACCAGCGGCCGAGCGGACTTCTCCTTCGACCGCACATGGATGAAGTGCATCTCCAGACCGTCGATGGTCGTCTGAAACTGATCGAACTGATTCAACTGCCGCTCGTGCGTCCGCCAGTCATACTTCTCGCGCCAGTAGACGAGCAGCTCCTGCATGTACTTGAGATCCACGCCGTACTCCCACTCCGTGCCGTCGATCCCATTCGGCAACCGCGTGCGAACCAACCGCTCCTTCAAGTCCCGCAGCACCGCCTCATCCACCTTGATTTGAAACGGTTTGACCAACTCGGCATCAGCCTTGGAAGCATCGGGTTTGTCCGCCGCTCCGCCTGGAGTGACGACGCCCAGTGTCAACGCGACGACGACCGCACCAACGGCAAACGGGAACAACGGAAGCAGTTTTCTGGCGTGATTCATGGCCATATTCCTTTCGATATTCCGGCTCTCCGCCATTCCTGTTGAACAACACCCGTGAGCGGCAAGGCGCTAGCCGCCGGTCTGTTGGAAATCACCGGCGGCTAG
>JACRIH010000006.1 GCA_016235885.1 Planctomycetales bacterium | reverse complement strand
TTGACTTGAGCCTCGTAGCCCTGACTCGGCCAGGTGTCTTCGGGCTTGGTGCAGAAGTACACGCCCGAATTGCTCCCCTTGGTGGTGAATATTTCCAGCCGCAGTTCGAAGTTGCGGAATTCCTTGTCGGTGAACAGATGTGATCGAATGGGTGGCGTGATGATCAGGCCGTCTTCGACTTTCCATTCGATCTTCTCGCTGGCCTTCCAGCCTTTCAGATCCTTGCCGTTGAACAGGGACACAAAGCCATCTTCGGCAGATTTCGCCGCAGCCGGCTTGTCTTGGGCGGACGCCAGCGTGGCGACGGCGAACAGCGCGGGGGCGGTGAGAGTCAACAGGAGCAGACGAAATTTCAACATGGTGGCACCTCGGGGTGAGTTGGGTGTTGAATCTTGGTAACGACGGCGACACTCTACAACTGCCGGACGGGTTTCTCAAGAATGCCGGAGACTCACCGGGCTGGCGTTTTAACCATTGAGGACGGCAAAATACGCGGAGTCACGCAAGTCCGGGCCAAATTCTTCCGTTGAATAGACGTGGGATAATCTGTCTCGCGGGAGGGGTCCATGTCGTTGGGGTTTTGGCTGAGAAGTTTGGCAGGGCGGTGGGGGCGACGCCGCTCGACGGCGAAGTCGTCTCAGTCCGTGATTGCGAACGCACGGTTGCGGCTGGTTCGGCTGGAAGACCGACGGGTACTGAATGCGGCTCCGCTGGCGGTGCTGGCGGGAGCCGAACTCACGGTCCAAGCCGGTGATGCCGACGGACAGTCCGACCTGTTCCATCTGTTCGAGACGCACGACGCCGGGGCCGACCGGCTGCACATCGAAATCAATGGCGCGGAGGTTTTCTCTGGCGATGCCGCGCAGGTCTCGCGGATTCACGTTCAGGGATCGGCTGACGACGACACGTTGCTGGTCGATTTTTCGAGTGGCAACCCGTTGCCCCACGACGGACTGACATTCGACGCGGGAGGCCAATCGTCAGGCGATCAGTTGCTGCTGTCGGGCGGGTCCGCTGGTGCTGTGGATCACTCGCTGACAACAAATGCCTCGGGCGCGGTGCAGGTTGGCTCGGCCGATGGCTTCGCGACGATTGCGTTCACGCAGATCGAAACGGTTTTCGACTCGCTGGTGGCCGACGCACGTGAATTCACCATCGGGGCGGATGCCGATCACGCGACGTTGTCGAACGCCGTGGAGGACGGATCGAGCCAACTGACGTCGGACTTGGGGACAGCGGTTGTTTTCGCCACGCCGACCGACAGCCTGACCATCCGGTTGGGAGGCGACAGTGGCGACGTGACGACATCGGCCGGGACGTTGTCCATCGACGGTGCGATCACGCTGCCCGGTGGCAACGTGCATCTCGATGCCGGTTCGCACGGCACGCTGCTGATTAACGGACAGATTGACGCCGGGGATCCGCATCCCGGCGGGATTGGCGGCACAGTGCATTTGCTGGGCGAACGCATGGGTGTGTTCGACGGCGCGGTCGTGGACGTGTCGGGAGCCGCCGGGGGTGGAACAATCCTGCTCGGTGGAGATTATCAAGGGGCGAACCCAGACGTGCCGAATGCCGACTTCGCGTACGTGGATCCTCACGCCCGGCTGCTGGCCGATGCGCTGAACGATGGGGACGGAGGTCGGATCATCGTTTGGTCGAACGAGGCCACGCGTGTCTTCGGCGAGCTGGGTGTGCGGGGAGCCGGTGGTGCCGGAGCCGGTGGGTTCGTAGAAACGTCCAGCCGCGGTTTCCTGGATGTGACTGAATCTCCGGTGTTGGCCAGCCCCAGCGGACAGGGTGGGACGTGGTTGCTCGATCCGCACAATCTGCTGATCGGACTCTTTGTTAACTTCAACGTCACGTCGTCCAATCCGTTCCTGACGACTGGCGACACAGCGCGACTGGACATCAATACGTTGTTGTCCGCGTTCACTGGCGGGGTGAATGTCATCGTGCAGACGCAAGCGGACGTGGCGAGCATCGAGCAGGGAAACATCACCCTGGCCACAGCGTTGAATTACCCTGGGACCGTCGGCAACACGCTGAACCTGATCGCGCACAACAACATTGTTATCGACGGACCAATCGGAGGGGCGGGCAACCTGAATCTGACACTCAGGGCGGACAGCGATGGACTGGGTGACGGCGACGTGGTCATCAACCAGACGATCAACCTTGGGTCGGGCAACCTCACGTCGACCGGAATCAATTTTCAGGTCAACTCGCCGGTGTTTACCGATGGCGGGCAGATCACGATCGACCAGCAGGGGGACGTGAACATTGGACACGGAATCAATGCGATCAACGGCGGCCGGGTGCTCATCACGTCGTTCAACGGTTCGATCAACAACACCGCACCGCTGAGCCTGGTTCAGGGGACGGATGTGTTGCTGACCGCAGCCAACGGGATTGGAAGCTTGACGAATCGAGTGCTGACCAACGTCGACGTCAGCGGGAATCTCGCCGCACAGGTGACTGGTACCAATGCCATCCGAGGTATTTTCGTGACAGAGTTGGCTGGTGGAGGCGATTTGCGAGTGGGGGAAGTTACCGATGCTCGTGGCGTCGTTGTGCCGGGATTATCGACGACCAACGATCAGCCCATCGACGTGCTGGTGCAGAGCGGCGCGTTGTTCATCGACCGGGCCGTGGTCGCCAACGGCACGGGCACGGTACTGCTGTTGGCCGACAACCAGTTGGGGACTGCCAACGCCGATGTCAATCTGCTCGCGGATGTGACTGGGTTTGACGTGTCGATCTTTGCAGCCGACGAAATCAACCACCCCGGCAGCACCGGCGTGACGACGGGACGCAATGTGTCGCTGGATAGTTTCAACGGGGTGGGGGACGCCCTACAGCGGATCGAAGTTGCGGTGAGCGGCAATCTGGCCGCACGAGTACGGAATCCGGCTTCGATCGGGGGAATCTTCATCCGCGAATCGGCAGCGGGGGGTGATCTGTCGATCGGCCCAATCGGACCGGCGACCGGATTGGTGGCTGTGAACGAAGGCAATATCGAGGTGAGCACGACCAACGGGAGCATCGTGCTCAACGGCGGCGTCGTGACCAACGGCGCGGGCAATGTCACACTGCGGGCCGAGTCCGCTGGCGCGGTCAACGCGATCGTCGGTGGAGCCGGTCGCGTCTCCACAACGAGTGGAATCTTGGACCTGTCTGGTTCCGGAATCGGTGTGGGGGCCGCGAACCCGGTGCTGATTCACGTCGGGATCGGAACGCTGAAGTTGGCGTCGACCGGCACGGGAGCAAATGGCGATATCGCGGTGAGCAACGACACCGCCGGCGGTTTGGATACAAATCAAATTACGGGGCTGACAACGAACGTCGCCGAATCGCAACGAGTGACGATCGTGCAGACTGCGGGCGATTTCAAGATCGGAGCGGACATTGGCAACGCGACCGATGATTTTGTGCTGCAGTCGCTGGCGGGGACCATCGATGGTTCCGGCACGGTGTCGGCTCACAATCTGCTGCTCGATGCAAATCAGGGCATCGGTGGTGGTGGTGCTCCGGTGCTGACTCAGGTTGATGGCCTGCTGGCCGCGCAGGTGACTGCCGTCTCTACCGGAGGTGGCATCCTAATTCTCGAAACGACGGCGGGAGGCGATCTCACGATCGGCACATTTGCCGGCGTGGCGGGTGTCAGTGCAGCAAACGGTCAACCGGTGGAATTGAAGACGGACGGTGGCCGGTTGGTGATCAACTCTGCCGTGACAACCGTCGGTCTTGGTGCCGTGGTGCTGAAGGCCGCTGGTACAACGAGTGAAGTGGCGATCAACGCCCTGATCAAAACGGTGACAGGACCGAACCGGGTGCAATCGGAGCGGGACATCACGTTCGGCGCGGGTGGTGGCGTCCAGAGCACCTCGGGGGATGTGGAACTGTCGGCCGATTTCGACAACGACGGCACGGGCGCGATCACGATGGGTGATGTGCATCTCGTGGACGCGGGGAGCGGGCACATCCTCTTGCAGGCCGCCGGTAACATCACGCTCGGCGGTTTGCTCACGACGAATGCCGACTGCTCGACGACGTCGTCCGCAGTGCGAATTGAAAGTCGGGTTTTTGAGGTCGTGGACGGCGGCGATGCGTTGATCGACGTCGATGCGCCCAACGGTCAGTTGCAGATCCTCACCCAGGCCGGCATCGGGTCGAGTGGTCCGTTCGGTGCCTTGGAGACACGGGTGGGTTGCCTCGATGTGGAAACGAAAGTCAGCGGCAATGTGGCGGTCATCGAAAGCGACGCGGCGCTGGTGTTCCGGGCCAACAACGGTGGGGCTGGGGATGTGCTGATTCAAGCGGGCGGGACGTTGACCGTGGACAATTCCGGTGGCGGCGCTCTCGTCTCGGCCGTCACCACGAACTCGGGGCGGGTGACTCTGGACGCTCGCGGCCCCGCGTCGGACCTGATCGTCAACAATCTCGCCGGCAGCCCGAGCATCGTCAGCGCGGGGGGCAATATCCTCTTGGCGGCTGACCGGACCGTCGCGATTCACGAGTCCGTTTCCACAACCGGCACCGGCACGATCACGGTCACAGGTAATCTGGGCGTGGGAGCCGGCAACATCGTGTTGGACAGCGGTTCCAATGTGACGACGACCAACGGCGACCTCACGTTGAGAGCCAACCAGGGCTTGGTCACTACCACGACAGGCACGTTGATCAGGACCACTGGCGCCGGCAACATCTCGCTCGCCTCCAACAGCATGGACATCGCAGCGGGGACCAGTATCGACGGTGGAGCGAACGCCGTTTCGCTGCGGCAACTCACGGACGGCACCGGCATCGATGTGGGCACCGCGATCGACAACACCCTCGGCGGTCCGCTCGGTTTGTCGGATGCCGAACTCGATCGAATCACGGCTGGGACGATCAACATCGGCGACGTGAATAGTGGTGAGGTTTCGGTCAGCGCGTCGATCACGCGAGCTGCGGCCACCAACCTGAATATCACAACCGGTGGCAACAACCGGATCACGTTAACAGGTGGAGGTGCGCTGGACGCGAACGGCGGCAACGTGTCGCTGACGGCAAATATCGCAGGTTCAGGCGGCATCGTTTCGGGAACGGCTGCCACCGACGTGACCGCAAATACGTTGATCCTCATCGCCGGTTCGGCGGGCATCGGAGCCAGCGGCAATCCGCTGACGACGAACGTGGTGAACCTCGTGACAAATTCGCAAGATGTGACCGACGGGGCTCAATTCCTGAGCGAAGCCGATTCGGTGGCGGTCGGAGCTGCCGACCTTCAGGCCGGCGACCAGACAATTACGCTCAATGGCGGAACGTTCTTCGTCAATGCGACCGGTTCGATTCTGAGCAACGTAGTCGTCAACGGTGGGGCCACTCTGGGTGGGACGGGCACGGTGGATGGCAACGTGCTGGTCAACAGCCTCGGCACGGTTTCACCGGGCAACAGTCCCGGTTGCATCACCACGAACGACCTCACGCTGACCACCAACTCGACATTCACCGTCGAGATCAATGGACCGATCGCGTGTACCGATCACGATCAAATGATCGTGCGGGGCAACGTGGTCTTGGGGGGCGCGACGCTGAACGCGATCGGTACAGCCGCCGTGGCGGTCGGCCAGGATATCACGATCATTGCCAACAATGGCACGAACGCGGTCGGGGGCACGTTCTCTGGACTGAACGAGGGCGCTCTCGTCACGATCAACAGCGTCGTTGGACCGGTGGTCTTTGCCATCACGTATTCCGGAGGTGATGGCAACGATGTGGTCCTGCTGCCGCAAGACGTGATCACGGTCAACGCGTTTCCTTCGACTGTGCTGGAAAACGATGTCACCGGTTTGATCTATGTGTTCTCCCGCTCTTCCGGGACGAGTGGCGCGGCGCTGACAGTCAATTTCAGCGTGGCTGGCTCCATGAGTTTCCCCGCCGATTACACCCCAGGCGGCGCGACGACCTTTCTGGCCACGAGTGGCACGGTGACGTTCGCGGCGGGAAGTCCCAACTTCACAATCACCATCGTTCCGATCGATGACAACATGGTGGAACCCTTGGAGACGCTCGACCTCACCGTGACTGCCGGGACCGGATACCTCGTCGGCTCACCCAGCGTCGCGACGGGGACGATCTCGGACAATGACAGCGCGGTGGTGGGTTTCGCGGGGACGGCGGACGGTGACGAGACGGGGCCGGTCGACGGGGTGTTCACGTTGACGCTGAGCGCGTCGAGTTCCACGGACACGGTGTTGAGCTACAACGTCGGCGGGTTGGCTCAATCGGGAATTGACTTCACGGCGCTGAGCGGGACAGTGACGATCGTGGCGGGAGGCAGAACGGCCACAATCTTGGTCCCGGTGATCGACGATCCAACCTCCGAAGGAACAGAGACGGTGAGCGTGACGCTGACGGCGATTACCAGTGGCAACGCGGGGATTGCCATCGACGCGGCGACCGCCACGGCGACGCTGAACATCGTGGACAACGACGGCCTGGCAATCAACGACGCACCCGCCGGCACGGACGGTTCGGTGACATTCGATGAGGACACTTCATTCACGTTTTCTCCGGGTAACTTCGGGTTCACCGACCCGATCGATACTCCAGCGAACGCATTTCAGGCCGTCGTGGTTAACACGCTTCCCCCCGGCGGATCGCTGCTGCTGTCGGGCGTTCCCGTCACGACGGGACAGGTGATCCCAGTCAACCAAATCGGAAATCTGGTTTTCACACCGCTTCCCCAACAGAACGGTGTGCCGTTCGCCAACCTCACGTTTTCAGTTCGCGATGATGGCGGAACGGCGACCGGCGGCCAGGACACCGACCCGACTCCCAATACGTTCACGCTCAACGTCTCTCCGGTCAACGACGGGCCGGCGAACTTGGTGCCGGGATCGCAGGCGGCGAATGAAGACACGCCGCTGGTGTTTTCCGGTGGGAATGCCAACCGGATTTCGATCAACGACCTGGATTCTGCCGCCAACCCGGTACAGGTCACGCTCATCGCGACGAATGGCACGCTGACGTTGAATGGTGTTGGTGGCCTGACGTTCACTCTGGGGGATGGTACCGCTGACGGCACGATGACGTTTCGCGGAACGCTGACCAACATCAACGCGGCACTTGATGGCCTGTCTTTCACTGCGCCGCCAGAATTCAGCGGCGGCGCCAGTCTCGGGATCACGACCAACGATCAGGGGAACACCGGTAGTCCCGGCCCGCTCACCGACACCGACGTCATCGCCATCACCATCAACGCCGTTAACGATCCGCCGGTGAACTCGATCCCCGGACCGCAGGCCACGAGCATCGACATGCCGCTGATCCTGACAGGTGCGACCGCGTTGTCCATCAACGATCTGGATGCCGGGACGGGAATCGTCTCGGTGACGCTGACCGCTGGCAGTACGGCCACGGTGGGAGGTGATACCAGCGGTTTGACGAGCCTCATCGGCAACGGTACACAGTCGGTGACGCTGACCGGCACGGTGGGGGCGATCAACACCGCGCTGAGTACAGTGACGTACCAGCCCAGCCCCGGCTTCAATGGAGCCGGATCGCTGCAAATCGTCACCAACGATCAAGGAAACACTGGGGGCGGGCCGCTCATCGACGCCGACACGGTGCCCATCACGGTCACGCCCGATGGGATCATCTTTTTCCCGCCGGGACCGCCGGGGTCTCCACCTCCGGGAGGAAACCTGACGCCGCAGGGCGGACCGCGATTATCATCATCAAGCGGCGGGCCGCCACCGCCGCCGCCGGGAGTGCCACCACCGGGAAATAATCCATCGGGACGCCCACCACCTCCTCCAGGTAGTCCACCGCCGACGGGCGAGCTGTTTGGATTCGGCGGTCGGCGCGACCCACAGTTGCCGATTGATTTTCTCGTCAACGTGTCGCGATTGTTCGCACCGGATGACCGCGATGATGTCGTGCCCGAAGCAGTCAGGATCGATGGCGTGCCGATCACCGAGGCGGAGGTTGTCTTGCGCCCGCTCGACGCGGCGGGACGCGAATTGCGCAGTCTCCGGCTGCCCGAAGACACGCTCGATAATTTGCCGGCATTGTTCAAGAAGCTCGAACGCGGCCGGTTCCGAGTTTACTTCCGAGACGCGGGCGAAGAGCGTTTGTTGCTCATTCGCGAAGTGAAGTTGCAGGACGGTCGGGCGGTGGACGACACCGATGCGGGGCTCGACAAACCGCCGACTCCGGCGGCCGTCAAGCCGGGAGGCAAGTGAAGTTCGAAGGGTTGAACAAGTCGCTGGTGTGACTCATTGCGACCAGCGTCAGTTGGCTGATGCCGCCGGTCCGGTCACAAAATCGAAAAACCAAGATCCCGAATCCAGTATTCCCCATGCCCAACTGTACTGCCTGCAAATCCCCGTTGCCGTCGAATGCCTCGTCGGGCCGCTGTCCAATCTGCGGACAACCGATTACTCCCCTGCCCGTGGGAATCAGTGAGACGATGCAACCTCCGGTGGACGGGAGTCCGGCGGGAGCGTCATCGCCGCTGGCGACGTTCGTTCCAGGGGACGGAAACGCAGATCGCGACACCTTAACATCACGAAGTCCCAAGACACTGCATCCGCAGCCAGTGTCCGGTGGATCACCCGCCGGCAGTCCACCTGCATCGTCCGGCACACCGGTTCCAGTGCCGTCACTGTCACTCATCGACACCTCGCAACGGAATGTGTTGCCCACGTATGTGCCCGCCGTTGACGCTCCCACGCCGCTCACATTGTCGGCGGGTCCAGAGCTGTCTCAACTCCCCACGTTTGTGCCCGAGGCTGAACGTCGCGGCATTCCGGCCGATATTCAGCAGACATGGGACACCCTCGTCAAACCGGACGACAATCCCCGCTCGTCGATCAAGGGGCCATCGCGCGGTGGGCCGGTCAGCTCGGCACTGGTCGTCAAGCCGCGGGCACTGCAACATTTCAGCCAGCGTGATCCCGCCAAAGCGCCGCCCGATTATGAATTGATCGACCTGCTCGGCAAAGGGGGCATGGGCGTCGTGTATGCGGCGCGGCAGTCATCTGTGGACCGCATCGTCGCGCTCAAGATGGTCAAGCCCGAGATCGCGGGCGACCTGGAGTTGCGGGAGAAGTTCCTGGCCGAAGCGGTCGTCACTGGGGATCTGGATCACCCGAACATCGTTCCCATCTACGATGTTGGCAGCGATGCGCAGAACGCGCTGTTCTATTCGATGAAACGCGTGCAGGGGACGCCGTGGGACAAAGTGATTTCCCGGCTGTCACTCGAAGAGAACCTGGACGTGTTGATGAAGGTCGCCGACGCCATTGCGTTCGCGCACTCGCGCAACGTGCTGCACCGCGACTTGAAACCCGGAAACGTCATGCTGGGCGCATTCGGCGAGGTGCTGGGCATGGACTGGGGTCTGGCCTGCTCTGTTCCCGGAGCCGACCGGTCGGGCAAGGCGGAGACGCTCACGCCGGAGACGAGCGTCGGCGGCACGCCTGCGTACATGGCTCCCGAAATGGCCCACCCCAACAAGGGACCACTCGGAACACACAGCGACATCTATCTGCTGGGTGCCCTGTTGTTCGAAATGGTTGCCGGAAAGATGCCACACACCGGACGCAATGCGATGGCGTGCCTGGTCGCGGCGGCGGAGAACCAAATCGTTCCGACCGACAAATCGGGCGAACTGTTGGACATTGCACTGCATGCGATGGCCACACGGCCTGCCGATCGGTACGCGACCGTCCGCGACTTCCAACAGGCCATCCGCGACTATCGGTCTCACTCGCAAAGCATCGCCCTCGCCGACCGCGCCGAACGGGAACTGCGCGATGCGGGGCAGTCGAGCGATTACGAGTCGTTCGCCCGGGCGTTGTTCGGATTTCAGGAAGCGCTCGTGCTCTGGTCGGGCAACGCGAAAGCACAGACGGGCTTGAACGACGCCCAGTTCGCGTACGCGTCCACCGCGCTCACCAAGGGAGACTTCGATCTCGGCGCGTCGCTGCTCAACGTCCGTCTCCCCGCGCATGCCGATCTGCATCGCAAGCTGACGGCCGCCCATGCCGAACGCGAGACTCGCCAGCAACGGTTGCGAGCCGCTCGCCGGATGGCCACGCTGTTGGTGGCGCTCGTGTTCGTCGTCATCACCGCCGCGTTCTTCTGGATTCGCAATGAACGAGACCTGAAGGAGAAGCAGCGAGAGATCGCAGTGAATGCTCAAAAGGAAGAGGAAAAGGCCAAGGATAAGGAGCGGCAGGCCAAGGAGGACGAGAAGAAGGCCAAGTTGGACGCGATCGCGCAGAAGAACATCGCCGTCGCCGCCGAACTGGTCGCGACGGATGAAAAAATCAAGGCCGAGATGGCCCGCGACGCCGAGAAGATCGCCAAGCAGGAAGCCGTGAAGGAGAAGGAGAAGGCCGTCGCGTCAGAGAAGGTGGCCGTCGAACAAAAACTCATCGCCGAAGACGCCAAGCGGGCGAAAGAGTACGAAGCGTACGTGGCCCAGATTGGACTCGCGGCGGCGAAGATTGATGAAAACGCGTTCGACAGCGCGACGGAGATCCTCAATGATTGCCAGCCCGATCTGCGCAACTGGGAGTGGGGTCGACTGATGCACTTGTGCAGTCAGTCGCTCCGCACGTTTGAGGTCGGCTCACCCGTGGACGCTGTGGCAGTGTCGCCGGATGGGAAACGAATCGTCACTGCAAGCTGGAACAGTCGTGCGGAAATCCGCGACGCGGTCAGTGGCAAAGTGATTGCCACCCTGCCCCACGACGGCCTGTACGTCCATGCCGCCGCGTTCTCGCCCGATGGGAAACTGATCGCCACCGGCGGCAACGACCCGTCCGGATTCGTCCAGCTCTGGGAGGCAAGTTCCGGCCGGCTCGTTCGCAAGCTCGAAGGACACACCGACGCGGTGCTGCATGTCGCATTCTCCCGCGACAGCCGGCGCCTGCTCACGTCGTCGTACGACAAGACGGCCCGACTGTGGGATGTCGTCACCGGTCGCACACTGAAATCGTTCGTCGGTCACGATTGGTGGATCTGGGACGCCGAATTCTCGCCGGACGAAAAGTCGATCGTCACCGCCAGTCAGGACGGCACGGTCATCGTCTGGCCGGTTGAAACGGGAGCGGCCGGGCCAATGTTCACCGGGCATCAGGGGCCGGTCTACGCGGTGGCGTTCACTGCGGATGGGAAGCATGTCGTCAGTGGAGGAAACGACAATCGCGTCCTCGTCTGGCGGCCGGACGATATCGAACCGATCGACGCGAAGAAACTTGTATCCGGCGAAACCATCGCGAAGCCGAAGTACCGTGCGCTGGAGGGACACACGTCGGCCGTGCGGTCGGTTGCGTTGTCACCCGACGGACGAAACATCGTGACATCCAGCCACGACAATTCGGTGCGGATTTGGGAGTTGGCGACGGGCAGAGCGTTGCGCACGTTTCGTGGTCACGGCGGGTCGGTGCGCTCGGCCGTGTTCGCACCGGACGGCAAAGCGGTGTTGTCGGCCAGCCACGATCACAAGGTCAAGCAATGGAGCATCGCCGGCTACGAAGAAATTCGCGTGCTGCACGGGCGCGTGTTCGACGGGCACGCCGATGCGGTGTTGTCTGCCACATTTTCGGCCGACGCAAGTCGCATCGTCACCGCCAGCCGTGACCGGTCCGCCAAAGTCTGGGACGCCCGCACCGGCCGCGAATTGAAAACGCTGGACGAAGGCCATTCGTTCCTCGCGTCGAGTGCCTTGTTCTTTTCCGATGGCAAGCGGTTGATCACCGGAGCCGTGGACAACACGGTCTGCGTGTGGGACGTTTCGACCGGCGCGCAGTTGCTGCGGTTGGAACGGACCGGACGCGCCGCGGCAATGGCCCTGTCTCTCGATGCCCGTTGGATCGTTACCGGCAGCGATGCCAAGTCGGCCAAAGTGTGGGAAGCGGACAACGGTCGGTTGGTGTGCGAGCTAAAAGACCGGCACACCGCCAGCGTGACGGCCGTGGCGGTGTCGCCCGACGGAGACCTGATCGCCACTGGCGACGCAGGAGGCCATTGCCATTTGTGGAACGCGAACGGCCAGCACCTGAAATCGCTCAGCGACCACACGCGCAAAGTATCGGTCATCGTCTTCCACCCAGATCGGCGTCGGCTGCTGACCGCCAGCCACGACAAACTCGTCTCGGTGTGGGATTTGACCACGGGGAAGGAAGTGGCGGCCGCCGCGCTGCGGCATCCGGATGCCGTGCTCTCGCTCGCGCTCAGCCACGATGGAAAGCAAGTGCTCACGACCTGTGCTGATGGTGGCGTGCGTGCGTTCGATCTGGCGACCGCGAAAGAAGTTCGCCAACTGCCGGTCAATGACGGAGTGGTGAACTCGGTGGCGTTGTCTCGCGACGGTCGCTGGGCGATCACCGTCGGAGGCGACTCGCACCGCGTGCGACTGTGGGATTGGGCGACTGGCCGCGAGGTCACGCAAAACGTCGGCAAAGGGGAGCCCGCACCGTTTCTCGACAGCGGTCGCACGGGCGGCCTCGTGTGGTCGGCCGCGTTCGCGCCTGACAGCGCTAGCGTTGTCACTGTGGGAGGCAGTGAAGCGACTCTGTGGAGTGTTCCGACCGGAAGGCAGTTGCTGAGTTTCAGCCCGCACGCGACCGTCGCATCGGCCGGTTTCTCGCCGAACACCCAGCGTGTCGTCACTGGAAGCTGGGACAATTCGGCAAAGATTTGGAATGTGGACGCTGGCCGAGTTGACATCAAACTCGAAGGCCAACACGCCGGCTACGTGAACGCCGTCGCGTTCTCGCCCACCGGTGACGTGGTCCTGACCGCCAGCGACGATCACTCTGCAAAACTGTGGGATGCGAAGAGCGGCCAGGTGCTCCGCACTCTCACCGGCCACACCGACCGCGTGCGCGATGCGGTGTTCTCGGCTGATGGATCTCTTGTCCTGACCGCATCCAACGACGCGACCGCCCGGTTGTGGAATACGGCGACGGCCGCACCCGTGCGAAAATTCGAGAGCCATCGTTGGGCGGTCCTCTCCGCGACAATTTCGGCGAACGGTCGAACTGTCGTCACCGGCAGCGAAGACAACACCGCCAAATTGTGGGACGCACACACCGGCAAGGAACTCCGCACGCTCACCGGCCACACGGCGCGCGTGACCTGCGTGGCCGTCTCTCGCGATGCGTCGCGCGTGCTGACTGGCAGCCAGGATCATTCCATCAAACTCTGGGACGCCCGCACCGGCAAAGAACTGCTCACGCTGAAAGGCCACACGCAAGAAGTGACATCAGTGTCGTTCTCAACCGACAGCCGGCAGGCTCTCTCCAGCAGCCGCGACGGCACGGCCATCCTGTGGCTGGCATCGAATTGGAAAAACGATTGATGTAGACCAGCGTTTCGTTAGAGACGCACTCGGGGATTCGAGGAGATTGGCAGAACGATGTTGTGCAGAATGATTTCGGCATCAAGGCATTTCTGACGCATCGTGCTGCTGATCGTTCTGCCCAACATCATTCTGCCAAAAAAACCTCACTCGACTTTCGTACTCGGCAGCGTGCGGACTTGGATTTGTTTGGCATTCCAACCGAGCTTCGCCGCCACGGCTTGCGGGAATTCCCAACCCGAGGCGATTTTCTGATAGAGCCGGATCGACGAGCGTTCGGCCGCCATCGCGAGTGTCTGCGGCAGATCGAGATACCGCATCACGTTCAACAGGTCGGGGCCGGATTGATGCGACTGCGGCAGGTGCCACAGGTCCAGCCGAGCAATGTTCGGTTCGAAGAGCGAAGCGTACAGCGAGACCACGGCCATCGAGTGTTCGCCTTGCAGCCAGAGCGGCGTCTTGTGGAATCCGCCTTTGTCGGCGGCTCGCAGAGTCTGAGCCGCCCGGCGGACATCCCACACGCGCATGCCGTCGAGCGTCTGCCCGAGCAGCAGAAAACGTCGGCGATGCTGCGTCTGTTTCTTCGGCGATTGGTCCCAGGCGGTTGGACCGATGCCGCGCGGCGCGATGTAAGCCATCCCCCACGCGAACGACTGGAACATTTTTCGTGTCTCGTCAAACGCTTTCGCGTCGGGCGCGGGAAGCGTCTCGTCCTTCAATTGTTCCGCGAAACCAACCTGCATGCTGGTCAGCCACTTCGTCCAACCTTCTTCGTCCAGCGCATTCAGCACGATGAGTTCCAGTTTGTCGCGTGTCAATCCGGCTCGGTGGGCGACATACAACCGCAGGCGAATGCCCGGCTGGCTGATGAAGTTGTACGCGGCGAAACGGATCCCCTCCCGTTCGACATCAAATTCCTTGGTGATGTCGAGCGATCGGGCATCGAGGTCGCTGTCGTCGGGCCAGCCGCGAAATGCCTTTTCGCGAAGCGACTTCAACCAACCGTCGCGCTGTGTGCTCCACGCCTCGGCACTGGTCGGCACTTCGGGCGGCTTCGCGGTCGGGACGAACGTTTCTTGAATCTTGGTGTTGATCTGGTCGGCTGGCAGGTCGGAGAAGACTCGCAGTTGCTCGGGCTGGAAGAACTTCACGGCGGCCGTCTCAATCTGCGAGGTGTCATTCTTCAGAAACCGATTGAACCACCGGAAGGCGTGGATGTGCAGTTCCTGTGTGTCGGCGTGCGGGCCTTCCGTGATCTGCAAGCCAAGATTTTTGTCGGCTCCCAGCAGTCGGTAGATTTTGCGGACGCGATCGTGAACGCGGACGACTCCGTCGAGCGGGAAGATGCCGTCCTTGTCGGTGTTCGAGATCAGCAGCGGACGCGGAGCGACGAGCGCGGCCACTTTCGCGTAGTCCCAGCGGTACGTGTTGACCATGAACATGCAGTCGCAATGTCCCTCGACCGTGCCGTCGATGACGTGGTTTCGCAGGTCGGTGATGCCCGCGACCGGCACCGCGACCTTGATCCGCTCATCGAGCGCCGCAATCCACCAACTGTACGCCCCGCCCCCCGAGCGGCCGGTGACGCCGATCCGCGTCGCGTCCACGATTTCCGGCCGCGTCTCCAGATAGTCGAGTGCCCGAATGCAGTTCCACGCTTCGACGCCCGCCGACGTGTAGCCGCGAGAATTCCACCACCACATGTCGTACTTGTACGTGCCGTGATGAATCCCCTCGATCTCGCCCATTTGCAGCGTGTCGATCGTCAGGCAGACGTAGCCATTCCTCGCGAACCACGCGCCGTGGTGCTGGTAGTGAGCCTTGTTTCCGAAGCTGATCCCATCCTTCTTCACCAGCCCGTGGCCACACACGTAGAGAATGGCCGGCAGCGCTTTGTCCACCTGCTTCGGCACGTAGAGATTCCCGGTGACGTACAGCCCCGGCCGCGATTGGAACTGAACCTTCTCGACTCGAAAATGATCGTGCTCGACCACGCCTGTGACTTTCGGTTCGAGCGGCGTCCGTTCCGGCAACGGGTCCAACCCGAGCATTTCAAACAGTTGTGCTCGGTATTCGTCGCGATGAGCTTTCCAGTCATCCACCGAATGGATGTCCGCAAGGCATCCACTGGCGAGCTTCTCTGTCTCGATCCGGAAATACTCGGCGATCATTCTGTCGCCGCGCGACGTATCGCGAACGGGCGGCTTGTCCGTTTTCGTTTGCCCAGAGGCTGGGAAGCCAATCAATGTGCCCAGCAGAATCACCGCGCAGACAAGTCGCAACGAGGTCATGAGAGGCTCTCCTTGTCGCGGCAACGCGACTTTACGTAGCCGTCATCGCTCCGCGTGACGAGCCGAAAGTTGAACAACCTCCGATTCGAACAGATTCGTAGCCGTTGGGACTATTCGGCTCGTCACGCGGAGCGGTGACGGCTACGTACTTGCGGCTTCGCCGCGCTACGATTTTTGTCGAAGCGATTCTGGCAACGGGTAGCCGTTCCACTCCATGCCTTTCGAGAGTTTGAGTTCCTTGCCTGCTTCCAGCGTGGCGAGGATCGATTGCACGGTGGCGTTCGTCGGCAGATCGCGGATCAGTTGTTTGAGGACCGCGGCGGGAACGATTCCAGCGCCGGGGCCGGGGGCGCCTTCGAGGAAGGCTCGCTTTTGATCGAACACCGCCCAATAAATCGTGCGCGGGAAATTCTTCACGTTGTCCCGCATCGTCACCGCTTCACCACCTTTGCCACGGTTGCCGTTGACGCGGTACAGCTCAGCCTTCTCGAAGAGAACCGCCACGATGTTCCAATCCTTGCCACCGAAAAAACCCATGTCCGCTCTCCTTCTGCTTGGTGTCGCACACGATTGAGTGGGGGAGTAGAATACCCGCCGCTCCGTGGTCTCGTCACGCCTGGCCACGGCTTTTTTCGCGAACACCAACCCGAAGCGTGAGCGAGGGAAGTCATCACTCTTTCCTCGCTCACGCTTCGGGTTAGTGTGGACCACCAAACATCTGCCACCCAGCCCCCGGCTGTTCACCCCACAACTCGAATCACCCACCGTGCCATTTCACCGCCGAGTCACGCTGCCGCTGCTGCTGTTTTTCGCGACGTGTTTCTCGACATACTCCGTGGGGGGGCTGACGTACGCGGTGCCGGTGATGGCGATTTTGGGAGCGCACGAGTTCGGCCACTACCTGCAAGCCCGACGGTATGGTGTGCCGGCGACCTTTCCGCTGTTCATCCCGTTTCCCGGCAGTCCGATCGGCACGATGGGGGCGGTCATCATTCAGGGGGCGGGATGGGCCGATCGCAAGGCGCTGTTCGACATCGCCGTCAGCGGGCCGTTGGCTGGGTTGGTGCTCGCGATTCCCGCGTTGATCTATGGGATTCAGTGGTCGACTGTGATTCAGATCGACCTCACGAAGCCGGCCATGTATTTCGGCGAGCCCCTCGTCGTTCAGTGTTTGATCTCGTTGATTCATGGAGCACGTCCCGAGGGACAGGATATCGTCTTGCACCCGGTTGGTTTTGCCGGTTGGGTGGGCGTGTTCATCACCGGGCTGAACCTGCTACCGATCGGGCAACTCGATGGTGGACACATTTTGTACGCTCTGTTGTTGCGACGCTCGCATGTTGTCGCGCGGTGGTTGCTCCGAGGGGCGGTGATCGCGGTCGTGGTGGCCGGCAGTTTCGTCAACCCGTCGTATTTCGGCTGGAGTCTCATGCTGGTGCTGCTCGTGATGATGGGTTCGCGACACCCACCGACGGCCGACGATTACGTGCCGCTGGGTCTCGGTCGGAAAGTGATCGGCTGGGCGACGCTGCTGTTCGTGCTGATTGGATTCACTCCCGCACCGCTGACGATTGTTGAACCCAAACCTCATCCGCAGCCGAAACGGATCGAACGGCCGGAGATGTGGGTGCGAGGGGTTCGCAATCATGAGTTGATTGTCGTAAGAAGTGAGACGAACCCCCTCTCCCCTTTCGGGAGAGGGCTGGGGTGAGGGGTGCGGCAAGCGTCTCTCGATTTGAACTTGTAGAACCGCGCGGACCGCCCCTCACCCCCGACCCCTCTCCCCAAAAGGGGAGAGGGGAGGATAAGTCGTGAAGCCAAATCGGAAATCATGATGCCCTCCCCCTTCGCCATCCACGAACACCACGAGTTCCTCGCCGCTTCGCGCGAAGCGTTGGATTCGCCGAATTTGCAGATCGCGCTCAATCGGCTGGGGGAAACGCTCGCTCTGGGAAACCGCAATGCGTTTGAGCGGTTGCCGGGATCGTCACTGCTGCGCGACAAAGCGCGGGCGATCAAGGATGAGACGCTGGCGCACCTCGACCGCTACATCGAACAACTCGAAGCGGCGGTGACGGCTCGCGGCGGGCATGTGTACTTTGCGACCGACGGTGACGACGCGAACGAGATCGTCGCCCGGATCGCCAGCGAACGCGGGATCACGAAGATTGTCAAATCGAAGTCGATGGTCACCGAGGAAATCCATCTCAACCGGCATCTGGAGGAGCACGGCATCGAGGTGACTGAGACCGACTTCGGTGAATTCATCATCCAGCTCGCGGGGGAACGTCCGTCGCATCTGGTCGGCCCGGCGCTCCACAAGACGGCCGAAGAAATGGCTGAGCTTCTGAATCGGACGGTGAACGCGAACGTCACGTCCGATCCGCATGAGATGGCTCAGTTCGCCCGTGGCCTGTTGCGGAAGAAGTTTGCCGAATCGCAGATGGGGATCAGCGGCGGAAATTTTTTGGTCGCCGAGACCGGGACGCTGGTCATCATCTCGAACGAAGGGAACGCGCGGCTGACGACGTCTCTGCCACGGGTGCATGTCGCCGTCGTCGGCATCGAGAAGTTAATTCCGACGCTTGCCGACCTGCCGATCTTTTTGAAAGTGCTCGCCCGCGCCGCGACCGGACAGAAGATGTCGATCTACGCGTCGCTCATCACCGGTCCGCGAAAGCCCGGCGAATCCGATGGGCCGGAGGAATTTCACCTCGTGCTGCTCGACAACGGCCGGTCGCGAATTCTCGGCGGACCGATGCGCGAGAGTCTGTTTTGCATTCGCTGCGGTGCGTGCCTGAACGTCTGCCCGGTCTATCGCAAGGTCGGCGGCCACGCGTACGGCGGCACGTATTCCGGCCCGATCGGAGCCGTCATCACTCCGCTCTTCGACGGCCTGAAAGAAAACTACCATCAGCCGCACGCGTCGTCACTCTGCGGAGCCTGTCAGGCCGCATGCCCGGTGAAGATTCAAATCCCGGAATTGCTCATCAAGAATCGCGTCGCGCAGCACGAACAGCATGTCGCCCCGCGCGGCGAGGAGCTGATCTACCGCGTCTGGTCGCGAATGATGAGGTCGCCGAAAGCGTATCGCCTGACAACTGCGATCGCCGGCCGAGTGCTCGGCTGGTTTGCAGCCGATGGCTGGCTGAGTCGTCTGCCCGGACCGCTCGCCGGGTGGACGCGATCGCGAGACTTTCCAGTTCCCGCTCGAAAATCGTTCCGCGACCTGTGGTCGGAGATCGGGGACGACTGAAGCCACCGGCTGATGGATCGCACGAAGGTCGGATGGCAATTCGACGCCAGCCAAATCAAGCCGGAGGCTTTGTCTTCGGCGGCTGTTCGGCGGCAGGAGCGATATTCACGCCACCGTTGGGCGAATTCTGTTTGAGCCAGTCGTTCAGATTCTTGATCGCTTCGGGGAGCGTAACCGCTGCCGGAGGAGTGAGTACATTCTGAATCAACGGCAGGCAATGTTGGTACACAGACGTGACAATGGCGCTGTGGGGCGCGAAGGGAGGCCTGCCAACAAGCGTCAGCAGTCCCCAGCCTTTCTTCTTCTCCTCGGCATCGAGCGGTCGAAACGCCAGGTACAAGTTGAAGAAGCAGCCCTGCCAGTGCGATTGCTTTGGATTCTTCTGGTACTCGACGGTCATCTGCAACGCGAAGCTGGCCAAGTCGACTGCAACACCCTTCAAATCGACCGCGGGGTCCAAATTGAGCCGACCAAGCGCCCGCGCCGCTTGAGCACGAACTTCCCAATGGCGTTTGGAATCGTTCATCACATCGCGGAGCAATGCGAGCACGACCGGTTGGTTGGCAAGGTTCTTGAAGTAGCCGATCTGGCCCAACCCCTCAGCGCATCGCCATTGCAGCCAGATATCCGTCTTGGGATTCTTCAAAAGCTTGGAGAGGGCTTCGACGGCCTTGTGTTTCAAGTCGGGATTCGTGTTCACCGGTGCGGCATAGCGCACCACGCCAATGACGGCGGGAATCTTGACGATGTCGGGTTGCTGTGGATCGTTGAGTAGTTTCAACAGCGGCGTGCATGCCGCGATGTACGGTACGGCTGGTTGTGGGGGGACAGTGATCGCCTGCACCTTGTCCAACTGAGACAAGAGCAGCACGGCGTTTAATCGTGGTTCGAGACAGTGGTCGAAAAGTGTCGGGGCTTCCGCGACCAAGACATCGAGGATCACGTCCTTGACTGGTTGGGTGAGTTGTGGGAACCCAAGCACCTTGACGAAGATATCCTCGCGAAGTTTGTAGACCTTCTCCCGGTTTTCCTTCTTCGTAAAGTCCGCCAGCATCGAGCGAATCACTTTTTTGATCAGGTCGATATCTTCTTTGCCGTTGAGTTGAGCGCCTGCCGCTTTCAAACCGTTAAACCGAGGCAGTTCCTTCTTGGTGTCCGGCCGTTCGTTGTTGTTGAGCACCCATTCTTTGCAGTCCTTCAAGTATGCTGGAACCTCGCGTGGCGGGACGTATCCTGGCGGAAGCGATTCGCGGTCAATGTTGACTGGCGGAGCTTCGTCGGGAATTTTGGCAGTGACAGGGCGTCGTCCCCCGGCCCCGAATCCACCGGGTTGACCGCCGACGGGCGGGCGTGCTCCTGGTCGCGTTCCGTCGCCATGACCCTGCGGTTGTGCGAAGGCAGGTGTTGTCGAGTAGCAGAACCAGAGACAAGTTGACACCACGAACGTCGCCCAACCGGTGGCTCGCGAATGCCCATCCTCACCGCGGCTGAGTCGCAACAAGCTCATGGTCGATTGGGGCAGGAGCACGGGGAGAGAATCCTTCGCAGGAAGTTGTCCGACTTGAATCCGACGGGGCAACTGGGTTCTCATCTATGAGGTGGCAGTCCTGGCGAACCAACCGTCGCGTGATGCTCGATTATTCACCGTGTGAAGTGAGGAGCCGCCGTCGCAGATCAGGCTTCGCTTCAGTACAATCCGACCTCAATCAAGGAACGACAATGAGGGGCGTAGAATAGCATGGCTCGAAAGGCTTTACCACTTCACGGGCGGAGTCGAAACGGATCAAACTTGGCTTGGCAACTTGGTCTCGACTGCGGCTGGCGGTACGGTATCAACGGTCAATAAAAACTGTCAAGTTGACTCCCCAAGGGCTTGGGCGACGAGGATTTGATCGATCATCAAGGACCGTTTCTGCCGGCCGGCAGTTTCCAATCGAGCAGATTATCTTGCTGGACAGTTGCGTTGAGGCACCGATTGAGGCAGGCGAAGCATATCACATGGAAATCACCCGCCCCTCGCCCCGGCCGCTGCTTTTCACTGATCCGGTGTTCCTCGAACATCGCACCGGTGAGCATCCGGAATCTCCGGAAAGGTTGCGGCGGGTGATCGAACATCTCGACGAAACCGGCTTGCTCCGCAAAGTCGATCTCGGCGAGTTTCGTCCTGCCAGTCGGAACCGCTTGGCCCTTGTCCATCGTGCGGATTATGTCGATTCCGTGGAGCGGTTCGCCGCGCGAGGTGGCGGGCGGATTGAGGCGGACACGGTCGTCAGCCGAAGATCGTTCGAGGTGGCGAGCAAAGCCGCCGGGGCGGCACTGGCGGCCGTCGATGCCGTGCTGACTGGAACGCATCGCCGCGCACTGTGCCTCATTCGTCCGCCGGGGCATCACGCCCTGCCCGGCAGTGCGATGGGGTTCTGCCTGTTCAACAATGTGGCCGTCGCCGCCGAGCATGCCCGGGAGCATCACCATATCCAGCGAATTCTCATCGTGGATTGGGATGTGCATCACGGGAACGGCACGCAGGACATGTTCTACGAATCGTCCGACGTCTGCTTTTTCTCGTCGCACCGCTACCCGTTTTATCCCGGCACCGGAGCTGGCGACGAAACGGGAACCCGAGCGGGACTCGGCGCGACATTCAACCTGCCGGTGAAATTTGGCACGCCGCGCAAAGACTTCCTGTCGCAGTTCGAAGCCGTCCTGACCCACGCCGCCAGCCGCTGCTGTCCGGAACTGATCCTGATCAGCGCGGGATTCGACGCCCACCGCGCGGACCCAGTCGGCTCGCTCGGCCTCGAAACCGAAGACTTCGAGCCGCTGACCAAGCTCGTCCAGCAAGTGGCCGATCATTACTGCCAAGGGCGACTCGTGAGCCTGCTCGAAGGGGGCTACAACGTGAACGCACTGGCGGAATCCGTCGCCTGTCACCTGCGCGTGTTACTCGGCGAGTAGGGTGGGACCAGCTCGCGAAGCGAGCGCCGGCCACCATTTCTTCGGCAGACAATTGGAGACGAACCCAATGGTGGGCCGGCGCTCCGCTTGTCCCACCCTACGTCAGACGTGAAAGCCTGACCGACTTCACTGAAGCCTGAAGCGCAAGCGAAGAGCGTGGAAAATGTCGGATATTGTGGACTTCAAAATCATTCGCTTGCGAGTCAGGCTTCAATTTCAGCGGGCGGTTGCGTCAACTTCTGGTCGGCTCGATGGAGTGCATCTTTTCGCGCCTTCCGAAAGAGGATGGCAGCGTGCTTTGCGTCTTCGATCGCGCATCGAAGCATTATAAAGCAGAGGAAACCCCACAGTACCAAGTCTAAGATGCTCGAAAGGTCACGCGGAAAGAAACCGAAATACAACCATACGATGAAGACATACCAGAACATCCGCCTGAAAGTCCAAGCCAGTGGTTTGGACCATCTGCGAATGGAACTGAAACATCGGCTCAGTCGTGGCGAGTTAATTGGTTCCCGGCAAACCGGACAGAATCGGTACGTGTCGGCGATATGCATGCCGCACAAGGGACACGGGATAATGTGGTACGCGATTGGCATGGTCGCAGCGATGTTCAGTCATGGTAGGCGAAGCCCACCCTACCGCTGGTAGACCGGCAGGTATCCATTGTCCAGCAGCAGGATCGTGGAATTGATCGCTGTCGTGTAGACCGGACCGACGTGGCCTTCCTTCCAGCTACCGTCGGCGGATTGCTTGCGGAGAATGTTTTTGCTGATCGTGCCGAAGTAGCTCTTCCACTCCTCGCCGCCGACGCGATACATCACCTGTGCGTAGTAGTAGTGCGTGTAGTGCCAGTGGCCGAACGTGTGGGCATCTTCGCCGCTGGGGGATAGGTGCGTCTTGCAAAACTTCATCAGCTTCTTGGCGTACTCCGATTCATATTCCCCCGCGTTGAACAGGCACGCCAGCGCGGCCGCGGTAATCGGAGGTCGAGAACCGCCGCCGTTCTTCAGGCTGTACTGCACGCCACCCTCGGAAGTCGTACATTTCTCGATGTACTTGATGGCCCGCTCAATAATTTCCTTGGGCACGGCGATCCCCGCGTTGCGGCACGCGCGCAGTCCCTGCACCTGCGTGATGCATGTGGACCCTTCATCAAAATCGCCGCCGTCCTTCGCCGAGACGTACCCCCAACCACCCGCCGTCGTTTGAGCATTCCCGCAGAACACGACCGCCTTGGTAAGCACCTGCTGCAACTGTTCGCGGCGATCAGAGTCTTCCTCTTCGCCGAACACCTGTGAAAGGAACAGCATCGAGAATCCGTGGCCGTACATGTAGTGGTAGTCGTTCTTGTAACCGATGCGCCCCGTGTCGGGGTCCGCCATTTCGATGAGGTAATCGACGGCGGCTCGCACGTTCTTGGCGAATCGTCCGCGCGTGGTCGTCGAGCCTTCGCACAGCATGGCGTTGGCAGAGAGCGCGGTCATGGCGACTCGATACTGCCCGCCGTTGGCTTCCCAATATCCCTGCCGCCGTTGTTCGCGAGCCAGAAAGTCGAGCGCTTTCTCGGCCGCCTTCTTGATCGCTGGATCGAGCCGCTCCGCAGAAACCGGCCGGCCGACGAGCAGCATCACGGGCAGGACGAGCAGCACGAGCGATCGGTTCACGGCGGGACTCCCATTGGAAGTTTGGATCGCACGCCACCAGCAGTCCGATTGCCGGCCGAGACGCCACGACGGGGTTGAGGATACCCCGCCGTGCGGGCCGGCTCAAGTTGAGTTGCCATGCAGCCGCAGAATGTTGTCTTCTGATGACGTGAAGCCTCTCCGCGAAAACCGTATACTCTGTTCCTCGACGACGACCTAGAGGCTGTGAATCTTTCCGGCTCTCCGCCATTCCTGTTGAAAGTTGTGTGAAGTGAGCGGCAAGGCGCTAGCCGCCGGTGATTTCCAGCAGACCGGCG